>UQEY01000006.1 GCA_900540235.1 uncultured Eubacteriales bacterium
TCAAATGCCTGAATACCAAGTCTGTGAAGTGTAGGAGCACGGTTAAGCATAACCGGATGGTCCTTAATTACTTTTTCAAGGCAGTCCCAAACTTCAGGTCTGTCAGCCTTTTCTACCATCTTTCTTGCTGATTTGATATTTGAAGCAATACCCTTTTCAACAAGTCGTTTCATAACGAAAGGTTTGAAAAGCTCGATAGCCATTTCTTTTGGAAGACCGCACTGGTGCATTTTAAGTTCAGGACCTACAACGATAACCGAACGACCTGAATAGTCAACACGCTTACCGAGAAGGTTCTGACGGAAACGACCCTGCTTACCTTTAAGCATATCAGAAAGAGATTTAAGAGGTCTGTTATTAGGACCGGTTACAGGACGGCCACGACGACCGTTATCGATAAGTGCATCGACAGATTCCTGAAGCATTCTCTTTTCGTTTCTAACAATAATTTCAGGAGCACCGAGCTCAAGAAGTTTTTTAAGACGGTTGTTACGGTTGATAACTCGTCTGTAAAGGTCATTAAGGTCAGAGGTAGCAAATCTGCCGCCGTCAAGCTGAACCATAGGACGAATATCAGGAGGGATAACTGGAATAGCGTCAAGAATCATCCATTCAAGCTTATTGCCGCTGTGATAGAAAGCGTCAACAACATCAAGCCTTTTAAGGAGTCTTACTCTCTTTTGACCGGTAGCACCGTCAAGTTCGGCAGTAAGTTCGTCACGAAGCTTTGGTACATCAATACCCTGCAAAAGTTCCTTAATAGCTTCGGCACCCATACCTGCCTTAAAATCGTCTTCATATCTTTCTCTCATTTCAGCATATTCTTTTTCGTTAAGAATCTGCATCTTTTCAAGAGGAGTATCACCCGGGTCGATGACAATGTAAAGTGCAAAGTAAAGCACTTTTTCAAGGTTTCTCGGGCTGATATCAAGAACAAGACCGAGACGGCTCGGTATGCCCTTGAAATACCAAATGTGAGAAACGGGAGCTGCAAGTTCTATGTGACCCATACGCTCACGACGAACCTTTGCTCGTGTGATTTCAACACCGCAACGCTCGCAGACTTTACCTTTATAGCGAACTCTCTTATACTTGCCGCAATGACATTCCCAGTCCTTCATAGGACCAAAAATTCTTTCGCAGAAAAGACCGTCACGCTCAGGTTTAAGAGTTCTGTAATTTATTGTTTCAGGCTTTGTTACTTCGCCGTAAGACCACTCACGAATCTGCTCCGGTGAAGCAAGGCCGATTTTTATTGAACTGAATTCGTTTTCATAATTATCCATATGGAAGCACTCCTTTATTTAATTTAGAATTAGTGAAGTCAAATCAGAATTATTCATCGTCTGATGAATCATCGCCGAAATCGAAACCGAAATCATCATTGCTGTCGATTTCTCCATCTGCAAACAAATCATCAAAAGCATCTGACTGACCTGCTTCCTGACCGTCCTCTGCGTTTTCAACTCCATAGCCTTCCTGACCCTCAAAGTCATTCACTGTTGTAAATGCCTGTTCATCGATTGGTTGAATGCCCGAACCGTCGTCAAGGTCTTGCTTGAGCTCAACCTCGTTGCCGTCCTTATCGAGAACCTTAGTATCAAGACCGAGTGCCTGAAGTTCCTTAAAGAGAACCTTAAATGACTCAGGTGTACCTGCTGTTGGAATGTTTTCGCCCTTAACGATAGATTCGTAAGTACGAACACGACCGACAACATCATCTGACTTAATAGTAATAATTTCCTGAAGTGTGTAAGCTGCACCATAAGCTTCAAGTGCCCAAACTTCCATTTCACCGAAACGCTGACCGCCGAACTGAGCTTTACCGCCGAGAGGCTGCTGAGTTACAAGGCTGTAAGGACCGGTTGAACGAGCATGAATCTTATCGTCAACAAGGTGATGGAGCTTGAGATAATACATATAACCTACAGTTATACGGTTATCAAACTTTTCACCGGTACGACCGTCGATAAGTTCGGTCTTGCCGTCATATACTTTCTTGCCGTTTTCATCGATATAGTAACCGATATCGGCAAGTTCAAGGCAATCACGGATATCCTGTTCGTGAGCACCGTCAAATACAGGTGTCATCATCTTCCAGCCAAGTGCCATTGCGGCATAGCCGAGGTGAACTTCAAGTACCTGACCGATGTTCATACGAGAAGGTACGCCGAGAGGGTTAAGAACGATATCAAGAGGTCTGCCGTCAGGGAGGAATGGCATATCTTCCTGAGGTAAAATTCTTGAAACAACACCCTTATTACCGTGACGACCTGCCATCTTGTCGCCGACCTGAATCTTACGCTTTTGAGCAATATATACTCTAACTACTTTATTTACGCCCGGTGAAAGCTCATCGCTGTTTGCACGGGTAAATACCTTAACATCAACAACAATACCGTATTCACCGTGAGGGATACGCATTGATGTATCTCTTACTTCTCTTGCCTTTTCACCGAAGATAGCTCTTAAAAGTCTTTCCTCAGCTGTAAGTTCTGTTTCACCCTTAGGTGTAACCTTACCGACAAGAATATCGCCCGAATGAACCTCGGCACCGACACGGATAATACCGTCTTCATCGAGGTCACGAAGAGCATCTTCACCGACATTCGGAATATCTCTTGTGATTTCTTCAGGGCCAAGCTTTGTATCACGAGCTTCTACTTCATGTTCAACAACATGGATAGAAGTGTAAACATCATCTCTTACGATTTTTTCGTTAATAAGAACAGCATCCTCGTAGTTATAACCTTCCCAAGTCATAAAGCCGATAAGTGCATTCTTACCAAGTGAAATTTCACCGTTGCAGGTTGCAGGACCGTCGGCAATAACCTGTCCGTCCTCAATCTTTTGATGGAGTGAAACGATAGGACGCTGGTTAATGCAAGTTCCTTGGTTAGAACCCTGGAACTTAACAAGTTCATACTTGTCAACATCGCCGTCATTAGTTGTAATTTCAATAGTGGTTGCGTCAACGGCTGAAACAACACCGCCACGCTTAGCAATAACTACTACGCCTGAGTCGTAAGCAGCCTTATATTCCATACCGGTACCGACTACAGGAGCCACTGTTTTAAGAAGCGGAACTGCCTGACGCTGCATGTTAGCACCCATAAGAGCACGGTTTGCGTCGTCGTTTTCAAGGAAAGGAATCATTGCTGTAGCAACAGAAACTACCATCTTAGGCGATACATCCATATAGTCAACTCTTTCAGGAGGAAGAGTAAGGAATTCATCACGGCAACGGCAAGTAACTCTTGCATTTGTAAATCTGCCGTTTTCGTCAAGAGGTTCGTTAGCCTGAGCAACAACGAAATTATCTTCAACATCGGCAGTCATATAAACTACTTCATCGGTAACAACGCCTGTTTCCTTGTCAACCTTACGGTAAGGTGCTTCAATAAAACCATACTCGTTAAGACGGCTGTAGCAAGCAAGGTAAGAGATAAGACCGATGTTAGGACCTTCAGGTGTTTCGATAGGACACATACGACCGTAGTGAGTATAGTGTACATCTCGAACTTCGAAACCTGCACGATCTCTTGAAAGACCGCCGGGACCGAGTGCTGAAAGTCTACGCTTATGAGTAAGCTCTGCAAGTGGGTTGTTCTGGTCCATAAACTGAGAAAGAGGAGATGAACCGAAGAACTCTTTAATAGCGGCAACAACAGGACGGATATTGATAAGAGCCTGAGGAGTGATAGCACCGTCATCATCCTGAGCCTGAAGTGTCATACGCTCACGGATAACTCTTTCCATTCTGGTAAAGCCGATTCTAAACTGGTTTTGAAGAAGTTCGCCAACAGCTCTGATACGACGGTTGCCGAGGTGGTCGATATCGTCGGTCTTGCCTACGCCCTGAGCAAGGTTGATGAGGTAAGATACGCTGGCAAAAATATCATCGGTAGTGATGTGCTTAGGAACAAGGTCGTCGGCTCTGCGCTCAATTTCTTCTTTAAGAGCGTCAACATCGTCACCGCATTTTTCAAGAATTTCAGAAAGAACTCTATAGCAAACATTTTCATGAATACCAAGTTCTTTGCAATCAAAGTCAACATACTTGTAAATGTCAACCATACCGTTAGAAACAATTTTTACTTCCTTGCCGTCAGCGTCAACAAATGCAACCATAACACCTGCATTTTCAATTTCAACTGCACGCTCTTCGCTGATTTTTTCACCTGCGTCTGCAAGGAATTCGCCCTGAGGCGAAATGATAGGCTGAGTAAGAACTCTGTCTTTAAGTCTGTCGCTTAATGAAAGCTTCTTGTTGTATTTATATCTGCCCACTCTTGAAAGGTCGTAACGGTGAGCATCAAAAAACAAACCGTCAAGATGCGCCTGAGCTGTTTCAAGTGTAGGCGGTTCACCCGGACGAAGCTTCTTGTAAACTTCAAGGAGAGCTTCCTCCTGATTTTTCGTTGTATCCTTGTCGATAGTAGCAAGAATTTTTTCATCCTCGCCGAAGAAATCAACAATTTCGGAATCAGTGCCGAGACCTAATGCACGAAGGAAAGTTGTGATATAAATCTTTCTGTTCTTATCAATTCTTACATAGAAAAGGTCGTTAGCGTCTGTTTCGTATTCAAGCCAAGCACCACGGTTAGGAATTACTGTGTTTGTAAAAAGTTCCTTACCTGTCTTGTCGTGGTCCATATTGTAGTAAACACCCGGTGAACGAACGAGCTGAGATACAATACATCTCTCAGCGCCGTTGATAACAAATGTACCTGCATCTGTCATCCAAGGAAGGTCACCCATAAAAATTGTGTTTTCCTTAATTTCGCCTGTTTCTTTATTTACAAGCCTTGCCTTAACTTTTAAAGGGCGGGCATAAGTGGTGTCACGAGCCTTACACTGTGCGATTGAATACTTCGGCTCATCGTCGATTGAAAAGTCCACAAAGCTGAGCACAAGGTTACCGGTGTAATCGCTGATTTCGCCGATATCTTTGAAAACTTCTTTGAGGCCCTCTTCAAGGAACCAACGATAAGAACTCTTCTGCACTTCGATAAGGTTAGGCATTTTCATAACCTCATTGATTTTTGCAAAACTCTTTCTCGTTGTTGTACCGAGCTGGACATCCTTAACATTTACCATAAGTAGAGTCACTCCGTTCGTTTTATTTTCGTTAATTTGTTGATATTCGTAAACGACAAATTGCGTATTGCATATGACCTGAAAATTATAATTTTCCGTTACATAATATAAGCAATAATTAAAAATAAAGAATTTATAATTTGCAATAAATTGCCATTTTAAGATAGCTAATACTATAAACCACCTAAAACAATAAGTCAAGACTTTTCTGAACAAATTCTAAAATTATCGAAAAAGTTTTTTATACACTGTGCCGTGTGTTTTGCATACTCAACCGAAATTAACAAAATTAACTTAAAATATTCATTGATTTAATAAGTGCGGTTTGTTATAATTGCAAATAGACTAATAATTTTATTTTTATTACATTACTATAGGTGAACGAATTGAAAACTGCAATTAAAAAAATTATTGCCGTAATGATGTGTATTCTTATTACGGTTTCACTCTTTTCCGGCTGCTCGTCAAAAAGCACTAAAATTGACTTTATCTACCCTTTTTCAGGTGACATAAAAAGCTTTGACCCTCAAATTGCGTCAACTGCCGACGAATTTTTAATTATTGAAAACTGTTTTGAAGGACTTGTAAGAGTTAACGATGACGGTTCGGTGCAAGCCGGCGTTGCAAAAACCTGGGATATAAGTGATGACGGCAAAACATATACTTTCCATTTAAGGCAGGGCGCAAAGTGGAATGTTCAAAGCAAAGACGCCGAAAACATCACTGCGGCGCAAAAGCTTATGGGAACTGCGTTTAATCCTGATATTACGGCGAACGACTTTGTTTTCGCACTTAGGAGAGCGTGTGAAAAAAATACCGACGCTCCCCTCTTTTCTTCAATTTCAAATATTGTTAATGCCTCCGACATTCATTCGGGCAAAAAGAGTTCAAGCAAACTCGGCGCAACAGCTCTTGACGATTACACACTTGAAATCAAACTTAAATCGGCTGATTCGGGCTTTTTGAATGTGCTTTCAACGGCTATTGCAATGCCTTGCAACGAAGAATATTTTAACGCTACAAAAGGCAGATACGGTTTGGGGCTTGACTATTCAATCTTTAACGGTCAGTTTTACATAACCAATGTGCTTGAGAGTTCATATGTGCTTAAAAATAACAGTCAATATGTCGGCGATTTTCCGTCGCATGTAACCGACCTTACATTAAAAATTACCGACGGCACTGAAGATACGGTTAAAAACCTGAAATCAGGGTACTATGACAGCGCATATATCACTGGTCAAGAGTATGAGCAGCTTAAAAATGAAAAAATAACTGCGATAAACTACACCGACGCTACTCTTGCAATGATACTTAATAAGAATAATACTATTTTTACCAATGATAAGTTAAGGCAGGCAGTGTGCCTGAGCATATCCGACATTGACACAAGCGAAACAGATTATTTAAGCCGTGCAACTTGTTTCACTCCGCCAAGCTGTGTTATCGGTACAAAATCTGCCAACGAGGTTATGGGTGCAACGGTTTACAAGCAAAACATAAATAAAGCGCAGAAAATATGGAAAGAAGGACTTAACGAACTCGGCGCTTCAAAAGCCGATTTTACCGTAATTGCAACGCAAGAATATGAAGATGTTGTAAAAGAACTTGTACAAGGTATTCAGGCAGGTGTAGGCTCGGTTTCAACCTACGGCAACGACAATGAACATAAAATTTCTTTTTCGCTTAAAATCAATATTCTTTCGGAAGATGAATACCAAACCGCTCTTTCAAACGGTGAATACGACATTGCGCTTTACAAATTTAAAGCTACAAACCAAAATTCGCTTAACTTTTTAAACACAATCATAAACGGAAACTATATGGGAACTGTTGCAAGCGCTATATCGGCTTTAAAGAAGGCGCAAAGTACCTCTGCCGACAAGTTAGCTCAAAGCACCAAAAAGTGCGAAAATGCAATACTCAGTGACTACAGCATTAAGCCGGTGCTTTACGAATCATCCTATTATGCCGAAGCGCAGGGAGTTAAAAATGTTCAGTTTCATCCTGGAAGCGGAAGGGTAAGTTTTGTTAATGCAACAAGAGAAGAATAGCAGAAAAAACATAATAATTGCGGCAATAAGCTGGGCGCTTGTTTTTATTTGTATGGGTATAATTTTTTGGCTTTCATCAAGAACTGCCGACGAATCGGATGCTCAAAGCAGCGTCATACTCAAATGGTTTATTGACAATTTCGGAGATAACTTTTTTACAAGTTTTATAATTAGGAAACTTGCTCATTTTGGCGAATACACAGGACTTTGCCTTTTAACTTGCAATGCACTTTACCAAAGCGCTAAAAGGTGCAAGGTGCAAACAGGTATTGTTATTGCTTCAATTTATGCGGCATCCGACGAATTTCACCAGCGTTTTGTTGAAGGAAGAAGTTGCGAGCTTAGAGATTGGGCAATAGACACCTGCGGTGCAATACTCGGCGCACTTATCTTTTTGATGATATATGCTATAGTTAAAAAGATAATGAAAAAGAAAAATAAAGTTGACACGCAAATTAATTAGTTTATAATATATAAGATATATAAAAATCGGAGGTATAATAAAATGAATGTACTTGTATATGATAATGAAGAACAAATCGGTATCGCAGCCGGCAACTATATGTGCGGTCAGGTGCTTGCTAAGCCTGACAGTGTACTCGGTCTTGCTACCGGTTCAACACCGCTCAAGCCATACGGTCATATGATTAAGCTTTATGAGCAAGGCGCAGTTGATTTCAGCAAAGTTACAACATTTAACCTTGACGAATACTGCAAGCTTGATGTTAACGATGTTAACTCTTATCACCGTTTTATGCACGACAATCTTTTTGACCACATCAACATTCCCGAAGAACACATCAACTTCCTTAACGGCAACGCTGAAAACCCTGAGGAAGAATGTAAAGCATATGAAGAAAAGATTAAAAAAGCAGGCGGAATTGACATTCAGCTTTTAGGTATCGGTTCAAACGGTCACATTGCATTTAACGAACCGTCTGACAGTTTTCAAAGATGGAGCCATGTTGTTGCACTTAAAGAAAGCACAATTAAGGACAACAGCCGTTTCTTTAAATCAATCGATGAAGTTCCTACCCACGCAGTAACAATGGGTATCGGCTCAATTATGCAGGCTAAGAGAATACTTATTATTGCTATCGGCGAAAACAAGGCAAAGGCTATCAAGCAGCTTATTGACGGCGATGTTACACCTCAGTGCCCTGCTTCCGTTCTTCAGTTCCACACTGATGTAACTCTTATGCTTGACAAGGGTGCCGCATCACTTCTTTAATATCGGAGGTAAACAAAATGGCTGAAAAAGAAAAATTTTATATAACAACGGCTATTGCATACACATCAAGAAAGCCGCATATCGGCAACAGCTACGAAATTGTTTTGACCGACGCTATCGCAAGGTACAAAAGGCTTCAGGGTTATGATGTGTTTATGCTCACCGGTACTGACGAGCACGGTCAAAAAATTGAAGAATATGCTCAAAAAGCCGGTGTTACACCAAAAGAATATGTTGACAAGGTATCTGGTGAAATTCGTGAAATTTGTGACCTTTTAAACACAAGTTACGATAAATTTATCAGAACTACCGACCCTTACCACGAAAAAACTGTTCAAAAGATTTTCAAAAAATTATATGACCAAGGCGATATTTACAAGGGTCATTACGAAGGTATGTACTGTACTCCTTGCGAATCTTTCTGGACTGAAAGTCAGCTTGTTGACGGCAAGTGCCCTGACTGCGGACGAGAAGTAAAGCCTGCTAAGGAAGAAGCTTATTTCCTCAGACTTTCAAAATATCAAAAGCAGCTTGAAGAATTTATTGAAAACAATGAAAACTTCATTTATCCCGAAGCTCGTAAAAAGGAAATGCTCAACAACTTTATCAAACCGGGTTTGCAGGACCTTTGCGTAAGCCGTACAAGTTTCAAATGGGGTATCCCTGTAACATTTGATGACAAGCATGTTATCTATGTTTGGATGGACGCTCTTTCAAACTATATTACAGCTCTCGGCTACGACCCTGACGGTTCATCCGACCTTTACAAAAAGTATTGGCCTGCCGATGTTCACATTATAGGTAAAGATATTGTAAGATTCCATACAATTTACTGGCCTATTATGCTTATGGCTCTCGGTGAACCGCTTCCAAAGCAAGTATTCGGTCACCCGTGGCTTCTCTTTGGCGAGGACAAAATGTCTAAGTCAAGAGGCAATGTTATTTACGCCGACGACCTTGTTAAACTTCTTGGTGTTGACGCAGTAAGATATTACCTTGTATCCGAAATGCCGTATGCTAACGACGGTTCTATCACATATGAAACAATTATTGAAAGATACAACAGTGACCTTGCAAACACTTTCGGCAACCTTGTAAACAGAACCATTGCAATGCAAAACAAGTATTTTGACGGCATTATTCAAGAGCCTTGCTATGAGCCTGAATGTGTAATCGTACCGGATGAAGAACTTAAAACTTTTGCTCTTGATACAGTTGCAAAGGTTGAAAAATATTTTGAAACATACAGAGTTGCAGACGCAGTTGAAGCAGTATTAAACCTTGCAAAGCGTTCAAACAAATATATTGACGAAACTGCGCCGTGGGTTCTTGCTAAAGATGAAAGCACAAAGGCAAGGCTTGGTACGGTTCTTTACAATCTTCTTGAATCAATCAGATTCATTGCTATTCTTCTTTCACCGTTTATGCCTGAGACGAGTGAAAAAATCTTTGAGCAAATGAACTGCGACATTAAAGATTACGATTCACTCAAGCAATTCGGAGCACTTAAACCGGGTACTAAGGTTGGTGAAGCAAAGGCACTTTTCGCAAGAATTGACGCTGAAAAGATGCTTAATGAAATTGCCGAAAAGCAAAAAGAAAATGCAAAGCAAGAAGCTAAAGCTAAGCCTGAGATTGAAGGTCTTGCAGAGATTCAGTTTGAAGATTTTGCCAAGGTTGAACTCAGAGTTGCCAAGATTGAGCAGTGCGAACCTATCAAGAAAGCTAAGAAGCTTCTCAAATTGCAGGTCAACGACGGTTCGGGCGAACTTCGCCAAATTGTTTCGGGTATTGCACCGTGGTACAAGCCTGAAGATTTGATTGGCAAGAGTGTTATTATCGTTGCAAACCTTAAACCTGCAAAGCTTTGCGGTGAAATGAGTAACGGTATGCTCCTCGCAGGTGATGTCAGCGAAGATGATGTTAAAGTTCTCTTTGTTGACGGTATGCCGGCAGGTACTAAAATAAGATAAGAAACGGTAGGAATATAAATGTATCACAATATTTTTGATACACATTCCCACTACGACGACAGTAAGTTTGACCCTGACAGAGAAGAATTGCTTAATAATCTTCAAAGTCAGGGCGTTTCTTTAGTTGTAAGTTGCGGATGTGACATAGATTCAACTCAGTTTAATTTTGACCTTGCTCAGCAGTATGATTACATCTACTTTGCCGCAGGTTTTCACCCTGAAAATTTAAAAGGCGCAACGCTTGATGATTTGAAATTGATTGAAAGATTTGCTAAAAATGACAAGTGCGTTGCCATAGGTGAAATCGGGCTTGACTATTACTGGATGGACTCAAGCAAAGAGGAGCAGAAGAAGTTTTTTAAAGCGCAAATCGAACTTGCTAAGAAACTTGATATGCCGATAATTGTTCACGACAGGGACGCTCACGGCGATACCCTCGATATTTTAAAAGAGATGAAACCAAAGGGCGTTGTTCACTGCTTTTCCGGTTCAAAGGAAATGGCAAGGGAAATTATTAAACTCGGTATGTACATCGGCTTAAACGGCGTTGTAACCTTTAATAACGCACGCAAAAGCCTTGAAGTTGCAAAGGAAATTCCGCTTGAACGCCTTGTGCTTGAAACCGATTGCCCTTACCTCGCCCCTACCCCTATGCGTGGCAAGAGAAACGATTCGCACTATATTCCGTATATTGCCGAAAAAATCGGTTTGCTCCTAAATATCGATGCACAAGAACTTCTCGATATCACAAATGAAAACGCAAGAAAACTTTATGATTTGTAAATTATTGCTTATAATAGGTTGACGGCTACGCCACATTGTATTTTTTCTCTCCCTCAGTCAACAAAGTTGACAGCTCCCTCGTCAGAGGGAGCCGAGTTTTCTTGCTTCCCTCTGATGAGGGAAGTGGCGGCTTTGCCGTCGATAGGAGAGAAACCGATGTTAAGATAAACAATAATTTACCAAAAGGAATCTATTATGAACTACGACTTTTTAGACGAATATTTAATGAGCAAAACCGCTGTTACCAAAGACTTTAAAGAAGAATGGAACTGGGAAAGATACAAAATTGACGACAAAATGTTTGTTGCGCTTTGTTATAACAGTGAAAACAAGCTTAAATACATCACATTAAAGCTCAACCCGATTGACGGCGAATTTTTCAGAAATGAGTACGAGGATATCATCCCCGGCTATTATATGAATAAAACGCACTGGAACTCTGTTAAAGCCAACGGAGAAGTACCGGTTGAAGTTCTTAAAGAACTCCTCGATAAAGCATATCTTGAAATACTGAATAAATTAAGCAAGAAAAAACGAGAAGCAATCTTAAACGAAAAATAACATTATCATTTTAAACTATCAAAATTAGAAAAATCACCGTAGGGGTGACCTGCGGTCGCCTTTATAATGTAGCAATGCCGTCAACCTATTAAAATGATTTTTTTCTTGCTTAACACATTATAATATGTTATTATATAATATATTTTATTTATAAAGGGTGGCGTTTGATGGATAAGTTTACAGAAATTGTCAACAAGATTAACGACTTTGTTTGGGGTCCGGTTATGCTTGTATTCCTTGTGGGAACGGGTATATTCTTAACCCTTAGGCTCAGATTTTTGCCGTGGAGAAATCTCGGTTCTTCACTTAAAAGATTATTCAGCAAGGAGTCGAGGCAGAAGGACGGCGAGGGTGATATTTCACCGTTCTCCGCTTTGATGACTGCGCTTGCTGCAACTGTCGGCACGGGTAACATTGTTGGTGTCGCAACTGCGATGGTGCTTGGCGGACCGGGCGCTCTTGTTTGGATGTGGATATCGGCGGCTTTCGGTATTTCAACAAAATATGCCGAATGTGCGCTTGCAGGCAAGTATAGGACTGTTAACTCTAAAGGTGAAATGTGCGGCGGACCGATGTACACTCTCAAATACGGCTTAAAAAATAAAAAGCTCGGTTCTTTCCTCGCTGTAATGTTTTCAATTTTCACACTTATGGCGTCATTCGGTATAGGCAATTCGGCGCAGGGCAATTCAATTACAACTGCCGTAAGTTCTACATTTAATATTCCTAAATGGATAGTTGGAATTATTCTTGTTGTTTGCGTCGGTGCGGTTGTTTTGGGCGGAATTAAGTCTATTTCAAAAGTATCAAGCGTACTCGTTCCGGCTATGGCTGTGTTTTATATGATTGCCGGCATACTTGTTGTTTGCATAAACTACAAAAATGTACCGAGCGGTATTGCAAATATCTTTTCAATGGCATTTGGCGCTAAGCCGATTGCAGGCGGTCTTGTAGGCACTGTTACCGCAAGTATGATGAGTTCAATGCGTTACGGTATTGCAAGAGGTGTATTTTCTAACGAAGCAGGTCTTGGCAGCGCCGCTATCTCTGCCGCTTCTGCCACTTCCGACCATCATGTTAAGCAAGGCTTTATCAATATGTGCGGTACTTTTATTGATACAATTATTGTTTGCACAATTACAGGTCTTACAATCGCATCAAGCGGTATGCTTGGCACAACAAAGGCTGACGGCAAATTGCTTGAGGGTGCAGAACTTACCATTGCCGCTTTTGAAACTGCGCTTGGTAAAGCAGGTGCGGTATTTGTTACAATCAGTATTATTCTTTTCGCTTTTTCAACTATTTTGGGTTGGGAATACAACGGTGAAAAGGCGCTTGAATTCCTTTTCAAAAAGCCGATTTTCTGCTACATTTACAGAGTTGTATTTTCACTTTTAACTT
This sequence comes from uncultured Eubacteriales bacterium, assembly GCA_900540235.1. GTDB lineage: Bacteria > Bacillota > Clostridia > Oscillospirales > Acutalibacteraceae > Eubacterium_R. The sequence goes on from UQEY01000006.1 coordinate 13,104, forward strand.
ATGTCGGCGCTACAGCTACACTCGGCGTTGTTTGGAGCTTTTCAGACATTGCAAACGGTCTTATGGCAATACCGAACCTTATCGGCTTGATTGCTCTTTCAGGCTCACTTGCTAAGGAAACAAAAGATTATCACAAAAAGCTTAAAGACGATAAAGTAAAAACAAAATAGAAAAATGGGGCACCAAAAACCTAACCCCTACATTTTCAAAAAACGGACGAATCAGATTTCGTCCGTTTTTGTTATATCCCAAATATTTTCGGCGTAATCAAGAATTGTGCGGTCAGAGGAAAAGAAGCCGGCATTACACATATTCAAAAAGCATTTGTGTGCAAAGTCATACTTATCTTTAAAGTCGTTATTAGCTTTAAGCTGAGTTTGAAGCATAGGCTCAAAATCGAGCAGAAGATAGTAGTTATCAGCCTTGTGCCACGATGCGCCGTCTAAAATTGAAGTGTAAAGTTCTTTAAATATGCCTGTATTGTTATCACTTAATGTGCCGTTGACAAGAGCATCAAGGCAGCGTTTGATTTTCGGGTCGGAGTTATAAATTTTCTTTGGGTCATAGGTTGATTTGATTTTTTCAATATCCTCTACCCTTGCGCCGAATATATAGTTGTTTTCCTCTCCTGCGTTTTGGACTATTTCTATATTTGCGCCGTCAAATGTGCCGAGAGTTACTGCGCCGTTTAACATAAATTTCATATTACCCGTACCCGAAGCTTCCGTTCCTGCTGTTGATATTTGCTTTGAAATATCGGTGGCGGGAATTATTTTTTCGGCATAGGAAACGCTGTAATCGCTGACAAAAATAATCTTGATAAATCGGCTGACATACTCGTTAGCTTCAACAAGCCTTTTGACCTCATTAATAAGCTTGATTATCCCTTTTGCTCTTTCGTACCCCGGTGCACTTTTTGCGCCGAAGATAAAAACGGTAGGTGTAAAATCGGTCAGGCTTTTTTCTTCAAGTTCAAAATACAACTCCAAAATAACGAGAATATTTAAAAATTGGCGCTTGTATTCGTGAAGCCTTTTGATTTGGGAATCGACGATAAAATCGGGAGAAAAAGAATCGTTATCAAGCTTTAAAATATAGTTTGAAAGCGTTTTTTTGTTTTCCTTTTTAATATCCATAAAGCGGTCGAGAACATCTTTATTGTCGGCAAATTTTTCAAGTTCTTTAAGCTTTGATAAGTCGTTTATCCATTCTTCACTGCCGAGCAAGTCGGTGATAAGTTCGCTGAGTTTTGGGTTACAAAGGCGAAGAAAGCGGCGCTGAGTGATACCGTTTGTTTTGTTTTGAAATTTGTTTGGGGTAAGCTTATACCAAGAATTTAAAGTATCACTTTTTAATATTTGTGTGTGAAGATTAGCAACGCCGTTGATATATTTGCAAACAAAACAAGCAAGGTTTGCCATATGAACCATACCGTTTTGAATAATTTGTATATCACTGTTTTCATTTGAGAGTTCTTTAGCCTGCTTTTTATCGATATTAATAATAATTCTTGCAATGTCGGGGCAAATGTCGTCAATGAGGTTTAAGTCCCATTTTTCAAGTGCTTCTGCCATAATTGTGTGGTTTGTGAAATTAAACACCCGACAGCATATATCAAAAGCATAATCAAAAGTGCAACCGTCAAGGGTAAGAAGCCTTATAAGTTCGGGAATAGCAACAACGGGATGAGTATCGTTTAGCTGAATTGTGATATATTCGGCAAAGTGGCAATAGTCGTCGCAGTGGTATTTTTTATACTTTTTGATAATATCCTGAAGTGAAGCACAAGTAAAAAAATATTGCTGTTTAAACCTAAGCTTTTTGCCGTCAGGCGTTGAATCATTAGGGTAAAGAAGCCTTGAAATATTTTCAGCGTCATTTTTCTGCTTTAATGCAAGGTCATATTTTTGCTCATTAAAAAGCTTAAAATCGAATTCCTTAATCGGTTCGCACTGCCAAAGGCGGAGAGTTGAAAAATGCTCACTGCCGTAAGCAACTATAGGCATATCGTAAGGAATGGCATAAACATCATATTCCTTAAAATGCACCACTGCCCTATCATCAAAACACGGTACGCACCACGAATCGCTATAATCAACATTTTCAATATCCTCAAGTTGAAAGCCGTTTTCTATTTTTTGCTTAAAAAGACCGAACTTATATTTTATGCCGTAGCCGTCAAGCGGAAGTGACAGATTTGCGCCGCTGTCGAGAAAACAAGCCGCAAGCCTTCCAAGTCCGCCGTTGCCGAGAAGTTCATCGGGTACGGTTTCAAATTCGCTCAAACTTCGGTTAAAAGAAGAAAGCGCATCTTCAAACGGTTTTAACAAATCAAGACACATCAAATTTTTGTAAAGCGGCTGACCCACAAGATATTCTGCGCTGAAATAGCAGGCTCTCCTTGATTTTAAATGCTTTTCATATGACTTTTGCCAAGAGCTTGAAACGGCAGAAATTACACAAGTTGAAACGACATCATAAAGTTCGTTTGCATTAAGATTTTCTACATTTTTGTTATATTTACCAAAAGACAAAAGTTCTAACTTTTCTTTAATATTTTCCATAATCAGTACCTTTCACTTTGCTCGGTCATAGTTAAAAGTTTTGATGAAGTTTGAGGAGTAATATCATCTTTTTTCATTCTGTATTGCCAGTTTCCCGTTATGGTTGACGGGGTGTTCATCCTGCTGTCGCTGTTTAAATGAAGTAAATCTTGCATAGTCAAAATGCAGGTGTTTGCCTTTGTTTTCATTGCACAAAGCATCATTTTGTTAACCAAGTCATCATTTGACTTAGCACCGAGATAGCGCATAGCTTTGCCTACATCCGCCTTGTCGGCAGTGTTTGACCAGCCCAAAATTGTATCATTATCGTGAGTGCCGGTGTAGACAACATTGTTTTTTTCTATTTTATCGGGCAAATCTGCACCGTTATCGTCACGGCTGTCAAATGAAAATTGAAGCACTTTCATACCCGCATAAGCCGTATGCTTTAAAAGAGCGTCAACATCGTCTGTTAAAAAGCCAAGGTTTTCGGCAATAATTTTATCTTTATAATCAGACGGCAGACTGTCAAAAAACGAAGCGCCGCCGCCCTTTTTCCAAAGTCCTTTTTTAGCTGTTTTACTTCCTGCTTTTATACTGTAAAACGATTCAAAGCCACGAAAATGGTCGAGCCTGACAATATCAAAAAGTTCAAAACTTTGTTTAAGCCGTTGCTTCCACCAAGAATATTTTAAACTTTTTAACTTTTTCCAATCGTAAACCGGGTTGCCCCAAAGCTGACCGTTTTGCGAAAAATAATCGGGTGGACAACCTGCAACTTCGCTCGGCTTTAAACTTGAATCAAGTTTAAATATTTCTTTATTTGCCCAAACATCGGCACTGTCGCTTGCAACATAAATCGGCACATCGCCTATTATTTCAACGCCGTTTTTGTTTGCATAAGTTTTAAGTCTTTGCCACTGAGAAAAAGCGAAATACTGAATCGTTTTATAATAAAATATTCGATCTGCGCAAATTTCGCTGTATTCTTCAAGTGCCAAAGGCTCTCGATATTTTATATCATCGCTCCAAAAATAAAAAGGCTCGCCGCCGAAATAATCTTTCACCGAGCAAAAAAGCGCATAATCATCAAGCCAATAACTTTGCTTTTCGCAAAAAGAATTAAAAGCGGGCGGCACATTTCTTTTAAATCTGTCAAATGCTTTATAAAGTACCCTGTGCCTGTTTGTATAAAGTAAAGAGTAATCTACTTTTGTTTTATCTTTGCACCATTTTATATCTTCAAATTCTTCTTTTTTTAAATATCCCATAAGGCACAGGGCGTCAAGGTCGATAAAATACTCGTTTAGTGCAAATGTAGAAAAACTCTGATACGGTGAATCGCCGACAGTAGTTGGGCAAAGGGGCAAAACCTGCCAATACGACTGATGTGCCTCACGCAAAAAATCTACAAACTCATACGCACTCTTGCCAAAATCACCTATACCGTAATTTGACGGCAAAGATGAAATATGAAGCAAAATTCCGCTTGCTCGTTTATTTAGCATTTATTTCATTCCTTTTCAGTCGCAAATAAGTTTGTGTGTTTCTTTATCAAAAATATGCGGCTTTTCGGTATCGATATACAGTTTAACTTTGTCATTCGGTGATACATTATTGTTCATTCTCACTTTTGCGATTACTTCTTTTTCGTCAATTTTTGAATAGATATACACATCGCTTCCCATCATTTCGGCAAGGTCAACCGTAAGCATAATTTCATTTTCGCCGTTTGAAAGTCTGTAAGAATCATTAATATGCATATCCTCGCATCTGATACCGTAAACAATTCGTTTGCCTACATATTTTTTCAAATTTTCATTTTGTTGCATACGAGCGGGAAGCGGCAAGGTTAAGCCGTCAAAAACAGCACAGAGCGTACCTGAGCATGATGTGATTGTTGCGTCGATAAAATTCATCTGCGGTGTGCCGATAAAACCTGCCACAAACATATTGCATGGGTGGTTATATAGATTTGACGGAGTGTCAAACTGCTGAACCACACCGTCTTTCATAACAACAATTCTGTCTGCCATAGTCATAGCTTCCGTTTGGTCGTGGGTAACATAAATAAATGTTGTTTCAAGCCTTTTGTGAAGAAGTGAAATTTCGCTTCGCATTTGGGTTCTCAGCTTTGCATCAAGATTTGAAAGAGGTTCGTCAAGAAGAAAAACGGACGGAGAACGAACCATTGCACGACCGAGTGCGACCCTTTGCCTTTGACCGCCTGAAAGTGCCTTTGGTTTACGCTCAAGGTATGGCTCGAGTTCGAGTATTTTTGCTACTTCTCTAACCTTTTTGTCAATAACATCCTTCGGCTCTTTTCTGAGTTTCAGCGCAAAAGCCATATTTTTGTAAACGCTCATATGGGGATAAAGCGCATAACTTTGAAAAACCATTGCTATATCCCTATCCTTTGACGGCATATTATTAACCGTTTTTCCGCCGATAACAAGTTCACCCGAACTTATTTCTTCAAGTCCTGCAATCATACGAAGCGTTGTTGATTTACCGCAACCCGACGGACCGACAAAAATAACAAACTCTTTGTCTTTTATTTCCAAGTTTAAATCGGGTATAACGGTAACACCGTCCTCATAAGTTTTGACTATATGCTTTAAAGTAATTGACGCCAAAATAAAAAACTCCTTTAATTATCCTTTAACCGCACCTGCGACAACGCCTTTGATAATATATTTTTGACAAAAAATATAGAAAATAATTATAGGTACAATCGCAAGCACAAGCATTGCCATAAAGCCGCCGTAATCGGTTGAACCGTATGCGCCCTGCATAGCAAGCTGAATAGCAACGGGAATTGTTTTGTCATCCGAGCCAAGCACAAGATAAGGCAAAAGATAGTCGTTCCATATCCACATAGTATTTAGTATTGCAACGGTAATTGCAGTCGGTTTGAGCATAGGAAAAACCACTGTAAAAAATGTTTGAATCGGTGAGGCGCCGTCTATCATTGCCGCTTCTTCAATTTCAAGCGGTATGCTTTTTATAAAACCGCACAGCATAAACACCGAAAGTCCTGCGCCGAATCCGAGATAAACAAGCGTTATACCGAGTATATTATCAAGATTTGCCTTATTTGTTACATAAGTCATAGTGTACATAACCATTTGAAACGGCACAATCATACTGAAAACGAGAAGATAATAAATAGTTTTTGTAACCTTAGAATTAACCCTGACGATATACCAAGCTGCCATTGAAGCAAACAATACGATAAGCACAACCGAAACGACGGTTATAAAAAGCGAACGCAAAAAAGCCGAGAAAAAATCGGATGAAGTTATACCGTTTATATAATTTTCAAAGCCGACAAAAGTTTCACTGTTCGGAAATTTTAACGGCTCATTTGAAATGTAAATTCTCGATTTAAACGAATTTATAAAAACAATAATAATCGGAATTAAAAAAATCACGCTCAGTATTGACAATAAAGTAAAAATTGCATTATTGCTCATTTTTTTAGAATTCATTTATGCTTTCACCTCTCTGCTGCTCGTAAGTTTAAGTTGCAAAAAAGCAAGCAAACCGACGATTATAAAAAATACAACCGCTTTTGCCTGACCGACACCATGATACCCCACTCTGCCGTAAAAAGTGTTGTAAATATTGAGCGCAAGCATTTCAGTTTCACGCTCGGGTGCACCTGCCGTCAGAGCCAAATTTTGGTCAAACATTTTAAACGAATTTGTCAAAGTTAAAAACATACAAATAGTTATTGACGGCATTACCATAGGAATTTTAACAGAAAAAAGAGTACGAATCGGTGAAGCACCGTCTATTTTTGCCGCTTCTGTCAAATCACTCGGAATGTTTTGAAGACCTGCAACATAAATAACCATCATATAGCCGATAAGCTGCCAATTAGTTAAAACAACAAGACCCCAAAAGCCGTACTCTGCCTTATATGTTATATCCACGCCAAAATTTGAAAGCACGGCATTAATAAGCAAATTCCAAATATAGCCGAGGACAATGCCTCCGATTAAATTGGGCATAAAAAATACGGAGCGAAAAAGATTTGTGCCCCTAATGCCACGGCTTAGCATAAGCGCCAAAAGGAAAGAGAGAACATTAACCGTTATTACAGAAACAACCGTAAAAAGAGCGGTGAACCAGAGAGAATGGAGAAAATCACCCGAATTTGAAAAAGCGGTTATATAGTTTTGGAGTCCGACAAAAGTTGCGTCGGTTACGGTCGTAAAATCGGTAAACGAAAGACCGACGCCCATACAAAACGGCACAAGAAACGCAAAAATAAAAGCGACGGTTATAGGAAGCAGGAAAAGCCAAAAGTATTTTTTTAAATTTCGTTTCATAAAACTCCTCTTTTCATAGGTATGTAACACCTCATCCGACGGCAAGCCGCCACCTTCCCACGAAGGGAAGGCGTTTATTGTTTACGACTTTGAAGCGTTTGCTTCCTTTTCCCAATCGGCTATAGCATCGGCTTTCACTTCATCAAAAGTTTTATTTCCCTGGGCATATTTTAAAAGAGAAGAACCGAAATTATCCTTAAATGTTTGCGACGGAAATATAGTAAAATACCACGGAATTGTTGTTACACTCTGCTTATCCATCCATGTTTTAACTTCTTTTGCAAGTGGGTCGCTCGGCACTTCGGTATCGTCGAAAGTGTCAAAAGGAGAAATGAAACCGAGTTTTTCACTTACAAATTTTTTGCCCTTCTCGCTTGAATAAAGCCAGTAAATAAAATCTTTTGCCGCCTGCTGTTCTTCTTTGCTTGCTTTTGAATTGACTGCAAAATAATTTTCTGTTCCTATGCAAAGTCCCTGACTTTCTTCGCCCTCAATTCCGGTATAAATAGGCAAAAACTTAATATTTTCTTCTTTAACCTTATTGCCCGAAACCTTGCTTATTTGACTCCAAGCCCAGTTGCCGTTTTGAACCATTGCACATTTTTCAAGTGCAAATTCAGCCATAGAATCGCTGACTGTTTTTGTGCCTGTTTTGCCCTTTTCCACAGTCGAATTATTAAGGTACAAATCAAAAATATTTTTAAAATTATCGGCATATTCAAAGGTGATTTTTGATGTGTCGTTTGAAGTTAAATCAACTTTATTTTTTGTAAATTCATAAAAGAGCGGCACATTTGCAAGGTGAGTTTGGAAACGCCAATTTTCACCGCTTTTAAGCGAAGTTGAAGCAAAAACGCCTTCAATACCGAGAGCTTCTTTATTTTTTTGCATATCCTCTGCAAGCTCTTTAAGCTTAGAAAAAGAGTTTATATCTTCCATTGATTTGAAATCGGTTGATTTGTTATCAAGAGCAAAATATTTGTCGGTGATTTCCTTATTATAAATAATACCGTAGCCCTCAACGACATAAGGAATACCGTAAACCTTACCGTCTGAACTAGTTACTGCCAAAGATTTGTCCTTTAAATGTTTATAAAGTTTGCTGTCAGACAAGTCGGCGCAATAATCTTTCCAGTTTGCAAGACCTTTAGGTCCGTTTATTTGGAAAAGCGTCGGTGCATTTTTTGTTGACATTTTAGCGGTCAAAGTTGATTCATACTCATTATTTGCCGCAGTTTCAACTACTACTTTAACTCCCGTTTCTTTCTCGTATTCGTCTGCTATTTCTTTATAGATATCTGCAACTTCCGGCTTAAAATTAAGATATCTTACAGTCACATTTGCATTGTTTGAAGCAGGGTTTGTTGAATTTTCTTTATTGTTATTCTTTTTTGAGCAAGCGGTAAACGCAAGCACAGTTGATACCAAAAGCACCAAGCAAAGAAAAAACGACGCAGATGATTTTAATGTTTTCATATAAATTCCTCCGATTAATAAACATAGCGTTTTCGTAAATAGTATGTTTCCAAAACATATTTTTATACAAAAATGTAGACTTTAAAAAATCAATATTGTATAATAAAAATTGATTTAATATATTTATTTAAGGGGAAAAATATATGAAACTTAAACATAAAATCGACAAGTTCGTCTCAACCTTATCAGAAAGAATATCGAGCGGAGGAGTTTCTCAGCTTGAAGTTAAGGCGGAGGGCGAAAGAGATATTTTCGGCAATATGCCTGAACTTATAAGAAAAAGTGCAGCCGAGGGCATAGTTTTGCTAAAAAACAACAATGCACTTCCCTATTCGCTTGACACAAAAATTTCGGTTTTCGGCAGATGCCAGCTTGACTATTTTTATGTAGGCTACGGCAGTGGCGGTGATGTTAATGCGCCTTATTTTGTTAATATTGTTGACGGAATAAAAAATGCAGGCGGCAAGCTTAACGAATGGCTTTTGGAATATTACAAAAATTATTGCAAAGAAAACCCTGCGCCTCACGGCTTTTGGGGTCACTGGCCGATGAATTTTGAAGAGCCGAGCCTTGATGACGAAACGGTAAAAAAAGCAAGTGAAGAAAGTGACGCTGCGATTATCGTAATAGGCAGAGCTGCCGGCGAAGACAGGGAAAATACGCTTACAAAAGGCAGTTACTATTTAACAGACGAAGAAAGGCGCCTTATTGACCAAGTTTGCAAAAATTTCAGCAATGTTACGGTTTTGCTTGACTGCGGCAATGTTATGGATATGTCGTGGATACTTGATTATAACGACAGGCTCAGAGGTATTGTTTACGCTTGGCAAGGCGGTATGGAAAGTGGCAATGCGGTTGCGGATGTGCTTTACGGTAAGGTTAACCCGAGCGGCAAGCTTACGGACACCATTGCGGTTAAATACGAAGATTATCCGAGTGCAAAACATTTTGGCGGCAAGCTTTTTAACACTTATGTTGAAGATATTTTTGTAGGCTACAGATATTTTGAAACTTTTGCAAAAGAAAAGGCACTTTTCCCATTTGGCTTCGGTTTAAGTTATACAAACTTTGACATTGAAGTATTAGATTTTATAGAAGAAAAAGACAAGATTAACATAGAAATTGAAGTTACAAATATAGGCAAAGTCAGCGGTAAAGAAGTTGTTGAACTTTATGCAAGATGCCCGCAGGGAAAGCTTTCAAAGCCGCTTATGAGCCTTGTCGCTTTTGACAAAACAAAAGAATTAAATCCAAACGAAAGCGAAAAGCTTACGCTCAGCGTTCCGATTTACAGCCTTGCTTCATTTGATGACACCGGAGTTACAGGTTACAAATATTCTTACATTCTTGAAAAAGGCGAATACAAATTCTTTATCGGCGAAAATGTAAGAGATGTTGATGAAATAGGTTCTATAAAATATAAAGAAGATAAAGTTCTTGAAACACTAAAAGCCGTTTGTGCCCCTAAAGAATATATTGACAGAATAGTTGCGTTTGAAGTTAACGGTTCATTTATTCCTAAAAAAGTTGCACTCAAACCCGAAAAGCCGTATTTGAGGGAAAGGATACTTAAAAATCTTCCAAAAGAGCAAGGTCACATAGTTCATAACTTCAATTTCAGCCAAGTAAGAAACGGCGAAATCAGTGTTGAAAAATTCGTTTCAAGTTTAACTAATCAGGAGCTTGAAGCGCTTACCCGTGGCGAAGGCGGAATGGACAGTTCTTACGGTGTTGCAGGCAATGCGGGTGCGTTCGGCGGAATTATACCGAAGCTTAACGAAAAAGGAGTTCCTGCAATTATTACTACTGACGGTCCTGCCGGAATAAGAATCAGAAAATATACTTCTCTTATTCCTTGCGGTACTGCACTTGCGAGCTCTTTTAATACTAAACTTGTTGAAGAACTTGCAACTGAAATGGGCAAAGAACTCAGAAATGCCGGTTCAAATGTTCTTTTAGCGCCGGGTATGAACATTCACAGGAATGTTCTTTGCGGAAGAAACTTTGAATATTTCAGCGAAGACCCGCTTCTTACCGGCAAAATGGCAAGCGCTTATGTTAAAGGTATTCAATCGAGTGGCGGTTCGGCGTGCCCTAAGCATTTTGCATGCAACAATCAGGAAGCAGCCAGAACGATTAACGATTCAATAGTTTCGCAAAGAGCACTCAGAGAGATTTATCTTAAAGGGTTTGAAATTTGTGTGAAAGAAGCAAAGCCGTTAAACATTATGACAAGCTACAACAAAATTAACGGTGTTTGGAGCCATTATAACTATGACCTTGTAACGACTGTTTTAAGAAACGAGTGGGGATTTGACGGCTCGGTTATGACTGACTGGTGGATGAAACATTCGCAAAGCCACGAATTTCCTAACCTTCGTGACAATGCTTATCGTGTTCGTTCTCAGGTTGATGTGTATATGCCGGGTTCATTTAAAAAAACAGAGAAAAAATACAAAACCGACAATTCCCTTTTGGAAACCATCGGACTTAAAAACGGCATTACTCGTGGCGAACTTGAGCGTTCGGCAATCAATGTGCTTAATATGATTTTAAAATTAAAATATTAAAAAACAAAAATGTCACACTGCTTGGTGTGACATTTTTATTCTATATATCTGCGAAGCTTTGAAAGAAGAGCTTTTTCCTTGCGTGAAACCTGAACCTGTGAAATTCCGAGAACAGACGCTGTTTTCGCCTGAGTATATCCTTTATAATATCTCATATCAACTATTGCTTTTTCCGTATCGTCAAGATATTTAAAAAGCCGATGAACGGTAAGACGGTTAAAAAGTTCCTCACTTTCGTCAATGGGAACATCAATAGTAGATTCGCCGTCCTCGTTTGAAACACTGAGTGAAACCATAGGTGCAATAACGCCGAGCACTTCGGTTGTTTCTTCAATAGAAAAACCAAGAAGTTCGGCAAGTTCGGATACGGTAGGTTCTCGCATTTCTCTATTAATAAACTTTTCACGAACGCTTTGCGCTTTCATCGCCTTTTCTTTTAAGCTTCGGCTCACTTTAACCGCTCCGCCGTCACGAAAAATTCGTTTTATTTCACCCATAATTACCGGCACGGCATAAGTTGAAAAAGCAAAGCCACGGCTTTCGTCAAAGTTATCTACCGCCTTTATAAGCCCTATGCAACCGCTTTGAAACAAATCTTCATACTCGGCGCCTCTGCCTTTAAAACGGGAAGCTATGGAGTGAACAAGACCTATATTGTCACATATAATCTTATCACGCTCGCTTACCATTTTGTTTTGCCCTCGATTTTTTTAGTAAGTGTTACTGATGTGCCGAATGCTTCCTTTGAGCGAACATTTACCCTGTCGCAAAAGCTTTCCATAACGGTAAAGCCAAGACCCGCTCTGTCACCCTCACCCGTCGTGTAAAGCGGCGTCATTGCCTGAGACACATCGGGTATACCGCAACCTTTATCTTTTATTGTGATTTTCACTGTATTGTCGTCAAAAATTTTGCCGATGATAAAAATTTTGCCGTATGTATCCTTGTATGCGTGAACAATGCAGTTTGTAACCGCTTCACTCACTGCTGTTTTCAAATCGGCTATTTCCTCCAAAGTGGGGTCAAGCGGTGTGACAAATGCCGAAACCGCAACTCGTGCAAACGCTTCGTTCACGCTTTTGCTGTCAACCGTCAATTTAAACTCGTTAATTTGCTTTTTTGTAGTCATTTTCAATCTCCTTAATATTTGCTATTGATGATAGACCTGCAAGCTCCATTATCTTTTTTGTTTGCAGGGTTACATTTTTTATTTCTATTTGGGAAGCGGGACAAAGATTTTGCATAAGTCTGTACCTTCCCATAACAAGACCTATACCCGATGAGTCCATAAAACTGACATTTTTAAAATCTAAAATGAGCATTTGAGGTTTAATAAACATCAAGCTTTCGTCAATTTTATCCCGCACTTGCCCGCAGGTATGATGGTCAATTTCGCCGATAAGATAAGCAATAACAATATTTTTTCTGCTTTCAATCGTAACATTCATTTTTGTCACTCCAATAAAAAAATACCAATCTGCGTTAATACTAACAGATTGGTATCAAATAATTTATCGTATTTTGTTGTTAAATCAATTCTTTTCTGATTTGGCGAAAAAGATAAAATGAACCGCAAACAAGGCTTAAACCGTCTCCTTTAGCCGCTTTTACGGAATCAAACGCATTGTCAAAGCATAAAACATTTTTGCAGTATTTTTTTGCAACGGCTGCAAGTTCATCCGCTTTCATTGAGCGTTCGTTATTAACTTCGGTTGCATAAATCGTTTTGCACTTTGGCGCAATTAAAGATAAATAAGCTTCAACATTTTTATCTTTCATCATAGCGATTACGGCAACTTCATCACTGATTTTCGCTTGTAATGCCTTTGCGGCGTCAACATTGTGCCCACCGTCAACAAGCACACCGTTAATCACGCTTTGCCTTGCGCAAAGTTTGGGATTTTCCGCTTTAACATCAATACCGATTGCGTCAAGCACAGCCTGAGCCGTCGCAATGTCATTTGTCAAAACATTACCGAAATCGTTAATTTTGATAAGCTTAGCGTTATTATCACTGCAAACTTTTTCAAAAATTTGCTCACACTTTGGGTTAGGATAAAGAATACAGGTAGAATCAGGTTTAATTATTCCGCTTTTTTCCATCGCAATTTCCTCAAGAGTGTTGCCCAAAAAAGCCGTATGGTCAATAGCTACCGATGTAATAACAGAAATATTCTTTTTTTCAACATTTGTAGCGTCACCCTTGCCGCCCATACCGCATTCAATAACGGCGTAGTCTACCATACTGTCGGCAAAAAATTTGTACATAATAGCCGTAACAAGTTCAAATTCAGTAGCGTCGCAGTTGATATATTCGGCTATATATTTTGAAAAATCACTTTTCGGTATAAATTCGCCGTCGATTTGAATTTGCTCACGGTAATCTATAACCCACGGAGATGTGAAAAGACCGACCTTGTAGCCTGCTTTTTGCAGTGCATTTGAAACAGAAGCGGCTGTAGTGCCCTTGCCGTTAGTGCCTGCAATATGGATAATATTGAGTTTATCCTGCGGGTTGCCCATTTTTTTCAAAAGCTCATAAATGCGAGTAAGCCCCGGTTTAATACCGAGGCTTTGCTTTTGAAGTATTAAGTTCAAAGCGTTTTCGTAGTTCATTTATTTACCCAAAGATTCAATAGAATTTTTAATGTTTGCAATCTTATCTTCAAGCTTAGCCGCATCTTCCCTGTTTTGATTAACTACCTTTTCAGGCGCTTTGTTAACAAAACCCGGGTTAGAAAGCTTTTTGTTGATAAAATCAAGCTTGTCCTGAGCCTGAGCAAGTTCCTTTTCAAGCCTCTTACGCTCGGCTTCAAAATCAACAAGGTCGCCCATAGGAATATAAATCTTAGCGTTATCGGTTACGATTGTAACAGTGTTGCCGAGATTGTCAAAGCTTGACTTAACCTCAACCTCGTTTGAAGAAGCAAGACGCTTAATAAATTCTGCGCCCTGATTAAAGAGGTCGATATCTTCTGTTTCAACATAAACCTTTGCTTTCTTGCTTGGCGGAATATTCATTTCTGCTCTGCGGTTACGAATAGCACGAATAGCAGTCATAAGTTTTTCCATCTTAGCCTCATTTTCCGCAAAGGTAAGGTTTTCGTCATATTCTACCCACTTTGAAATCATAATCGATTCGCAATCGTGAGGGATAGCCTGATAAATTTCTTCAGTAATGAACGGCATAAACGGGTGAAGAAGTTTGAGAATATCGGTAAGAACATAAACCAGAACGCTCTTTGCGGTATTCTTAGCCTTTTCGTCGTCGCCTTGAAGTCTGATTTTTGCAATTTCAATATACCAATCGCAGAAAACATCCCAAATAAAATCATAAAGCTTTTGAATAGCAATACCAAGTTCATACTTTTCAAGGTTGTCGGTAACATCCTTTGCAAGAGTATTTACTTTAGAAACTATCCATTCATCTTCAACTGCAAGGTCGCACGGAAGTCCGTCATACTTAAAGTCATCTGTAAGATACATCAAAACGAAACGAGCGGCATTCCAAAGCTTATTTGCAAAGTTTCTTGACGCCTTAACCTTTTCGTCCGAAAAACGCATATCGTTACCCGGTGAGTTACCTGTTGCAAGAGTAAATCTTAATGCGTCTGCACCGTATTCGTCAATAATTTCGAGCGGGTCAATACCGTTACCGAGCGACTTAGACATCTTTCTGCCCTGAGCGTCACGAACAAGACCGTGAATAAGAACGGTATCAAACGGAGCCTTGTCGGTATAAGCAAGACCCGAGAAAATCATACGGGAAACCCAGAAGCCGATAATATCATAACCTGTTACAAGAGTATTGGTAGGATAATAGTGCTTCAAATCTTCTGTATCGTCAGGCCAACCGAGAGTTGAGAAAGGCCAAAGGGCAGAAGAAAACCAAGTGTCAAGAGTGTCAGGGTCCTGATGAATATGTTCACTGCCGCAGTGAGCACACTTTGCAGGGTCTTCCTTGCTGACTGTTGTGCCGCCGCAATCATCGCAGTACCAGGCAGGAATTCTGTGACCCCACCAAAGCTGACGGGAAATGCACCAGTCACGGGAACCACGCATCCAACTCATATAATTTTTCTTAAATCTTTCAGGTACAAACTTGATATCGCCGTTTTCAACAGCGTCAATAGCCGGACCGGCAAGCGGTTCCATCTTTACAAACCACTGCTTTGAAACCATAGGTTCAATATTTGTATGACATCTGTAGCAAGTGCCTACATCGTGCTTGAGTGGCTCAATCTCTTTAATATATCCGCCCGCTTCAAGGTCGGCAAGAATAGCTTTCCTTGCTTCAAGAGTAGTCATACCTGCATACTTGCCGCAATCAAGAACTTCAGGCTCATTTTGAGTTGCCTTGCCGCTCTTTATAATTTCATCCGCAGCTTCCTTATCAGCCTTGCCTGTCATATGACCGTCATAAGTAAATGTACGAATAATAGGAAGATTGTGACGAAGACCGACTTCAAAGTCGTTAGGGTCGTGGGCAGGAGTGATTTTAACAACGCCTGTACCCTTTGTCATATCTGCATGTTCATCGCAAACAATAGGAATTTCTTTGTTAAGAAGCGGAAGAATAACATGACAACCGTGAAGATGCTTATATCTCGGGTCGTCGCCGTTGATAGCTACCGCTGTATCGCCAAGCATAGTTTCAGGACGGGTAGTAGCGAGTTCAAGCTTTTCGCCTGTTTCCTTAACTTCATAAAGAAGATGCCAGAAGTTGGAATCTTTTTCTTCATATTCAACCTCAGCGTCACTGATAGATGTATTACAATGTGGGCACCAGTTAACCATACGGTTGCCACGATAGATTAAATCTTTGTCATAAAGACCGACAAAAACTTCCCTTACAGCCTTGCTGCAACCCTCGTCAAGAGTAAAACGCTCTCTGTCCCAGTCGCATGATGAACCCATCTTTTTAAGCTGTTCAATAATTCTGCCGCCGTACTGCTCTTTCCAAGCCCAAGCACGCTCAAGAAACTTATCTCTGCCGAGGTCGTCCTTAGTAATGCCCTCTTTGCGCATAGCTTCAACAATTTTAGCTTCGGTTGCGATAGAAGCGTGGTCTGTACCCGGAAGCCAAAGAGTGTCATATCCTGCCATTCTGTGATAACGGATAAGAATATCCTGAAGTGTATTATCAAGTGCATGACCCATATGGAGCTGACCCGTGATGTTTGGAGGTGGGATAACTATTGTGTATGTCTTTTTGTTTGCTTCTCTTTTAGCGTGAAAATACTTTTTATCACACCAAAACTCATAAGTACGGTCTTCAACTTCGGAAGGGTCGTACTGCTTTGCAAGTTCTTTTGCCATAATAATCTCCTTTATATCAGTATAGTATTTTTCGTCAAAAAAATACGCTTCCGCCTCAGATTGAGACGAAAGCGAAAAATTCCGTGGTACCACTCAAATTGCATTAATATTTAATGCCACTCAAATCTTTAACGCAGATATACGGACAAGGCTACTTAGGTTTCACCCTGCCGGCTCAAAAGCTACCTTCACCCGCATCATCTATGCCCTTTCACCTAACGGGCACTCTCTGAAAGAATAAACAGGTTACTCCTCTTTTTCCCAGCCGTTTAATATGCAAATATATTAGCAAAAAATAAACAAAATGTCAATATCTTAACGGCTTCTTCTAACTTTTATATTCATAAAACAGCTTAATTAACCAAAAAAGAATAATAAAATTAAAACTGTAATTGCAACTATACCAAGACCTGCAAAAAACTTTATCGCCCTATGTACCGCATCAAAAGTATTGGTAGGCATAATTTGGAAAAATGCATATTTAAGCGGTTCTTTAACCTTGTTGCCTACAAGATTTTTAAATCTTAGGTCATATGTATCAAAGGTTCCGTTCTTTTTAAGTTCAATAACCCTGACTCCCCTATCCTTACCCGGGCCGTAAACATGGAAGCCTGCGCCCTGAGTGTAGCCAAGGTCAATACCGTCAACCTTGCCGTTGAAAGAGTTATTATGGTCGTGGCCGAAATATACGCCGAGAACCTCACCCTTTTCTTTAAAAGCGTTAAATTCACCGCTGTTAACTTGCGGGTCAGCCGGAGATTCTTTCATAAAGCCGTTCTTATTCACTTTATCCTTATTAAGAATATAAAATCTGTTTGCGTGAGTTCTGAAGCCCCTTACAGCTCCTTTAGTATTCTTTTTAACCTCGGTTAAAAGTTCAAACACTTCGCAAAGCGGAATATGCTGAATTACAATAGAAGGAATTAACTTTCCGTATTCCTTTTCATAGCTGTCACGGGTATTCCTGTACCATTCGATTTGGTTTTCGTGAACATTATCGTAACCGATATCAAGATTTGAATGGCTGTCAATAAGATAAAGCAGAAATTTAAGTTCGTTTCCGTCTTTAATCTCTATGCAGTGGTTTGCACAGCCATCAATTCCTTCAACGCTTTTGCCTATAAAATAATCGAATTCTTTATAAATTTCAAACTGCTCCTCATTGCTTAATCCTACCTGCCTGTCGTGATTGCCGAAGCAAACAGTAAACGGAATTTTCCTGTTTTGGCAAGGCTTTGTAAGTATATCAAGCGAATTTTTAACAGCTTCCCTATTGCCTTTAAAAGTAGTTTTGCCCCAAATCTGGTCGCCTGAATAAACAACCAAATCAGGTTCCTCCCTATCAAGTGCGGCATTTATTAAATCAAGCGTATCGGGACTGATTTTTTTACCTTCCTGAGTATCCGCTATTTGTAATATTTTAAAACTATCGTTTTTGAAATT
Source organism: uncultured Eubacteriales bacterium (assembly GCA_900540235.1). Taxonomy (GTDB): domain Bacteria; phylum Bacillota; class Clostridia; order Oscillospirales; family Acutalibacteraceae; genus Eubacterium_R. The sequence continues at coordinate 30,792 of UQEY01000006.1, forward strand.
CAGCATTTCATCACCTCGGTATATTATTTTAACATATAATATACTTGACTGCAATAATTAAAAATACTATAATACGATTAATGTTTCTGCCCGTAGCACAGTGGCTAATGCAGTAGATTCCGATTCTAAAGACCGAGAGTTCAAATCTCTCCGGGCAGACCAAAAAACTCTTGCCAAAACTGATTGGCAAGAGTTTTTTATTATCTGTTAATTAATCTGTACCGTCTGCATTTTCCGGTTCAAGTTGAGTTGACGCTTCGGTTGTTGTTACAACTTCACCGTAAACCTGAAGCACAACCTCCTCGCCTACTGCGGCTGTTTCACCTGCGGCAGGAGCACTTGCATAAGATTCTCTTACCGTGCCCTTAGTATGAGTGCCGTCGTTATAAAGCTCAACTGTTGCAACCTTAAAGCCTTTATCTTCAAGCATTTTTGTAGCTTTTTCAAGAGTTAAACCTGCAACATTAGGCACTTCGGCAGTTTGGATGCCCTTGCTGACCGTAAGCTGAATTTCGGTTTGCTCGTCAACCTTTTTCCCGGCTTTTATACTCTGTTCAAAAACAATACCCTCGTCAATATCCTTTGAATATTTAGAAGTGAAAGTAATTTTAAACTGCTTATTCCAAGCGCCGTTATTTTCAATATCGCTTTGAGTATAACCGGCTGAGCAGAAATCGGGAACTTCATACTGACTGACGGAAACAGGAGTAGTTGTATCCTCAGGCTTTTTACCGATACCGCCGTTCTTGGCAACATATATACCGCCTACAACGCCTGCAATAACAATAAGAACAACTAAAATTATGATGGCAACTTTTGAGCCGTTGCTCTTGCCCTGCTTAGTGTCATAACCGGGATAACCTCTGTAATGTTCTTCTTCCTCAACAGGGTCTTCAGGCTCAACTTTTTTAACTTTTGCTTGCTTAATTTCTTTTTTAGGTTCTTCCGCCGACTGAGCCACAACCGTAGGTGCGGCATTGAGCTGCTCACGGAAAGTGTTAACATCCTGAGTTCTTTTTTCAGGGTAAATCTGCAAGCCGCTGCCGAGCGCACGAATAACATAAGTAGGAATCTTCTCCGCAATAGTGTTAGGAATCATAAGCTTGTCATTAGTTTCCCTCGACTTTGCGTCAGGTGGGTTTTGACCGACAAGCGCTCTGAATATGCAAGCGGAAAAAGCGTAAATGTCGGTTGCAGGGCACATCTTATGGTTATTGTCATACTGTTCAAGCGCCGTATAACCGTCGTTTACATTAAATTCAAGTTCACTTGACATAGTGTTTGCCTGAGAAATGCAAAAGCTTTTAAGCCTAACCTTACCGTCCCTGCAAAGAAGAAGATTATCAGGGCAGATACCGCCGTGAATAACCCCGTTTGAATGAAGCGCTTCAAGAGTGGTAAGAACCGGCATAAACATAATCCTCGCCTGCTCCCAAAGAATATTTCCGTCAGGGTTTCGCAAAAGGTACTGGCGCAGAGTAATTGACTCCATATAATCACTTACTGCATATGCCGTTTCGTTAAGCTCAAATACATCATAAGTAGGAATAACGGCAGAAAAGTTTTTAAGCTCTGCCAATGTGTTCCAAAGCTTAATAAACGACTGCTTTAAACTGTCAAACGACGGCTTAAACTTCTCCCTGATGTGAACATCCTGATTGCCCTCAAGCCTTGAAGCAATGCCTTTTGGCAAAAATTCCCTTACGGTGATTACCTTGTCAAGGTTCATATCATATGCCATATATACTGCGGCATCACTTTCGTGAGCGATAACAGCACCTACAACATACCTGTCGTTAAGTATTGTTTTAGGTTGAAGATAGATAAAATCACTTTGGGTATCGTTGTCATAATGGCAATTAGGACAAACGCTTCCCTCGGTAAGTTCTTCAAAACAATTCATACATAAATTATCTATATTATTTTTCAAAAGAAAGTCACTCCGATTTATATTTGAAAATATTTTACCAAGCCAAATATACTTTGTCAAGGACTATGCACATTTAGTTATTGAATAAATATGTAAATTATTATATAATAAACTGTGAATTAAATCAAGAAAGGAATATATACATATGGCATCCTTTGCGTTAATCAAAGAATTAAATGAAAAAAAAGACAAAAACGGCAACGGCTACCTTGACCTTATTGTTATAGGAAGCGACAAAAAAGAATACCCTGCAAAGGTTTGGAGATTTGACAACAACGGTCAGTTTGAGCAAAACGATGTTGTTGAAATCGAATACACGCTTGACAATTACAAGGGCAAAGCTCAGCTTACAATTACCACTATAAAAAAAGCGCCGAGCGAAATGATTAAGGAATTTATCCCTGCAAGCGAATACGACGGCAAAGTCGTATTTTCTATGCTTTTGAAGAAAGTAAACGAATTTAAGGACGAGGAACTTAAAGCTATTGTTAAGGACATTATGCTCACCAATCGTGAAGCGCTTGAAGTTTACCCTGCCGCATACAGGCTTCACCATGCAATAGTAGGCGGTCTTATGCTTCACACTGCTTCTATTGTTGAAATGGCTGAGAAAACCTGCGAGGTTTACCCTAACATCAACCGTGAGCTTCTGCTCTCGGGCGCTATTTTGCACGATGTTGCAAAAACTTTTGAAATGCAGACGGGCAAAACAGGTCTTTGCTCGGGATACACAGTCGGCGGCGAGCTTATAGGTCATCTTGTTAAAGGTGCAATATTTATTGACGAAACCGCAAAAAAGCTTGGTATTGACAGCGAAAAAGTAACGCTTCTTGAACATATGATTTTGTCGCACCACGGTGTGCCGGAATACGGTTCTCCTGTTCGTCCGATGTTTTTGGAAGCTGAAATACTTTCAACTCTCGACGCACTTGACGCAACTGTTTTTGAAATTAACAATGCGACAGGTAAGGTTGAAGCAGGCGAATTTACAGACAGGCAGTGGGCGCTTGACAACAGGAAGCTTTTCAATCACGGTCTTTCATCGACTGAGCACAAAGTTAATTTAGGAGAATAAGAATGAGCATTGAAAACGAAACTTGGAGTGAAATCGTAATCACGGTTGATACAAAAGATATTGAAGTTGCGGGCAACATTGCAAATATGGTTGTGCCGTATGGCATTTATATTGAAGATTATTCCGACCTTGAAAACGAGGTTATGGAAATTGCACACATCGACCTTATTGAAGAAAGTTTGCTTGAAGCGGATAGGACAAAAGGTCTTATACATGTTTATGTTAACCCTCACGAAAACCCGTTAGAAGCCGTTTCTTTTATTGAAGAAAGGCTTAAAGAGCAAAACATAAATTATCAAATCAGAATTGACGATTGCAAAGCGGAAGATTGGGTAAATAATTGGAAGCAATATTTTCATCCTATGCCTATCGGCGAAAAGTTGCTTATCCGCCCTACTTGGGAGGACGAGTATGACGCAAAGGGCAGAAAAGTGCTTCATATTGAGCCGGGTCTTGCTTTTGGCACAGGTAGTCACCCGACAACAAAGTTATGCCTTGAAACGCTTGAAAAATATATCAACGAAAACTCGACTGTTCTTGATATCGGTTGCGGCAGCGGTATTCTTTCTATTGCTTCGCTTCTTTTAGGCGCAAAAAGTGCTTTCGGCGTTGATATCGATTCTTTGGCAGTTAAAACAGCTATGGCAAACGCAGAAGAAAACGGTTTTGACGAGAGCAAATTTAAAGCGGTTAAAGGTAATTTGTCTGACAAAGTAAATGGAAAATACAGCGTTATTGTTGCCAATATTGTTGCAGATATCATTATGGAATTTAATAAAGAAGTCGGCAAATTTTTAGAGGATGACGGTGTATATATCACCGGCGGAATCATTGAAAGCCGAGAAGATGAAGTTCTTTTAAGCTTTGCTCAAAACGGATTTGAAGTTAAAGAACGCTTTGAAGAAAAAGGCTGGCTTGTGTTTGTGGTTAAAAAGCAATAAAACATATATAAAAGCAAAAATGTGATAGAGGTCGTAAAAAACTTCTATCACATTTTTTGGTTTCACGGGTCGTCGGGGACGCCGAAGCCCAAGTTAACTATATTTTATTTTGTTTTGATTGACTTGGTTGCGCTCCATTTTGAATAAACTTTTACAGTTTTGCCGTTAATCTTAGCATTCTTATATGTACGAATACGAACATAGTAAGTTTTTTTAGCTTTAAGACCTTTAATAGTTTTTGTTTTAGCGCTCTTTTTGTTTACAGTATAGCTGCTTGATTCCCTATTAAACTTCTTTGATGTAGAAATATTAATTTGATAGCCTGCGATACCGCTTACCTTTTTCCAAGTAACCTTAACTGACTTCTTACCCTTAGTAAGCTTTTTAACAGTTGGCTTCTTTTGAGTTGAGTCAATATATGCACCGCTTCTTGAATACTTAGCTGTTGTTGCAGCTTTCTTTGTTGTGGTTGCCTTTTTAGTGGTTGTTGTCATCAAAACAGGTGCTGTTGTTGATGTAGTTGCAACTGTAGTAGCTGTGGTTGATGTAGTAGCAACTGTAGTAGCTGTGGTTGATACAGTTGTAGCATTTGACGGCAATGTTGCAGGCTCTGTTGAACCGAGTGTTGTTTGAGTTGTTGTAGTTGAATCTTCTTCAGCTTTAAGAGCTTTGTAATAGTTTTCAAAGCCGATGAGGGCATCATAACTTCCAAATGAATTTGTATATTCACCCGGAGTATCTTCACTTTCAAAAGCGCAAAGGAAATCGTAAGCTTCCTTAGCCTTATCCATATCGCCTACTGCCGAATAAGCAGCAAGTGCAGCAGCTGTTGAGTCGGCATTTGCATCGGGTACATATTGCTCATCACTGTAGTAACCGTTTTCCTTCTTGTAATTTGCAATAAGTGAAAGTGCGTCATCAATATACTCTTTATACTCATTATAGTACGGAGCAAGTTGAAGAACAAAAAAGCCGTTATTATCGCAAGAGAAGCCCCAGTTGTTAAGACCCGAACCCATTGTGTAGTTAGAAACGAGTTTGTCGCAAAGGGTCAATGCAAGGGCTTCATTGCCGAGTGCCTTAGCCGCATCAATAGCATAGCCGTATGTATAAACATTATCGCTTGTTAAACTTACATCAATAGCTTCAAATGAAGATACAAGATTGTAGCCGTTAAACGATGTTTTGTCAACATTCAAAGCGTCAAAAGCCTTAAATGTTGCGCCGTAAAGAGCCGGACTTGCACTGCCGTAATTTGAAATAACTGCTTTGTTTGCGTCAAGATTTTCTTTAACGCTTGTAACAAACGCATCCTTATACTTGCTTACATCAGCACCGCTGTCGATAATTGTTACAAAGTTTCTTGCGTTTGACAAAGTGTATGAAGCCTTTTCATTACTTGTTACATAAGCCGCAGCCTGTTCGATTTTTTCTTTAACATCTGCGCTTGTCACCTTGTCGTCAGCCATTGCATAAATGCCTGTGAAAAGAGAAGTAATCGCAATGCAAATTGCAACAGTAACTGAAATTAATTTTTTCATATTTTTTAACCTCCTGATATGAAATTATTTTTTTTATGAACAGGTGTATGAAAATACAACCTTATCACCGTTTTTAAGTTTATATGCAGAACAGGCTACATTCGGCATTTTACCGTTTACATAGTAAGTCCAGCCGCTTTGCTTCCCGCAGTCAAATTCATCCAAATTATTTATACCGCTCACATATATTCCAAAGCTTGTTTTTTCACTGCTGACTGAAATATTATTCTCTTTGCAGGCATCGCTTAGCAAATCGTAAGCAGTAGTTTTTTTGTTGTAAGTAGCTGTATATTCGTCAAGAATAACACCGTCGCTCGGGACATATGATTCGTGACCCTTTGCAAGGTTATCCATATTATCGAGAATTGACTTACATTCGATTGAAATTGTTGCAGTCACACTTGACGAAGTGGCAGTTGTTGTTTGAGATATGGGTTTTGTTGTGGAAAGCGCAACAGTTTTATCGGTTGCAGCTGCAGTTGTTGATTTTGCAGTGGCAGATGTTGAACTCTTTGTCGTTTGAGTTGATGACAGCTTAGAGGCCGATAATGTTGTAGAATCAGCTTGAACCTTAGTTGCGGTGTGAACATCAAATTCAGTTGTTTGAACAGTTGAAACAACTGATGTGGTATTTTCTTTGCCTGACTTTGAAGTAACGCTGTTTGACTTATCCTTTTTGACGGTTTCAGTTGAGGTGTACTTTTTTGCCGTGTTGCCGTTTTTAGCTTTCTTTGATGATTTTTTATCGGTTTTCTTTTGTTCAAGTTTTACTGATACACTGCTTTTTTTATCAGCTTTATTTTTCTCCGCTTTAGCTTTTTCAGTTGTTTCTTTTGAAGTTTTTGTTTTATCTTCTTTTTCGCTTGTGTTTTGAGAGGAAGCTACAGCAGTTTCCAAACTATCGCTATCTTTCTTTTCTTCAATGCTTGACGGCAAAGCAGTTGAAGTTTCGTTTTCAGATAAAGCGGTTGTTAAAGTTGTTTTGGTTTCTTCATTTGTAGGCTTTGAGTTTGTGCAAGCTGCAAATAAAGTTGATAAAATAATTAAAGATAAAAGAATCGATAATATTTTTTTCATAAAAAATACCCCTGTCTTTTGGGACAAGGGTAGGCGCACTCTAAGTACGGACTTTAAATCATTGCTTTCCTTTGCCCAAAAGCTGAATTTAAGTTTTACGGCAGGTCTCCCGACTTATGATATAGCTTTGCATAAAAAGCCGCCTTCTCAGTTTCCCAATGGCGTTTGGCTTTTATTCATCAAATACGGTAATGGCTGTTGCTCAAGATTCACACTTGATTCCCTTTTAATCTTTTCTGCAAAAGAACCGTGACATATTTAATTTAGTTAAGTTTATTATTTTTCGTAAATGCTCCTTTTAAGCACACCGATATAAGGAAGATTGCGATAATACTGGTCATAATCAAGTCCGTAGCCGACAACAAAAGCATCCGGCACATCCGTACCTACATAGTCTGCCTTGATATCGGCAATTCTTCTTGCAGGTTTGTCAAGAAGGGTTACAACACTGATTGACTCAGGGTTGCGCTTTGAAAGCATATCGTGAATATATTTAAGAGTATTGCCCGTGTCAAGAATATCCTCAACAAGAAGCACATCAAAACCTGTTAAATCTTGTGCAATATCCTTAATAATTTTGATATTGCCGCTTGAAACAGTACCGCTGCCATAACTCGAAGCCTGAATAAAATCAATATTACATGGCAAATCAATGTACCTTGAAAGGTCGGTAAAAAAATAAATCGAACCTTTAAGCACACCTACAAGAAGGAGTTTCTTGCCGTCAAAATCTTTAGTGATTTGAGCTGCCAAACGATGAGCTATTTTATTAAGTTCTTCTTCTGTTACAAGTATTTTTTCAACATCTTGATGCATAATCATACCTCTTTGTTTTTCATTACTCAAAGAGTATAACACCTTATCTAAATAAAGTAAAGATAAATTTTATTATAATAAAGCGAACACAGTTCGCATCTGCAATACATTGCAAAATTGAACTGTGTTTATAACAATATTTTAATTAGGTGTATATAAATTTGCATATGGACGGGAAGTTGCCGGCACAAGCTTTTTAAACGGTTTCGACATTATATTGTCAAAATCTTTATCAAAATATTTACAATATTTTTTAACATAACCTTCAAGCTCTTTTTTATCATCCTCATCAAGGTTTACTATTTTGATATTTGAGCTGATATTTTCTTTTGGGAAAGAGCCACGCACAAAGATTTTGCCGCCGTGCATACCCGAAGCACAGTGAGTACCGAAAAGCTTTTCTCCCCTTTTCATATCAAGACCGAGAAGCACAATGGTGCCCCCTGCCATATATTCGCCGAGAAAAGAGCCTGCGTTTTTGCCGATAACAAGAACAGGACGCATCTGCCTAAACTCTTTCATATGAATACCGCCACGGCAAGCAACATTGTCACGAATATAAATTTGACCGTCACGCATACCGTAACCCATAGCGTCGCCTGAGTGACCGTGAACCACAATTTCACCGCCGCCCATAGTGTTGCCGACAGCGTCTTGGCAGTTGCCGTAAACAACCACTTTGCCGCCGTTAAGGTAGCAAGCCATATCATTGCCGGGTGTTCCGTAAACTTCAACAGTTTTACCCTCGTCAAGAGCACAGCCTATATAACGCTGACCGTTAACATCTTTAACGGTAACTTTATTTTGCTTTGAAAGACCCTTTTCAATTTCTTTGTTTACCTTTTCATATCTTGTAAGTCCTGCTTCGATAATCATAAAAGCATACCCCCTCTGAGTTTTTGAATTCTTGTTTCTTTATCAAACATAAATATTGAAGGAGTGTCCATAATATCACCCTCAAGAGTGGAAAGGTCAACCTTATTTGAAATAAGATTTGTATAAATACCGGCATTTTCGCTTGAATTAATCAATACGAAGCCAACAAGCTTATTGCCCTCAAAAACAAGGCGCTTATAGCTGTCACCATCGGTTTTAATTTCATCGCTGTACTGCTCGCCCTGTGCATTAATAAGACCGCAGGTACAAATTCTTAAACCGAAAAAGTCAATAGCATTAACGCTATAAGTACCGTCAACAACTTCGCTTTCGCTAGCCATTTGATTGCCGGCAACTCTGCCCTGCTGTACTGCATTTGGCCAAAGAGCAATAATCTTTTTTGAACCGTCAAGCATATCAACACTGACAGTGCAGTCACCTGCCGCATAAATATCCTTATCGCTTGTTTGCATTGTGTGAATATCGGTAATAATACCTCTGTTAACCTCTAAACCGGCTTTCTCTGCAAGTTTGGTATTAGGTCTAACACCGACTGCAAGAACGAGTAAATCGCATTTGAGCACCTTGCCGTCTTTAAGCGTAACCGAATTAATATGCTTACCCTTTGACTGAGCTTTAACAACGGTATTGCCAAGGTGAAACTTAATACCGTTATTTTCCAAATGTTTCTTAACCTGCTTTGCAGAAGTGGCGTCAAGAATTGACGGAAGAACACGGGGAGCAAGCTCAACAACTTCAACGCTCTTGCAAATTTTAACAAGACCCTCAGCGGCTTTCATACCGATAAGACCGGCACCGATAACAACGGCTTTTGTGTTTTCGTTTGCAAGCTTTTTAAGTTCTTTTGCACAAGCAAGGTCGAGAAATGTAATTGCATTTTCCTTGCCGTCAACATTTTCCATAGGAGGTACAAACGGCTTTGAACCTGTTGCAAGGCAAAGCTTATCGTACGGATATGACTTTCTGCCGACTTTAACTGCCTTATTTTTTCTGTCTATTGAAGTAACTTTTGCATTAGTCACAATATCAATTTTATTTGCTTTATAATATGAAGCTTTTCTAAGCGCCATATCGGCTTCCTTAACTTTGCCTTTGAGAAAATAGCTGATTGACGGGCGGGAATACGGAAGATACGCTTCTTCGGTAAGCATAGTAATTGTGCCCTTAGCGTCTGCTTTTCTTATAGCTTCGGCAGTAGCAAGACCTGCGGCGCAAGCACCGATAATAACATAATTCATTACTTATTACCTCCCACTTCAAGCCAAACAAGAGCCTTGTTAGGACAGTTTTTAACACAAGCAGGTTCTTCGCCTCTGCAAAGGTCACACTTGTAAGCGATGTTGCCCTGTTTAATGCAACCGATAGGGCAAACTGCAAGGCAAGTCATACAACCTATACATTTATCTTCATCAACAGATACGATACCTGTTTTTTTATCTTTAGTCATAGCGCCTGTAATACAAGCCTTAACGCAGGCAGGGTCATCACAATGACGGCAGTTAACCGCAACCGACGCCACCTTGTCGCCAAATACGGACACACGGCTTACCGGCTCAGGCTTTTCAGACTTATAAGCTTTAACTATATCTTTTGATTTTGAATGAGCGGTTTTGCAATAAACCTCGCAAAGGTGACAGTTAATGCAAAGCTCTTCTCTTGCGAAAACTTTTTTCATATCAGTGCCTCCTTATTCACCTGCGTGTTTAATGCCGAGTATTTCAAGTTCTTTATCGCTTAAACCGATGCCACGAAGCATAAGTCTGTTACCACGAAGGGAGTCGATAGAGTTGATACCCATACCGCCCATAATCTCTTTAATTTCGTGATTCCAAGCATTTATAAGATTGATAACTCGTTTGTGTGCAATTTCAGGGTTTAAACGACGGGTAAGGTCAGGGCGCTGAGTAGCGATACCCCAGTTGCACTTACCTGTGTTACAAGTTTGACACATATGGCAACCCATTGCGATAAGCGCAGCGGAGGCAACATAGCAAGCGTCTGCACCAAGAGCAATAGCCTTAACAATATCGGCCGAACAACGGAATGAACCTGCAGCAACAAGAGAAACGGTTGAACGAATACCCTCGTCACGAAGCCTTTGGTCGGCTGCGGCAAGTGCAAGTTCAATAGGAATACCTACATTATCCCTAATTCTTGTAGGAGCGGCACCCGTACCTCCTCTGAAACCGTCGATAACAACGATGTCGGCACCGGCTCTTGCAACACCGGAAGCGATAGCTGCAACATTATGAACGGCGGCAATTTTAACCGAAACAGGCTTTTTGTTATGAGTAGCCTGCTTGAGCGACCAAATAAGCTGGCGCAAGTCCTCAATAGAATAAATATCGTGGTGAGGTGCAGGAGAAATAGCGTCCGAGCCTTCCGGAATCATACGGGCATTTGACACTTCAACATTAACCTTTTCACCCGGAAGATGACCGCCGATACCCGGCTTTGCACCCTGACCGATTTTAATTTCAACAAATTTTGAATTATTAAGATAATCTTTGTGTACGCCGAAACGACCGGAAGCAACCTGAACGACTGCATAATCGCCGAAAGAACGAAGGTCGGGATGAAGACCGCCCTCACCGGTGTTAAACAATGTTCCGAGTTCAACAGCAGCCATAGCAAGCGACTTTTGAGCATTGAGTGAAATTGAACCAAAGCTCATAGCCGAGAACATAATAGGTGTTTCAAGCATAACCTGAGGCGGCATTTTTGTAATTGACTTGCCTTTCTTTTCAACCTCAATCTTATCAGGCTTGCGACCGAGAATAGTACGAATTTCCATAGGCTCACGAAGCGGGTCAATAGACGGGTTGGTAACCTGAGAAGCATTTAGCAAAATCTTATCCCAATAAATAGGATAAGGCTTAGGGTTGCCCATAGCCGAAAGAAGAACAGAACCCGTTTCAGCCTGGCGGCAAATTTCCTGCTGATAAGTCGGAGTCCAATTTGCATTGTCACGATAGTCGCAAACATATTTTTCTATTCTGAGTGCACCTGTAGGGCAAAGGTCAACGCACCTATGACAAGCTACACAATTTTTTGAATTAACAAGTACGGTTTTGCCGTCCTCGTCAAAGAAATGACATTCGTTTGAGCACTGACGAACACAGCAACCGCAGTTGATACAAAGCTCTTTATCACGAATGACAGTAAATCTGCGTGGAATATAATTTATCATCAGTCCTCATCCTCCTCATCAATTTCAAGCGGAATAAATACCGGCTCTGCGCCCGATACCGACCAAACTTCGTCAGGGTCAGGGCAGATAATTCTGATTGCCGATTCTTCCGACGCAAAATAAGCACGATTGCCTTTTGTTGCGGCAGTAAGAGAACGGAGTTTAAGTCTGTCGTTAATAGCCAAAAGACCTTTATTTGAACCGAGAATAACAGAAAACGGACCGTTTACAAGAGCGCCGTTATAAATTGAACGGAGATTAGTAAAATACTCTCTCTTTTCATCGTCCATTCTGTCAATTTCTTCCCATTCGGGAGCAGTGAGAACATCAGCCGCAACTTCAATAGGAAGATTATGGTGACGAAGAAGATGGTCGAAAAGATAAGTTATAACCTCGGTATCGGTCTGCATAGTACAAATATAGCCAAACTGCTCGATATATCTTCTGTTTGCATCATAAGACGAAATTTCACCGTTATGTACAATAGACCAATCAAGAATATTGAATGGGTGCGCACCGCCCCACCAACCCGGTGTATTAGTAGGAAAACGACCGTGAGCAGTCCAAATATAAGCCTCATATTGGTCAAGCATATAAAATTCGCCTACATCTTCAGGGTAGCCGACTGCCTTAAAGCAGCCCATATTTTTACCGCTTGAAAAGATATATGCGCCGTCGATAGCGTTATTGACTTTTGTTACGCACTGAGCAACATATTCAAGTTCATCAAGCCTCGATTCTTTAATATGAACACGATTTGCCTTGCCGAAATATCTCCAAATATCGGGTCCTTTTTCAATACTTGCAACCTGACGGGTAGGTATCCTTTCGGCTACATCAATATTAAAATGCCTAAACAAGAAATCTTCGCACTGTTTTCTTGCTTCATTAGTATCATAAAAAACATGAATAGCATATTCGTCCTTATGCTCGGGATAAATGCCGTAAGCAGCAAAACCGCCGCCCAAACCGTTAGAACGGTCGTGCATAAGAGCGATAGACTTTATAATTTGTGAACCGTTGATTCTGTTACCTTTTCTGTCGATTATGGCAGCAATGGCACAGCCGGAAGGAATTCTGATTTCTCCCTCTTTCAACATAATATCCTCTCCTTAAAGTTAAATAAAAATAATGATATCAACAAATTATTATGAACATAGTGTTCAATAAATATCACCGATTTTCTTAATTTTACAATAAATAATAGGCTTTAGTCAATTATATAAATTACAAAATTAAAGTCGATTTTTAACTGTTTTATGTATAATTTCACACAAAAACCATAATTTTGTTAACGATTTTGCATAGTTATACTGTATAGTGCGAATACCACTTTATATTTATGCACAGCTTATTCAGACATAAACCTTTCCCTAAAATGCGGTAAATCTTATCAAAAAAAGAGCAAGATTGCAAAGCAACCCTGCCCTTTTAGGAAGAAAACTATATTCAGTAAAACAATTTATACATCATCTTCACCTTGGAGTGCATCGTATCCCCTTTCACCGGTACGAACTTTAACAGCATCCTCAACATCATAAATAAAGATTTTGCCGTCACCGATATTGCCGGTATAAAGAACATCTCGTGCAGTTTCAACTACTTTTTCAACAGGAACGGCTGAAACTACCATTTCAAGCTTCATCTTAGGGTTAAGGCTCATTTCTTCAATTTCGATACCACGATATTTTCTTATATGACCCTTTTGGGTACCGCAACCCATTACATTTGTAACGGTCATACCCGTAACACCGATTGAATTCATAGCAGATTTAATATCTTCAAATTTTGCAGGGTTGAAAATCATAACAACCTTTGAAAGAGCCGGTGATTTTTTTGTAGTATAAGTTTCAACTTCTACTGCTTTTTCAACAGGTGCAAGCGGAGTTGCAGGAGCCGAAGTTTTAGGTGCAGATGCTTTAATTGACGAAGAAGTTGCAAAAGCCATAGCAGGCATAAAGTCGGCATATGCTGACGGAAGATTATGTTCTGTTGCGTCAAGACCCTTGATTTCTTCTTCTTCCGATACTCTAAGACCGTTAGTCTTTTTAATGATAAAGAATACGATTGTCATTGTAACTATTGTCCAAGCGGCTACACAAACAAGACCGAGAAGTTGCTTGCCGAGAAGCGAGAAACCGCCGCCGTAGAAAAGACCTTGGAAAGAATCGTTGCCGGGAACAGAAGTTGTTGCAAACAAACCTACGGCGATTGTGCCCCACATACCGTTTACGCAGTGAACTGCAACAGCACCTACAGGGTCATCAACTTTAAGTTTGATATCGATAAATTCAACTGCTACTACAACAAGAATACCTGCAACAACGCCTATAATACAAGAACCGAGTGCGTCAACAACATCACAGCCTGCAGTAACTGCTACAAGACCTGCAAGAGAAGCGTTAAGTGACATTGAAACATCAGGCTTGCCGTTCTTTATCCAAGTGAAAATCATAGTTACGCAAGTAGCGATAGCAGGAGCACAAGTTGTTGTTACAAAGATAGAAGCAAGCTGAGGTCCGCTTGTTGCCGCAGCACCGTTGAAACCGTACCAGCCAAACCAAAGAATAAATACACCGAGAGCACCGAGTGTAAGTGAATGACCCGGAATAGCCTTTGCTACCTTTTTGCCGGTCTTTTTATCTTCAACATATTTACCGATACGAGGACCTACCATAATTGCACCGATAAATGCAGTAATACCGCCTACCATATGAATTGCGCAAGAACCTGCGAAATCGTGGAAACCGAGATTTGCAAGCCAACCGTTTGGATTCCATATCCAGCCGGCTTCAATAGGATAAACAACAGCCGAAATTACTGCCGAATAAATGCAATAGCTTGAAAACTTTGTACGCTCTGCCATAGAACCCGAAACGATTGTTGCCGCAGTTGCACAGAACACAAGGTTAAACACGAAGTTTGACCAGTCAAAATTTTGATAATTTGTGAAAACGCCAAGGGTTGGCAAACCGCAAAAGCCGCCCAAAACTTCTTCACCCATCATAAGACCGAAACCGAGCAAAATAAACATCGGAGTACCGATACAAAAATCCATAAGATTTTTCATAATAATATTGCCCGCATTTTTTGCTCTTGTAAAGCCCGTTTCCACCATAGCAAAACCGCATTGCATAAAGAAAACGAGTGCCGCACCGATTAAAAACCATATGCCGAACATTTCACTGTCGACTTTTTCAAGAATAGATGTTAAATCCATATATTCTTCCTCCTCAAATTAAAATAGTTTGTAATGAATAAAAAGAAAATAAAAAAAGAGGCACGACAACACTAAGCTGTCGCACCCCATTGTGCTAAAAATATAAGCCAAACCGACGCCGAAAACGACATCGGCTTGGCAAACTGGCATAAATGCCATAAGAGAGGGCTCTTAATTGCCGATAAAGTGGCTAAACCACGCCGAATTTAATCTAAATCAATATTTAATCTAAATTAACTATTAATAGTTAACCATATATCTGTCGATTTCCCACTGAGAAACCTTAGTTCTGTATTCGTCCCATTCAGCTTTCTTACCTTCGGTATAAGCGTTGAATACATGGTCGCCGACTGTTTCCTTAACAAACGGGTCAGCTTCGGAAGCCTTAACTGCTTCTTCGAGTGAGCCAGGAAGGCAATCAATACCGTTAGCGGCAAGTTCTTCGTCTGAAAGGTCAAATACATTGTAATCAACTGCAGGAGCAGGAGAAATCTTGTTTTTAATACCGTCAAGACCTGCTGCAAGGCAAAGAGCCATTTCAAGATATGGGTTGCAAGTTGGGTCAGGACAACGAAGTTCTACACGAGTGCCCATTCCTCTTGCTGCAGGAATACGAACAAGGCAAGAACGGTTAGATGCTGACCAAACAATATAAGTAGGAGCTTCATAACCCGGTACAAGTCTCTTATAAGAGTTAACTGTTGGGTTTGAATAAGCAGCGATACCTTTAACATGCTTTAAAAGACCACCGATAAAGTAATGTGCTACTTCGCTGAGACCGTCTTCACTTTCAGGGTCATAGAAAGCGTTAACTGTTTTACCATCTGCATTCTTTGTCATAAGTGACATATTGGTGTGCATACCTGAGCCGTTGATACCGTAGATTGGCTTTGGCATAAATGTTGCGTGAAGACCGTGCTTTGTAGCATAAGTCTTAACAACATGCTTGAATGTCATTACACGGTCGGCAGTTGTCATAACTTCGTCAAACTTGAAGTCGATTTCGTGCTGACCTTCTGCAACCTCGTGGTGAGATGCTTCGATTGTATATCCCATTTCTTCAAGAGCAAGGCAAATATCACGACGGCAATTTTCACCGTGGTCGATTGGGTTAAGGTCAAAGTAACCGCCCTCATCACCTGTTGTGGTTGTCGGGTTGCCGTCCTCATCAAGTTTGAAAAGGAAGAATTCACATTCAGGACCTACATTAAAGCTGTAACCCATTTCAGCTGCTTCGTCCATAACCTTTTGAAGTACATTTCTTGGGTCGCCGAGGAACGGTGTCTTGTTATCTGCACAATAAACAGAACAGATAAGACGGGCTGTCTGAGCGTTCTGATGCTTTCTCCAAGGGAAAATTGTCCATGTGTCATAATCAGGATGAAGGTACATATCACTTTCGTTAATTCTTACGAAACCGTCGATTGATGAACCGTCAAACATACATTCATTGTCAAGTGCTTTTTCAAGCTGAGAGCTTGTGATAGCAACATTCTTCATAATACCGAAAACATCGGTAAACTGAAGTCTGATAAACTCAACGCCGTTTTCCTGAGCACTTTTAAGGATGTCTTCTTTTGTGTACTTACTCATAGTAAATACTCCTCTCTTGAAATAATTTTTGAAATAAAAAAAGGCGCTCCGACATCTAATCGGAACGCCTTTGTTCTTACTACACCATCATTATATCGGCTGCAAGCGAGATTGTCAACGATTTTATGCATTTTTGTCAATTTACAGTGTGAGCAACCAATCACGCTGAAAATTTTTGGTAAGATTGACAAAAATCGATTTAACAACAAAGAGGCTAACAATGTTAGCCCCTACACAACAATGTTAGCCCCTATGACATTAAGAATAAGAAAAGGCAGGAGTAAGCCCCTGCCCTACATAAATCTATTATTTATTTTGACATATCCAAATACTTTTCATCAATAACTTTATTTACAAGTTTATTATAGTATTCAGGTGTGCCGCCCGACTGCGAATTCGATGCGGCAAGTTCATCGGTATAATCGGCAAGCTTATAAACATCGAATTTGAATTTGTCATCATCTTCCCTGCTGTAATGAGTAACTATAGGAATAAATTTACCGTTAATGGTAATTTTGCCGTCTTTCTTTTCAATATCAACACTTGCAATACCGCCGCAAAGCTGGTCAATCTCAATTTGGTGAGAAATAAAGTTACCCAGTGAATAGTAAACAAGCATCTTGTGACCGTCGTCGTTTGTAACTTCCTTGACCGGCTGAATAACATGAGGGTGGCAGCCGATAACAAGGTCTACGCCGAGTGAACTGAAAAGGTCGGTATATTTTTTTTGATAATCGGAAATATCAAAGCTGTTTTCAGTGCCCCAATGAGGGAATACAATAACAACATCTGCGTTTGCCCTTGCTTCTTTAATGTCTTTTGTAACTTTATCCTTATTCATCATATTAACTATCCAAGGCTTATCCGACGGCAAATCAATACCGTTTGTGCCGTAAGTATAGTTAAGAAGCGCAAAAGTAATATTATTTTTCACATAATATTTAATTGTATTATAGCTCTTTTCATCCTCGTTAATGCCAAGATAAACAATATCTTTTTGCTTTTTGAAATATTCAATTTCATTCATTATGCCCTGAGAGCCTTTATCCATAATATGGTTATTGGCACAATTAAAGATATTAAAGCCTGCTTTTATTGCAGCGTCTCCGACTTCCTGCGGTGAGTTAAACACGGGATAACCGGTGTATTCAAAATCACTGCCGCCGAGAACGGTTTCCTGGTCAATAACTGCCATATCGTATTTTTGAATAACAGGGGAAATATTTTGATAAAGGCAAGTATAATCATAAGTGCCGTCACTCTGTTTTCCCGCCTCAATCAGAGTATTATGAATAAGATTATCGCCGACGGCGCAAAGAGTAACCTTGCCGTTTGTGTCCTGACTTGTTTGAACGGTAGTTTCCTCATTAACGGCAGAAACAGCGGTAGATGCGGTAGGGTTTTTAGCGTCCTCACCTTTTGTTAAATGACCGCTGACTGCAAGAAAAATCAAAACGAATATCGCAACAGCAATAGGAATAAGTATTAAAGGGTTAAATTTTTTTTCAGCCATATTTTCACCTCATAAAAATTTTCAATTTATTATATCATAAAGAAAATAGTAACACAATATAAATTTAGGTGGTTAAATGAACAGCATAATTATATACATATTATTTGTTATAGGTCTTGTCCTTATAATAAAAGGCGGAGATATGTTTGTTGACAGTGCGTCAAAAATAGCCGAAATGATGAAAGTGCCGAAATTTATAATCGGTGCCACTATTGTATCTGTTGCCACAACTCTGCCTGAAATGACAGTAAGCATTCAGGCAACGCTCGACAAAAATGTTGATATGGCAACGGGAAATGCCATAGGTTCCGTTACGGCAAACACTGCTTTAATACTCGGTTTATTCATAACATTTATGCCGTTTGAAATAAAAAGAAAAGAATTTTCATTTAAAGGCATTGCCATGATATCGGCTATAGTTTCGCTTATAATCGGCTGTGTTATCACAAGTAAAAAAGCACTCACATTTAAAGGCGAAGAAAACGAGTATTACTTTTTATCTGCGCTCGGTGTTACGCTTCTTATAATAGTATTTACATTCTTCTTTTTTGAAAACATAAAATCTATGAAAGAAAAAAGTAATGAAAATGAAAGAAGTGAAAAAAGAGAAAAGAGCGAAAAAACAAAATGTTTTTTTATATTTATTATAGGTGCAATATCAATAGTGGTCGGTGCAAAAATGCTCGTTACTTACGGCACTGAAATTGCGCTGAGTCTAAATATTTCGCAAAGAGTTATAAGCGTTATTGCAGTAGCAATAGGCACTTCACTTCCCGAACTTGCAACGGCAATTACGGCACTCAAAAAGAAATCGGGCAGTTTATCGGCAGGCAACATTCTCGGTGCAAACATAATTGATTTAACTTTGATTTTGCCGATATGCTCCATTATATCAATTATTAACGGCACAGGCGAGCTTGCAATATCGGTTTCAAGCGTTATGTTTGATATTATGGTTTGCTTGGGTGTAATAATTATTGCTGTTGTACCGACAATAATCAGCCAAAAATTTCACAGATGGCAAGGCATTTTACTTCTTTTGAGTTACGGCATTTATGTTTATTTTGTTGTAAAATAAAATTTTTTCGGTTATAATTAAAGCAGTAAAAACTGCGAGGTGCAATATGACGCTACAACAATTAAAATACTTGGTCACGGTTGCCGAATGTAAAAATATAAGCGAAGCTGCCGAAAAACTATATATATCTCAGCCGAGTTTGAGTGCGGCAATTCATAATCTTGAAGAAGAAATGGGCGTTACTGCTTTTGCAAGGTCAAACAAAGGTGTTAGCGTTACAAGAGAAGGTGAAGAACTCCTCTCCTTTGCAAGAAATCTCCTTGAGCAAGCCGACATTATGAAAGAAAGATTTTGCAAGGATACAAAGCGAGAGCCTAAATTTTGTGTATCATGCCAGCACTATTCTTTCGCTGTAAATGCTTTTGTTGATGTGGTCAACAAATTTGACGCCGACAAGTACAGTTTTATTCTTCGTGAAACGCAGACGGGTGAAATAATTGACGATGTTGCAAACGGCAACAGTGAGCTTGGCATTCTTTATTTATCAAAGCAAAACGAAGAGGTACTTACAAAACTTTTCAAAAAAAATGATTTGGTTTTTGAAGAAATATTTGAAGCGTCACCGCATATATTTATCAGCAAAAATCATCCGCTTGCAAATAAAGATATCGTTACCCTCGATGAATTAAAACCTTATCCTTATTTGGTTTACGAACAGGGAGAGCGTAATTCATTTTATTTCAGCGAAGAATTTTTGAGCGTACTCGATATGCCTAAAAACATTCAAGTCCGTGACAGAGCAACTCTTTTCAACCTTGCAATCGGTTTAAACGGCTTTACCGTAAGCTCCGGTGTTATTGACAAGGAACTCAACGGTGAAGATATCATTTCAAAAGAGCTTGATATGGATGTCACTATGCACATAGGTTTGATTAAAAAGAAAAACATTATGCTTTCAAGGTATGCAAATTCATATATTGTTGCTTTGAAAAAGAATGTGAAATAAACAAACAAATAATCTAATAAAAAAGATTATTGTAGGGGTCGGCGTCCTCGACGACCCGACAAAGTCTCCCTTTACACAAGGGAGACTTTTTTATCAATCGCCCGTTTATTTTTAATCTATTATAGTTTCAATCTATATCAAACTTCGCTTTTAATGTATTTTACTAAATATTTTTTATGTGATAAACTGTAATCATCAAACACAGGAGGATATTTTTATTATGAGTACATTAAAAACACCGTTTAGATATGATTTTGTAGGAAGCTTTTTAAGACCGCAGGCATTGAAAGATGCTAAGGCAAAGTTTGGCAAAGGCGAAATCGGTCAAAAAGAATACGACAAAATCGTAAATGACGAAATCACAAAATTGGTAACAAAGCAAAAAGAACTCGGATTTCACGCAATTACCGACGGTGAATTCAGAAGAACATTCTGGCACCTTGATTTTATGTGGGGTTTTGACGGAGTTGAGCACAAAGCTACAGGCGGCGGAGTTCCTTTCAACGGTGAAATTGCCGTTCTTGACGACACATATTTGGTAGGTAAAATCAAAGCAACGGCTCACCCATTCGTTGAATATTTCAAATTTTTAAAACAATTTGAAGATGAAAACACTGTTGCAAAATATACTATACCTGCACCGGCTCAAACTCTTTTGCAGTTCATCGTGCCAAATAATATTGAAAGCACAAGAAAGTTTTACAAAACAGACGATGAACTTATAGACGACCTTGCAAAGGCATATCAGGATGTAATCAAGCAATTTTACGACGCCGGATGTCGCAATCTTCAGCTTGACGACTGTTCTTGGGGTTCTGCTCTTACAGAGGACGGCACAGATGTTTTCGGCATCACGGCAGAACAGTTTAAGAGTGAACTTCTTAAAGTCAACAACCTTGCGATAGAAAACAAGCCTGAGGATATGGTTATCACTTCTCACATTTGCCGTGGAAATTATCATTCAACCTTCTTCTCAAGCGGCGCCTACGACCCTGTTGCAGATTATGTTTTTGCAAGAGAAAATGTTGACGCTCTTCTCTTGGAATATGATGACGAACGCTCAGGAAACTTTGAAGCACTCAAAAAGGTTTCGCCTGATAAAAAAGTAGTATTAGGCTTAATCACGACAAAATCTCCAAAACTTGAAAATAAAGACGAGATTATCGCAAGAATTAAAGAAGCAAGCCAATATGTACCGCTTGACAGACTTTGCCTCAGCCCTCAGTGCGGCTTTGCTTCCTGCGAAATCGGTAATAAGCTTACCGAAGAAGAACAGTGGGCAAAACTCAAACTTGTTAAGGAAATAGCAGAAGAAGTTTGGGGATAATTTTGTCACATTATAAAGGCGACCACAGGTCGCCCCTACGATAGTCTGTATTCGGGGACCCCGGAAAGCGTAAGCTTTTTGGGGAAGAGGAGAAAGGAATGAAGTGTTTACTATAAATTTTTCAAGAATAATTGCTTATGAAAAAATTTATTCAAACACGGAATTTCTTTCGACGATGTAGGGGTCGGCGTCCCCGACAGTATCCGTTTTCTTAACACGCATAAACCTATATTTACTTTAACTCTGATGTATAGTATAATAAAAAGTACAAAGTATGTTAGGAGAAATAATTATGAATAGCGATGACAACTTTTTTTATATTATTTTAGGAATTGCAATTTTCTTTATCGCCCTAATAATTATCTTTTTAATTCACGGTGCAGTAGAGAAAAAGCGTGACAAAGAAAGAATAAGGCAAGAGCAAAAAGCAGGTATTTGGATGTCTGCCGTTTTCACCCACATAAGCGGTTTGCCTATTGCAAGCGGAACAAATGTTAAATGCTGTTGGTACGACGATAAAATCGTTTTCTACGCTAACGGTTCAAATTTCAATTTGCCGATTGAAAACCTGATAGATGTCAGCGAAAAAACAAATGCCACCACGCAAACAGAATATGTAACAAGCAAGAAAAAAACTGTAGCCTGTTCTGTTGCAATCATCGGCAACCAGCCAAAGAAAAAGACGAACACTTATTTCACTTCATATATAAATTTCACCTACAAAAGCAAAGACGGAAAATCGATTAAATATATCACATTTAATACTGCATCAGATAGTTATATGGCTGCCAAAATGGTTGAATACTTCAACAACCTGCCCAAGCAAAATGTTTCGATTGATTTATAAAAACAGCAAACGCCTTTCAGGTCAGAAGACTTGGAAGGCGTTTTTATAATCTATTAACTTTTTTGCCTATGTGCAAACCAAAGGGTTAAGCTGACGCCGATACCTCCGATAACATTGCCGATTGTTACGGGAAGTTGATTAGTTATAAAGAAGTTAAACCAGTTCAAATCGTCGGCTTCAATTTTGTATTCTTTAGCTGTCATAATTCCTGTCGGAATATAAAACATATTTGCCACGCTATGCTCAAAACCGCAGATAACAAACACCATAATCGGCAAAAATAAAGCGATAATTTTACCTGCTGCGCTCTTAGTCGTCATAGTCATCCAAACAGCCAAACAAACCAAAATGTTGCACAAAACACCTCTTATCACTGCATCACCGAAGCTGATTTCGCATTTTTTCAGTGCAACATCAACTAAATTTTGCGCAAGCGCACCGTCAAATAAAGACAATGTGTGACCGTACACCGCAAGTACAGACAAAATCAAACTGCCGACAAGGTTGCCGACATAAACAACTATCAAAGTTTTTATAAATTTGAACACACTTGTTCTTTTTTCAAGCACTGATATTGTGATAAGGCAGTCACCGGTAAAAAGTTCAGCGCCTATTTCAACTACCATTGCAAGACCCGCCGGAAAAACAATACTTTGAATAAGCTTTGCAATAGAAGGGTTTTCAATAGTGCACGACGCTATTGAAGCACCAAGCCCGCCAAACGCAATGAACATCCCTGCAAGGATAGACAAAACAAAACATTTAACGATATTCATATTGCATTTGTTGTATCCGATTTCTATGTAATTCTTTTCAATTTCTTTTGAATTTATCATACCGTCCCTTTCAAATCATAATGTTATACTCTTTATCTTGATTTTCAACTACTGTATTATATACAATTTTATTCGTAATGGCAATAGTTTTGCAAATGTTTATTTGTTACCAAAGTGCTACCAACTTGTTACCAACCGTGGTACAGTATGTAGTAGTGGGTAGTATGCAAACATAAGTAAACCCCCACATAGTTAGGTACTATGTAGGGTTTTAATATTTGGTGGAGATGGCGGTAATCGAAACCGCGTCCAAAATCGGCTTACCAAGGGCTCTACGAGTGTAGCGTGTCGTTTAGGTTATCCCCTCACGCATCGGCGACAAGCAGCCTATGCGCTACGGTATCCTCTTATACCTGACGAAAGCCGAGGCACTCTTTCGTTCATGTTCGCCACTAAGTCGACGCTCTGTCCAAAGCCGTGGCACTCTTAGGAAGAACGCAAGCTGCTAATTACGCAGCGAGAGCTACTGATCTATTGTTGTCAGTTAATTTTAAGTTGTTACTTTTAAAGAGGTGCAACTCCTCTACTCGCTGATCAAGGCTTACCGACCCTGTCGAAATCCTTTCATCCCCATATTTAATTGTATTAATAATTACCTTTAAGTGCTCTTTCAATCGCTCTGTTAGAATCTTTCTTGGCTTGAACGGCACGCTTATCATAAAGTTTTTTACCTTTGCAAAGACCTATTTCAAGCTTAGCCCTGCCCTTATAAATATAAAGTTTGAGCGGAATAATTGAAAGACCTTGCTGCTGACTTTCACCAAAAAGCTTCATAATCTCCTTTTTGTGAAGAAGAAGCCTTTTTTTACGCATAGGGTCACGGTTAAAACGGTTACCCTGCTCATAAGGTGAAATATGCATACCTATTGCAAACATTTCGCCGTCATCAACCGAGCAAAAGCTGTCTTTAAGATTAACCTTGCCGTTTCTTATAGACTTAATTTCCGTGCCGAAAAGCTCTATACCCGCTTCATAAGTTTCAAGAACAAAGTAGTCGTGATAGGCTTTTTTATTATTTGCAATTATTTGCTTTTCATTGTTACTCAAGACTATCACTCCTTTAAACTAAATTAAACTTCTGCCCTCGAGTGCACGAGAAAGAGTAACTTCATCTGCATACTCAAGGTCGGCACCGACCGGAACACCGTAAGCAAGACGGCTGACGGTTATGCCCATAGGTTTTAGCAAGCGGCTGATATACATAGCAGTTGCTTCACCCTCAACAGTCGGGTTGGTTGCCATAATAACTTCTTCAACTTCGCCGTCGCCAAGCCTTGCGATAAGCTCTTTTATGCGAATTTGGTCAGGACCGATATTGTCCATAGGCGAAATAGCGCCGTGAAGGACATGATATGTACCGTTATATTCGTGAGTTCTTTCAATAGCGGCAACATCACGAGGGTCCTCAACAACGCAAATACTGCTTTTGTCACGAGTTGTACTTTTGCAAATTGGGCAAAGGTCATCATCGGCAAGATTGCAACAAACTTTGCATTGCTTAATTTTGGTGTGTGCGTCGGTAATGGCTTGCGCAAATTCACGAGCTTCGGCGTCGGAAAGACCGAGAACATAAAATGCCATACGCTGAGCCGTTTTGTGACCTATGCCTTGCATACGCTCAAATTGGTCTATTAAATTTTGAAGCGGTGCAAGTTCAAAAGCCATTTTTTACCTCTGTAAATTGATTTATTTTTGTATAACGGGTCGTCGAGGACGCCGACCCCTACAACATAAAAATTAGGTTAAGTTTAAAGTTACGATTTTTGCGAAAGACAAGGCAGAGGTTGCGACGCTGTATAAAGATACTGCGAGCAAGCTCTAACGCAGTATAATGGAAAAAGATGTGCTTTAAAGTCCCGGAATGTTAAGACCGCCGGTAACCTTTTCAAGCTCACGCTCAGATTCTTCATCGATTTGGCGCATTGCTTCGTTGAAAGCGGCTACGAGCATATCTTCAAGCATTTCTACATCGTCCGGGTCAACTACTTCAGGGTTAAGACCGATAGCTTTGATTGAATGGTCACCCTTGGCAGTAATTTCAACCATACCGCCGCCCGAAGTTACGACATATTCTTTTTCTTCAAGTTCTGCTTTTTTGTTTTCAAGATTTTCTTGCATTTTTTGAGCCTGGCGGAGCATATTTTGCATATTCTGAGGACCGCCGCCCATACCTTGTGGAAGTCTTGCTTTCATAATAAGTAATTCTCCTATATTTTATTCAAAATTAATTTTTATATTATCTTCAGCTTGATGAATTAAATCTTCAAGCAAATCTCTTTTCGGAGTATCGGTACTTTTCTTTTTAAATATACCGAGTTTAAATGTTTGACCCGTTACATCATAGAGCGCCTGCTTGATTGCCTTGGAATAAGTCGGAGTTTTGAGAAACTGAATGATGGTTGGGTTAGGGCTGTCAATAAGGAAATATTCACCTCTGATGAAGCCACGGGAACCGTTAAGAACACCGAATAAAGCGATATTTTGCTTGTGAACAACATCCATAAAATCAGCCCACTGAGTAAATTCGTACTGAGTATTGGCGTCGACACTCGGCGCAGGTTTCGGTACTGGTGCACTTTCGTAAGCGCCGGTATTATTAACCGGTACGCTTTCTTTAATCGGTTCAGACTCGTTTACTTTCGGCTGAGGGATAGGCTTAGAAATGTTATCTGACGCAAATTCAGGCTCCGACTTATGAATAGATGTATTTTCTTCAGCCTTAATTTCAGGCTTAGGAGCACTTTGAACTACCGTTGAAGCAGGAACATTTTGAGCCTTAACTCCACGGGAAACATCACGCTCAAGCTTAGAAATTCTGTCAACAAGAGATTCTATATTAACATCAAGCTTAGGCTCGCAAAGCTTTGCAAAAGCCATTTCCATTTCAACCCTTGCACTTGCGCCCGATTTAATTTTAGTAAGTGTGTCTTGGAAAAGGTCAAGCGCATAAATAACAGCTTCCAAAGTGAATGATTCAGCCGAAGATTTTATAGAATTATACTCATCGTCAGTACAGATAATAAGACCACGGCTGTCCTTAACAGTTTTAACAATAAGGAAATTGCGAAGATGGTTAATCATTTCAACGCAAAGGCGCTCCATATCATAACTGTTTTGATAAAGCTCGGAAATAATCGTCATAGCAGATGAACTGTCATTTTTATTGATACAATCGGTAAGGTTATAAAGCGCTTCCCTACCGGCAAGACCTGCCACCTCGGACACGAGTGCACTGTCAATCTTCTTGCTTCTGCCGGCGCACTGGTCAAGTATAGAAAGACCGTCACGAAGGGCACCGTCGGCGATGCGGGCAATAAGAACAGCAGCATCGCCGCTCAACTCCATACCCTCAAGCTCGGCAACTTGCTTTAACCTGATTGACATAGTTTCAGGCTGAATTCGTTTAAAATCAAACCTTTGGCAACGGGAAAGAATAGTTGCAGGGAGCTTATGAACCTCAGTAGTGGCGAGGATAAAAATTACATGAGCCGGCGGCTCTTCAAGCGTTTTAAGAAGCGCATTGAAAGCACCGGTTGAAAGCATATGAACCTCATCAATAATATAGACCCTGTATTTGCCACGGCTCGGGGTGTAATTAGCTTCCTCCCTAAGGTCACGAATATTGTCAACACCGTTATTTGAAGCGGCGTCGATTTCAACAACATCATAAATAGTGCCGTTATCAAGACCCTTGCACACTTCACATTCGTTACAAGGTTCGCCGTCAACACTGTTTTCACAGTTAACAGCCTTAGCTAAAATTTTTGCACAAGTGGTTTTACCCGTGCCACGAGAACCTGTAAAAAGATAAGCGTGCGCTATCCTGCCCTCTTTAATTTCGTTTTTAAGAGTGGAAGTGACATGCTCTTGACCGTAAACATCGGCAAAAACTTTAGGTCTGTATTTTCTATATAAAACCTGATACATACATTCACTCCCAAACTTATATTAATATAATAAAAGGCAGAGACAGCTTATTTCATAATGTAACGCACAGACTTGTCTGCGGCACACAGAATAATCTACTTATTGCTGCTCGGTTCCCCGCCTGACAAGGTTCGTAGCATCCCATTGCACAGGGCCCGTACGCTACACTATGAAATAAGGGCAAACCCCTACCTTTTGTGTTAGTATTATACTACATATTTATTCAGAAATCAAGACTTTTTCTATCTCACCGTAATAAATATAATGAAAATCTTTTTCAGGATACCATTTATCATCAACCGTAGTGTCAATAAACTCCTTTGGGTCAAACTTACTCTTTGCCATTTTTTTACAAACAAGAACAAGCTTAGCCTCTTTAAAATAAGGGGCTGCTTCGTCAAAATTAGGAGTTAAGCCGCATTGCTTGGTTTTATCAACATCACGACCGCTCTTTGAACCGCAAACCGAGTGAACCCTTTGCTTATCGTCAAGCGAGAAAAAGCTCAATGTAAAATGCGAGTTTGAATCAACAAATTCCTCGGTATACCTTTGAGGGCGGATATAAACAGTTACACTGTCCTTGCCCCAAAGTTCGCCCATAGCGCCCCAAGAAACAGTCATCATATTATACTTTTCGCTGTTGCCTGCGGTAATAAGCCCCCAATTATTTTTGAGCAAATCTACAATATTTTCCTTAATATCGGTTGCTTTAATTTCCTTAAACATAATATCACCTAAAACAAGAATATTCAATAAAAAAGGGACTGAATTTAACAGTCCCAAATTTAATCACTTAATGAACTTAATAAGTTCAAGAGCCGCATTAACATCACCGTCAACTTTAAGCTTGCCGGTTGTGAATGCAATTACAGGGTCAAGCTTGCCATTAATAAGCTTTGTAAAATTAGTAGCATTAATGGTAAGAATAGCATTACGGTCATAATATTCATAAGGTTCAACATGAACCTGACCGTCCTTAATTTCAATATAAAAAATGCCTTCTACTTTACCTATAAGGTTAATTTGAAAAGCGAGTGTGCCGGGTACTGAAGAAACATCTGTGTTTAAAAACTTTTTTCTTGTTGCCTGAACAACTGAATCATATGTCATTGCCATAATAAAGTCCTCCTATATATTTCTTTCCTCTCTTTAGTTAGATTATATCACACTTGTCAAGTCATATCAAGAAGATAAATTATATTAATTTTCGCATAATTCATTTTTATTTGAGCATTTTTTCAAAGAAAGCGTATATTTTATGAATTTAGGCAAAAATTATTAGCGGTGATATAAAATGATGTTTTTAAAAGCGTTTATAGTTGGCGGACTGATTTGCGTTTTAGGTCAGCTTCTTATTGATTTAACAAAGCTTACACCTGCAAAAATTCTCGTTATGTTTGTATGCCTCGGCGTAGTTTTGGGCGGGTTTGGCATTTATCAACATCTTATTGATTTTGCAGGAGCGGGTGCAACCGTACCGCTCACGGGTTTTGGCGCCGCACTCGCAAAAGGAGTTAAAGAAGCAGTGCAAAAAGACGGATTTTTAGGTGTAGTTACAGGCGGACTGCAAGCGTGCGCAGCAGGAGTTACCGTAGCAATACTCAGCGGACTTGCAGTGGCACTTGTTTGCAAGCCGAAAGACAAGTAAAAAACGCAAAGATATTATAAAATCGAACGCAGGTCACCCCCCTATCATTTTAGATTATCTAATCAAAAATGCACCGTAGAGGCAAACTGCGTTCGCACATTAATCATATTTCATTTTTCATCCTGCGCTTATTTTCATACATTCTTTTATCTGCAAGATTATTAAGGCCACGATAATTTGCATCGCTTGTTTCACTTGCGAAAGCATAACCGGCAGCAACGCTCAATTCAAAATCATTGCCGCTTGTTTTATTATATTCATCGATATGTTTGTTAATATCATTGAGTGTTTTTTCAATTCTGCTTTCTTGAACAGTATAAACTAGCGCGATAAATTCATCACCGCCGCTTCTGCCGAGGAAATTGCCGGCAGGAATGCACTCACGCATAATATCAGCAAATTTTTTCAGCACAATGTCACCGGCTTCGTGACCGAAATTGTCATTAATCTGCTTCAAATTATTGACATCAAACACAATAAATGTAGCAAGCCTGTTTTTAGGCATAAAACGAATCAGCTCGTTACACCTATTTCTGTTATAAAGACCGGTTAGCCTGTCACGGGAATATGTCTCGTTCATTTCTTTAAATGTAACAAGTGCATAAATCGAAATATAAACAAGAGCACCTATCATCAAAAAATTGGGGCTGTTTGTTCTTTTTTTATTAAGGAATATAGCAATATCAAGCAAAGAAAACGCAAAAAGAATAAGTGAAGATACCGTAGTCAGAACATTTTCTATATTTTTTTCTTCCTTGCTAAACAGTATAATTTCAAACACAAATATTATTGCTATAACTAAAAGCATATAGCAAAAATAAAAATCTGTATACTGCCTAATATCAAGCACACGCAAAAAGTCGAGAATAAATGCCAATGAGCCAATAATCATATTTACAAGTGCGGAATTATACATAAACCTTTTAAACTTATCATTCTTATGATAGTTTGAAATTATATGAAGTTGAAATGCAATCGGTATTAATATTACGCAAGTGTTACTCAAAAGAGCAATAAATCGCTCATGGTCTTCAAAAAACCAAGCCATAAACTGAGTGTCAATCACTTTCCAAGTGCCAACAAAAAATGCAAGCAAACCGAGATACACAAAATTTGTCGCATTTTTGTTTTCAATTCTATAATAAATCGAAACAACAAAGAAAATAATGCCAAGCATAACTAAAACAAGGCCCAATATCATAACAGGCATATCTTGTTTAATTGACATATTAAACGCACTGTATTGTTTTCCCTCATAGAAAGTGATTGAACGGTTAATCATATTTTTATACACCGGTTCAATTTTAATATTAATCGTTTTGCCGTTATATTCACTTTTAAGTCCGACTCTTACCCAATAGCATCCTGCCGAAGAAGAAACGAGAGTTTTATCCTTCGTACTTCTTTCATATATAAGTTTACCGTCAACATAAACCTGAGTATTGCTGTGGATAACATAAAACATCAAGTTTTCTTCTTTATCGGCATCGTTAACTTTAAAAACAAAATTTCTTATTACACCCTGCTTTGCAGAAGAATCTTTAACTTGAGTTTCTTCAAGTTGAAGCTCTTTAAAATAAGAAACTGCATCCTGTGATTGGTAAGTTGAACTGTCTGTTTTTTCCGTAAAAAAAGCAGCGAGCAAGAATACTAAGCTTAAAAGTGAGACTCCCACAATCACTGCCTTAAATGCTTTTTTTCTCATTATATCGCCTTAATTATTAATTATTAAACAAAACTGTAATATTATAATACAAAATTTTCCAATTTAATTCAATAAACATTTTGTAAACAAAATAACCACTTGAATAAACAAGTGGTTAAAAAATCAAATATTAAATTAAAGAGCAGCCTTAGCTGATTCAACAAGTGAAGTGAATGCAGCAGGATCAGCAATAGCAATTTCTGAAAGCATCTTTCTGTTAAGGTCGATGCCTGCTTTTTTAAGACCGTTCATAAATGTTGAATAGTTAGTACCGTTTGCTTTGCAAGCAGCAGAAATACGAGTAATCCAAAGTCTTCTGAAATCTCTCTTCTTCTGCTTTCTGCCGATATATGCGTACTGACCGCTCTTCATTACAGCCTGCTTAGCTGTTTTGAAAAGTCTGTGTTTTCCGCCGTAGTAGCCCTTAGCTGCCTTTAATACTTTCTTTCTTCTTTTACGAGTTGCCATAGCACCCTTAATTCTTGCCATATCTATATACCTCCGAGTTAATGTTAAACGCTTAAACTTTTAAGCAAAATTCTTCTTATTTGTAAGGAACAAGTCTCTTGCACTGCTTCTGGTTTGTAACATCGGCAACTGCAGTCTTGCGAAGATTTCTCTTACGCTTTGTTGACTTCTTAGTAAGAATGTGTGAAGTATAAGCATGTGCACGCTTAACCTTGCCGCTCTTGGTTGTCTTAAAACGCTTTTTTGCACCGCTGTGAGTTTTAATTTTTGGCATAATTTATTCCTCCGTGTGTATTATTTACTTGCCTTAGGAGACAAAAACATAAGTATTTGCCTGCCGTCGAGTTTAGGGGCTTTATCAACATTAGCCTCTTCTTCAAGAGTAGCAGCAAAACGCTTCATATTTTCAATTCCGAGGTCGGAATGAGTCATCATTCTGCCCTTTAATCGA
Source organism: uncultured Eubacteriales bacterium (assembly GCA_900540235.1). GTDB lineage: Bacteria > Bacillota > Clostridia > Oscillospirales > Acutalibacteraceae > Eubacterium_R. The sequence continues at coordinate 61,818 of UQEY01000006.1, forward strand.
ATAGAAACTTTGACCTTGTGGCCTGCTGCAAGAAACTTTTTAGCCTGATTAACCTTTGTATTAAAATCGCCGACATCAATAGTTACGCTAAGACGAATTTCCTTGGTTTCAACCTGCTTTTGATTCTTGCGATTTTCCTTTTCACGCTTAGCCTGCTCGTAACGGAACTTTGAATAGTCCATAATTTTGCATACAGGCGGCTTAGCCTGAGGAGCAATCTTAACCAAATCAAGTCCTTTGCTCTCTGCAATATGAAGTGCGTCACTTGCACTCATAATGCCGAGCTGTTCACCGTCAGCTGAAATTACACGCAATTCCTTGTCTTTGATTTCATTATTAATCTGTTGAGCTTCCTTGCTGATAAAAAACACCTCTCATAAAAAATTAAAGTGTGAACGCAAAACACGCTCACACTCAATAATAATTAACAAATAAAAATTATTGCCCTTTTCGCTCAAGCTGGAGGGGAGAACGCTGCGTCCTTCTTTATTGCGAAGATATGATAACACATCAGCGCTTATTTGTCAACACAAAATTTATATTAATTTACTGCCAAGGATATTTTTGTTTAAGAGTTTCAAACTCATCATAGTCTTTTGCAAAATGGAACTTCTTTTCCAAATCGGAGAAGAAGAAATAATAATCGGTATCGTTATGATTAACCACCGCATTAATATTTTCAATACCCGGGTTACATATAGGACCGCTCGGAAGTGCCGCACATTTATATGTGTTATATGATGTTACAACTTCGTCGCTAAAGCCGTGCTCCCTAAGTTTATTGCCGTAGAAAATAGTTACATCACTTTGAAGCATTTGACCTTTATTAAGCCTGTTAATAAATACCGAAGCGATATCCTGCGCAACCCCGTCGCCCAAAGTTTCCTTTTCAACAACGGAAGCAAGTGTAACAAGTTCATAAAGAGTCATATCATTTTTCTCACAATAGCTTGTCCACTCGTCAGTTATCTTGCTGTCAAAAGTTTCAAGCATAGTAGCAACTACATCTTCAGCATCGCTGTTTTCAGCCAAATCGTAAGTTGCCGGAAATAAAAAGCCTTCAAGCTGATAAGCAACCGTTGAGCTCATATAAGCGTTGTTTAAAAAATCGTAGTCATAGTCGCTTTTATTTTTGCAAGCGTTAAGGAAATCGTCGCTTTTGCAAATATTATTTTTTTCCAAAGTATCGGCAATGTCAAAAACGGTATATCCCTCAGGAATGCAAACGGAAACGCTTTTGTGCGAAATGTCGGGATTTTCAAGTTTCTTTGCAATTTCATCATATGTCATAGATGAATTCATATAATATTCGCCGTTAGTATAGCTGAACTTGGGATAATTTTTATCCATCCACCAATTCCAAACGGTATCATTTTTTATAATTTCGCCGCTTTTAAGCTTTTCGCCGACTTGGTATGCAAAATCGTCTTTTTCAATAACAAGCATGTATTCGCTTTTAGTACCACGGTTGCCGTTTATGTCGTTTTGAACATAAGTATAGCCGACAAAGCCTGCAATAAAAACGAGCACGAGCACAAGCAAAATTATAATAATTGTACCGAGTTTGCTTTTGTTTTTAGCCATTGAAATCTCCTTTATCAATACACATAGGGGTGTGCACTATTCCACGGTCAACAAGTTCATCACCGCAAACGGCAAAACCGAGTTTTTTATAAAACGGCACGGCATAATTTTGAGCGTCAACATACACCTTTGAAGTGTTATACTCAAAAGCCTTTTTTAGTATTGCATTAACTGTAACTTCGCCTAAGTGCTTACCTCTGTACTCTTTAAGCACCGCAATTCTGCCGATTTTGATTTTACCGTCAAGTTCAGTTACCCTTGAAGTTGCAACTGCTTTGCCTTCCTCAAAAAGAAGTGCAAAAGTTGACTTTTCATCAAGCGTGTCAAATTCTTCATTTATATCTATCCCCTGCTCGTTTACAAAAACAGCAGTTCTTATATTTTTAACAAGCAAAAAATCAGGGTCGCTATATATTATATACTTTATATCAGCCATTAATTTTGTGAACCTTGAGCATATTGGTTGTGCCCGACATACCGAGAGGAATACCTGCGGTAATAACTACAGTATCACCCTTCTTTGCCGCACCTGCTTTAACCGTAACTTCAACTGCGTGGTCAAAAAGTTCATCAGTATTATCTTTAAGTTGGCACAAAACAGGCTTTACACCCCAACTAAGACTGAGTTGACGCCAAACCTTTTGGTTAATTGTTGCGCCCACAATATCGGTTTGAGGTCTGAACTTTGAAATCATACGGGCAGTAGTACCGCTCTTTGTAACGGTAATGATTGCAGAAGCGTTAAGGTCGTGAGCAGTGGTCACCGTTGCGTGACTGATAGCAGAAGTGATATCCTTGCCGCCGCTTTCAGGATAGAAATTGTCAAACTGACGCTTGTAGTCAATATCATTTTCGGTAGTGAGTGCGATTGAAGTCATAGTCTGCACGGCTTCAACAGGGTGGTTGCCCACTGCACTTTCACCGGATAGCATTATTGCACTTGTGCCGTCATAAATTGCATTTGCAACATCGGTAATTTCCGCTCTTGTAGGTCTTGGGTTAGTAATCATAGATTCAAGCATCTGGGTTGCGGTAACAACAATTTTACCTGCGTCGTAAACCTTACGAATAATCATTTTTTGAATAGCCGGAATACGCTGAAAATCAATTTCAACACCCATATCGCCCCTGGCTACCATAATACCGTCGGAAGCGGCAATAATATCGTCGATATTGTCAACACCCTGAGTGTTTTCAATCTTAGAAATGATTTTAACATCTTTCCACCCGATTGCTTCAACAAAATTACGAAGAATAGTAACATCGGTAGCACTCCTTACAAAAGAAGCGGCAATGAAATCAAAATCGTGAGCAGCGCCGAATTTAAGGTCGTTCATATCCCTTTCGGAAAGGTAAGGCATATTGAGGTCTACACCCGGAACATTAACACCCTTGTGGTTGGTTAAAAGTCCGCCGTCAATAACCGTGCAGTGAATATCGGTACCCTTTACACTGTCAACTTTCATAGAAATAAGACCGTCATTAATAAGGATAACAGTACCCGGCTTAACATCATTCGGCAAACCCTCATAGTTTACATAACTTTTCTTCTCGTTACCCATACAATTTTTTGTTGTCAAAGTGAATTTGTCGCCGTGATTGATAGTTACGCCGTCAGGGTTTTCAAAATCGCCGAGGCGAACCTCCGGACCCTTTGTGTCAAGCAAAGTTGCAACAGGAGCATTGAGCTTTTCCCTAACAGCCAAAACTTCTTTAAGCCTTTTTTCGTGGTCTTCATAAGCACCGTGGCTGAAGTTAAACCTTGCAACATCCATACCTGCCTCAATCATTTTTTCAAGTGTTTGAGGGTTATCCGTTGCCGGACCCAATGTACAAATAATCTTTGTTTTTTTCATTATAAATCTATCTCCATAGTAAAAGATTAAAAAAGATTAGGAAATGCCCATTAACTTTATTCCGCATATAAATATAAACATTTCTCGATAGTATAATAACACAAAAACACAAAAATGCAATATTATTTTTCACAAATATAATAAACATATTATTAAGACAAAATAATAGGCAAAAGTCCAAAAAAATAAGACAGGGGGGGTAAGTCCCCTGTCCTACAAAATTTTACAGCCGTACGAAACGGGTTTTGTAACTGCGATATCCTTTGCATAATCTTTAAGTTTGCCTGCTGCCGCCTCGGCTTTTTCTTTATCGTCAAAAATGCCGAATACGGTAGGACCGCTTCCGCTCATACAAACGCCCAAAGCGCCCTCGTCCCTCATAACATTTTTGATGTCAACTTTATTTGGCACTTCAATAAACTGTTCAAAAACATTTTCCATCTTTAAACAAATTTCCTTCAAATCTCTGCTTTGCATAGCATAAAGCATACCCATTTTATCAGGTGTATGAACCTTGCCGCAAGTATCAAAGCGAGAATATGCCTTGCCGGTATTAACGCCGTAATCAGGCTTGGCAATAAGAATAAAGCACTGACGAAGCGGCTTAACTTTGTTGAGCACATCGCCTATACCCTGAGCAAGAAGTGTGCCGCCTTTGATACAAAACGGAACATCTGCGCCGATTTTAACACCGATATCGCAAAGTTCGTCATCACTCAGATTTGCACCCATAAGTTTATTGAGCGCAACAAGCACACCTGCACCGTCGGCACTTCCGCCGGCAAGACCTGCTTGGTGAGGAATTCGCTTAACAAGGTCGATATTGATACCTTTATTTTTAATTTTGGTTGTTTTGAAAAAAGCGTCAGCCGCTTTATATGCAATATTTTTTTCATCAAGCGGAATATCATCGATATTGCAAGTTATAGTAATCTTTTTCGACTTGGTTTCGCTTACGGTAACCGTGTCATAAAGACCTATGCTTTGCATAATCATAAAAAGGTCGTGATATCCGTCCGTACGCTGACAAACAATGTCAAGCATCAAGTTTATTTTTGCATATGCATTAACTTTAACTTCCATTAATTTTCTCCGAGTTCTTTAACAAATTCGCCTATTCGCCTTACAGCTTCCTTGATATTATCAATAGAGTAGCAATATGATACACGAATAAAGCCTTCGCCGCAGTCGCCGAAAGCATTGCCCGGAACAACTGCAACTCTTTTAGCCTTGATAAGTTGTTCGCAAAATTCTTCAGACGAAAGACCTGTTGACTTAATGCAAGGAAAAACATAAAATGCGCCCTCCGGTTCAAAGCAATCAAGACCGATTTCTCTAAACGCATTAACGGTGAATTTGCGGCGCATATCGTAGTCTTCACGCATTTTTCTTATATCTTCGTCACCGTTTCTGAGTGCTTCCACAGCGGCATACTGAGAAGTGGTAGGCGCAGACATAATTGCATATTGATGAAGCTTTGTCATCTGCTTAATAACAGGAGCGGGACCGAGAGCATAGCCGAGGCGCCAGCCTGTCATTGAATAAGTTTTTGAAAAGCCGTTGATAACAATAGTCCTCTCTTGCATACCGTCAAGAGAAGCAATGGTTGTATGTTCCTCATTACCGTAAGTAAGCTCACAGTAAATTTCGTCGGACAAAACAAGTAAATCGTGCTTCTTAATAACGGTTGCAATTTTTTCCAAATCTTCTTTTCTCATAACAGCGCCTGTAGGGTTGTTAGGGAAAGGAAGAACTATCATCTTGGTTTTATCTGTCACGGCATTTTCGATTTCCTCGGGCATAAGCCTAAAGTTGTTCTCATTTTTAGTAACAACGGGAACGGGAATGCCTCCGCAAATTTCAATAATCGGCTTGTAACAAACGAAACTCGGTTCAACAACAAGCACCTCGTCACCCGGGCAAATAAGAGAACGAATAGCCATATCTATGCCTTCCGAGCCGCCGACCGTCACCATAACTTCGCTCTCAGCGTCATAATTAACATTAAATCTGCGTGAATAGTAAGCAGAAATTTCTTCCCTTAAAAGAGCAAGACCTGCATTTGCCGTATATCTTGTGGCGCCCTGTTCAAGAGAATTGATACCCGTTTGCCTAATGTGCCACGGAGTTTTAAAATCAGGTTCACCTACACCGAGAGATATAACATTGTCCATTTCCTCGGCAATAGAAAAAAACTTACGAATTCCGCTCGGCTTAATCTCGGTAAGAATAGGGTTTAAATAATTATTGTAGTCCATCAGAATGAAAGTATCCCCCTGTCATCCTTTGGAGGTTCGGTAAAATATACGCCCTGCTCCTTATATTTTTTAAGAATAAAGTGAGTTGCGGTTGACATAACACCGTCAAGAGGTGAAAGACGATTTGCAACGAAAAGCGCAATTTCTTCAAAAGATTTATCCGAAACCATACAGCAAAGGTCAAAGCCGCCGCTCATAAGATAAATGCTTTCAACTTCTTCCAAAGCTGCAATTCTTCCGGCAATTTCATCAAATCCATGACCGAACTTAGGCTGAACTCTAATCTCGATAAGAGCGGTAACGGTTTGAGCCTTAGCCTTGTTTTTATCTATCATTGCACGATAGCCTTTAATAATACCGCTTTCTTCATAAAGGCGAATTTGCTTTTCTGTTTCTTCTTCCGTTTTATCAATCATAACAGCAATTTCTTTATTGCTGAGCCTTGGATTTTTTTCAAGTATTTCTAATAATTTATCCATATCTGTTTCCTTTATTTGTTATTTTATTTCAATCAGCCTCGGCTGACGCTTTTCAAACACTGTAACAAAGTCAAAACCTGCCGCTCGTGCTATGTCAAGACCTTGTTCAATGCCTTGGCAAACTCTGTTTGCATAATGAGAGTCAGAGCCTAAAGTAATATATTTACCGCCGAGTTGCTTATATCTTTTGACAAAAGAAATGTTAGGAAGCGTATCTTTCATATCCATAAAAAGACCGGAAGTATTAATTTCAAGTGCTTTGTCACTTTTAATAAGTTCCTCAAATATAGCGTCGCAAACATCACTGTATTTATTCATATCAACATCAATTTTTTCCCTTGCAACAATATACCTCAAAGGATAAGTAAGATGAGCAAGAGAGTCAAAAGCGCCCCACTTGCAAAGTTCCAAAAGACCGTCAAAATATCTTGTTAAAAGTTCGTCAATATCATAATTTTTATAATCAAGGAAAAAGAAATCTTCCATATTTTCAAGATTATGAAGCGAACCCAAAACAAAATCATAATCGTACTTATTAAGTAAAGCTTGCGTTTCCTTTTTTCTGTATATACCCTGCCCTATCTCAATACCTTTGAGTATTTCAATTTTATCGCTGTATTTATTTATACAATAATCTATATCTTTAAGCTGTGCCGGACAAAGCTCGTCGGGGTCCATATCCGCCCCGTCGATATCGCAGTGGTCTGTTATCGCAATAACCTTTGCGCCCTTTTCTATCGCACTTTGGCACAATTCTTCAACCGGGTCGTTACCGTCAAAAGAATGGATAGAATGAGTATGAACATCAACAATATTTTCGTATTTCACAATAATCGCCTCAATTTTATACAAACATACAATAAGCTTTTGATATGATAACATAAAAAGCAAAAAAATAAAATATATTTCTTTTAATTTATTGAAAAAAGTTTGATGCTCTGTTATAATTCTAAACTGTACAAATAAAATGTAATGAGTAAATTGCTTGGAGGATAACAAATATGAGAGCATTTATTACGGTTGTAGGTAAAGACACGGTAGGTATTCTTGCAAAGGTATCTGCTATTTGCGCAAAGCACGAAATCAACATTACAGAAGTATCGCAAACTATTCTTGACGATATGTTTTGTATGATTATGCTTGCAGATATATCAAAAAGTACAGTAGGCTTTGTTGAATTTTCGGAAGAACTTACAAAGTACGGAATGGAAAACAATCTTTCAATTCACGCTATGCACGAGGACATCTTCAACTCAATGCACAGAATATAGGAGGTGTCACTCTTGATTAATTCAAAAGAAATACTTGAAACCATAAGAATGATACAAGATGAGTGCCTTGACATAAGAACTACCACAATGGGTATTTCACTTCTCGACTGCGGTGACACCGATATCGACAAATCTTGTCAAAAGATTTATGACAAAATTTGCACAAAAGCGGAGCATCTTGTTTCAACCGGCGAACAGATTGAAAAAGAATACGGTATACCTATTATAAACAAGAGAGTAAGTGTTACTCCTATTGCAATTATGGCAGGTATCAGCGGCGGCGACCCTGTAAAATATGCGCTTGCGCTTGAAAAAGCGGCTCAAACCATCGGCGTTAACTTTATCGGCGGTTACAGTGCACTTGTTCAAAAAGGTTTTGCTGCCGGCGACCTTGAACTTATCAACTCTATTCCGAGAGCTTTGGCTGAAACCGAGCACATTTGTTCTTCAGTTAATATCGGCTCAACAAAAGCAGGAATCAATATGGATGCCGTTAAGATTATGGGTCAAAAGGTTAAGGAAGCGGCTGAACTTACAAAGGATAACGACTGCATTGCGGCAGGCAAGCTTGTTGTATTTTGCAACGCTCCCGAGGACAACCCGTTTATGGCAGGCGCTTTTCACGGTGTGAGCGAACCTGACTGCGTAATAAATGTGGGCGTATCGGGTCCCGGCGTTGTAAGAAGTGCAGTTTCAAAGCATCCGGACTATTCTATTAACGAAATTGCAGAGCTTATTAAAAAGACTGCATTTAAGATTACCCGTATGGGTCAGCTTGTAGGTGTTGAAGCGTCAAGAAGGCTTGGCGTCGATTTCGGTATCGTTGACCTTTCACTCGCTCCTACTCCTGCTGTCGGTGACTCTGTCGCTCACATTCTTGAGGAAATCGGACTTGAGCAGTGCGGCGGCGCAGGAACAACTGCCTGCCTTGCCATGCTTAACGACGCAGTTAAAAAAGGCGGCGTTATGGCTTCTTCAAGTGTCGGCGGTCTTTCGGGCGCATTTATTCCTGTAAGTGAAGACGCAGGTATGATTAACGCCGCAAGAAGCGGTGCGCTTACCATTGAAAAGCTTGAAGCTATGACAGCAGTTTGCTCTGTCGGTCTTGATATGATTGTTATTCCGGGTGACACCACTGCCGAAGTTATCAGCGGTATTATTGCCGACGAAGCAGCTATCGGTATGGTTAACTGTAAAACTACGGCTGTAAGAGTTATTCCTGCTATCGGCAAAAAGATTGGCGACGAGCTTGAATTCGGCGGACTTTTGGGCAGCGGTCCTGTTATGAAAGTTAACACAAAGTCCCCTGCTCAGTTTATCAACCGTGGCGGCAAAATCCCTGCTCCTATGCACAGCCTTAAAAACTAAGGAGATATGCTTAATATGAATAATGAAATCGCTGCAGCTATTGCAGGCGCTATTGAAGCTTTTGAAAGTTCAAACAATTTTGTTATCACTGCAATAAAAAGGCAAATCAATATTGTTGATGTCGGCGCTCGCAACCCTTGGGCAAAAGCCGAAAGCAAAAAATCAGTTTGCGTATTATAATGATTACACCCCTCGCTTAAACGGTGAGGGGTTTTTCTTTTGTATTTTTAAATAAAGTTTTGTTTATTATTGCCAAAAGTTTATATTTGTGTTATAATCAAATATGCAAATTATATTGTAGGGTTTCTTTGCCTTTTTTAGTAAAAAACTCTGCTTAATACTAAGGAGGAATTATTTTGAAAGAAGCAAAAGCAATGGCATATGTAAATATGTATGGCGTTCTTGCGTGCCTTGAAAATTTATGTGAGCTTGACAACGAAGCAAAGGCTATAGTTAACGGTATCAAAAAGCCTGTATCGCTTTGTTTTGAAGTTGCAAACGGTCCGTGTTGTACATTTCATTTCAGCCAAAACGGTTGTACAATCAGCGAGGGCAGTTACGGTTGTACCTGCAAGATGAACTTTGCCAGTCCTGAAAAGTTCAATGCGCTTATTGACAATAACAAGCCGGGTGTACCGACAAAAAATGCTGTACAAGTGCTTTCTTTCTTGCTTGGTCCTTTTACCAAGCTTACAAACAGGCTTACAAAACTTCTTATGCCGAGTGAAGACGACCTTAAAAACAGAGCGTTTTTTGAAGAGTCAACCGTTCTTACATTTTATACTATCGCCGGTGCTCTTTCAGCACTTGCAAACCACGACAGCGTAGCTAAGCATTCTGCGCTTTACACTGTTGACGGTGACATTCAAATGGGCATTACAGATGTATGCTATGCAACACTTCGTGTTCGTAATCATACTTTTGAAACTATTAAGGAAAAGCCTGACACTCCGAGAGCTATTATGGAGTTTAAGACTATTGACCTTGCAAACGCTCTCTTTAACGGTACTGCTTCAACTATGGCAGAACTTTGTGCCGGTAACATATATATGAGCGGTATGATTAATATGATAGATAATGTAAACCGTATTCTTGACAGAGTCGGTATGTATTTAGGTTAAGGAGGAGCAATAATGAGTAAATTTCCTGAATATAAGCATGAAAAATCGCAGGAGTGGTTTAACAGAGCGCTCGCTGCAATTCCTTCGGGTGTGTACGGTCACCTCGGTCCGTCGGAAGGTCTTTTCTTACCTATTACAAAATGGCCGCTTATGTCAGACCACGCCAAGGGTACATATTTTTGGGATGTTGACGGCAACAAGTACCTCGACTTTATGTGTGCTTACGGTCCTAATGTTTTAGGTTACTGCGATGATGATGTTGACAAGGCTGCTATGGAGCAACTTAAAATGGGTAACTGCACCACTTCCCCATCGTACAAAATGGTTGAGTGTGCCGAGCTTCTTAAAGACACTGTTGCCACAGCAGACTGGGCATTCTTTATGAAAAACGGCTCCGACGCTACAACATTCAGCGTTATGTGCGCCCGTGCTCACACAGGTAAAAAGAAAATGATGTTCTTTAAAGGATATTATCACGGTGACTTCCAGTGGGCGCAAAAGGTTGACTATCCGGGTATTCTCCCTGAAGAAGTTGAAAACAACATTGTAGTTCCTTGGTTTGATATGGACGCTATGCAGGAAGCTTATGATGCTTGCGGTGGCGATGTTGCGGGTCTTATTGCTCAGCCTTACGACCACGGTAATTTCTTTGATAATGTTTGTGCTACCAAAGAACAGTGGGCAAAAGTTCGTAAGTTCTGCGACGACCACGGTATGGTTCTTATCATTGATGATGTTCGTACAGGCTTCCGTCTTGACCTTGCAGGTTCGGACCACTATTACGGCTTCAAGGCTGACCTTATCTGCTTCTGTAAAGCGCTTGCAAACGGATACAATATGTCTGCTGTTTGCGGTCAGGAGCATATGAAAAATACTGCTTCTTCGGTTGTATACACCGGTTCTTACTGGATGAGTGCCGAGCCGTTTGCCGCTTGCCTTGCTTGTATTCCTAAGATGAAGAAGCTTAACACACCTAAGATGTTTAGAGAAATGGGCACTAAACTTACAGACGGTTTTAAAGAAGCCGGCAAACAGCACGGTTTCAACCTTGTTGTATCGGGCGAGCCTGCTCTCTTCTATTTAAGAATTGCAAATGATGACAACCTTATGCTTCACCAAGAGTGGATAGCAGAGTGTGTATCAAGGGGACTTTTCCTTGCTTCTCACCACAACCACTTTATGAATGCGGCTGTAACCGACGACGATATCAAGCTTGCCGTTGACATTGCCGAGGACGCATTTTCGGTTGTTGCCGAAAGGCATCCTGAAATTCCGGGACTTATCAAATAATATAATTTAATCGTAATTGGGTAATAACAAATTTAATATATTTAACGGAGGTAAAATTTATGCCGGCTAATTACAAGCCATTTGACAAAGCTGAATGGCTACGCCTTGAAAAAAAGGCTGATGAACTCAGAAGACTCACCATTCAAACCGCAATTTGGGGTGGTTCGGGTCACCTTGGCGGTGCGCTCAGCGCTATGGATGCAATGACAATTTTGTATCACCGCTTTATGAAACTCGATGTTAACAACCCTGACCTTGCAGACAGGGACAGATTTGTCCTTTCAAAAGGTCACGCCGCAGTAGGCTATGCTCCCGTAATTTGCGATTACGGCTTTATGCCTATTGACGAGCTTAAAATCTTTAACCTTACCGGTGCCAAGATTGGTATGCACCTTGACTGCAACAAGGTTAGAGGTATTGACTGCTCGACCGGTTCGCTCGGTCACGGCATTTCTCTTGCTGTAGGCTTTGCCCTTGCAGGCAGAGTTAACGGAATTGACTATATGAACTATGTTTTAACCGGTGACGGTGAGCTTAATGAGGGTTCAAACTGGGAAGCTGCTATGAGTGCCGCTCAGTTTAAGCTTTCAAATGTTGTTGTTCTTGCCGATGTCAACAAATGTATGATTGACGGCAGAGTTGATGACGAAATGAAAGTTGAGCCTGTTGACAAGAAGTTTGAAGCATTTGGATTTAATGTTATTCGCATTGACGGTCACAACTTTAAGCAGCTTAACGACGCTATTGAAAGCGCTATTGAAAACCACAAAAACGGCGGCGACAAGCCGACTGCTATTGTTATGGACACATTCAAGGGTGAAGGTGTTGACTTTATGAAAGACAATTACTTATGGCACTACGGTTCACTCGATGAGGAAAAGACAAAGCAGGCATATGCAAGTCTTGACGCATATTACAAAGAACGCTGCGAGCGAGCAGAGAAGGAGGCATAAGCAATGGGTGGAATGACATATACAATGACTGATACCACTAAACTTTCAACTGCTGAATGTTACGGTATCGCACTTTGCGAGCTTGGCGAAGAACACAAGGATGTTGTTGCTCTTACTGCCGACCTTGCTAAATCAACTAAAATCGGTATGTTCGGTGAAAAGTTCCCTGACAGATTTTTTAATGTAGGTATTGCCGAGCAAAACCTTTTCGGCGTTGCGGCAGGTATGGCTAAAAACGGTCTTATTCCTTTCGCTTCAACATTTGCTATTTTTGCTTCTGCCCGTTCACTCGACCAAGTTCACACGGACATTTGCTATCAAAATGTTCCTGTTAAAATTATTGCTACCCACGCAGGTACATCTTTCGGTCAGGCAGGTTCTACTCACCATTCTCTTATTGATATGGCTTGTATGAGAGTTCTTCCTAATATGACTGTTATTTGCCCTTGCGACGGTTCTGAAACTTATCACGCAGTTAAAGCAGCTTATGACATTCCGGGTCCTGTTTACATTCGTATTAACCGTGGTTTTGACCAGGTTATTTACAAGTCCCCTGCCGACTGCAACTTTGAGTGGAACAAGGCAAGCGTTATGAACGAAGGTACTGACATTACTGTTATCGCCTGCGGTTCTTGCGTATTTGAAGCTATGCAGGCTGCCCGTATGATGGAAGCCGATGCAGGCTTAAAAGTTAGAGTTCTTAATATGCACACAATCAAGCCTCTTGACGAAGAAGCTGTTATGTCTGCTATTATGGACACAAGAAGAATTATTACCGTTGAAGACCACGAAGTTATGGGCGGCTTAGGCTCTGCTGTTGCAGAAGTTGTAGCTAAAAGCGGTAAAGCCTGTGCATTTAAGATGCTCGGTCATCAAAATGCATTTTCAACTATCGGTCTTCAAGAGGACCTTCTCGCTATGGCTAAGATTGACGCTAACGGTATCAGCGAAGCTATCGGCGAAATGATGCACGCAGACTTTGAGGCTGATGATGCTTGGGACGACGAATTTTAACACCTAACGGTGAGTAGTCCGTATGACGCATTTATAAAGGCTAATCTTTCCCCGAGCAGTTAAGCTGTTTTTAAGGAAAATAAATACGGATAAAATCGTTATTCAATCATCATTAACTGAAAGGAGTGTATCTTTATGGCAAGTGACGAAACCCGTTACACCAACAAAATATTTATGGCGGCAGCATTACCGCTTATGAAAACTATTGCGACCGATGTACCTGAGCTTAAAAAGAAATTTGAAGGCGTAAACGCTATTTATCAGGTTTCGGCTAAGGTCAACGCTGAGGACAAAGAAGCTGTTCATTTTATCATTGAAAACGGTGAGTGGACTGTTAAACTCGGCGAATACCTCGGTCAGGAAAGAATTGACGCTGAACTCGCCTTTTCTTCCATGGAAAAGATGAACGAGTTTATGAAAGGCAAAATGACTTCGCTTCCTAAAATGAAAGTTAAGTCGGTAAGCAAATTTGCTAAATTTATGGCTGTTCTTTTAAAAATGTCATCGCTTTTGAGCATTACAGAACCGCCTGAAAATGATGAAGAACTTTCGCTTCTTCTTTGCAAGCTTTATTTCTATTTGCTTTCTTCAGGCATTTCCCAGCTTAACAAGATGGGCCACCCGCAGGTTCACGATTGGGCGCTTAAAAGCCCTGACCGCTGCTATCAATGGGCAGTTGACGGTCATCCTGAATGTACGGCATATATGCGTGTCAAGGCAGGCAAGTCAAGAGCAGGCAGAGGTGAATACAAGCGTTCTAAGCCGTTTTTCTGTATGAAATTTGACTGCGCTACTTCTGCGCTTAAAATTTTGCTCGGCACCGGCGATATGTTCCAAATGACTGCAAACAAGCAGCTTATTATGGAAGGTGCGCCGGAATTCGGCGTACAAATCGGCGATTATATGATGCTCGTCGGTTCTCTTGCAAAATAATATAAGGCAAATATCATTCGTCCGCAAAATAAACCTTTCTAAATTTTAGAGAGGTTTATTTTTTTGCTCTTTTATGTTAAAATTAAGGTACTAATAATAAGAGGTGCATTATGGAATACAACAATGAAAAATTCTTAAATGAATTTAAAAATAAAATGGCTGAGCTTAAACCACAAAAAGTTCTTTTTGTATGCAGCAGTGAATATGACAGGTACGGCTATAGAAAAGCGCTTGAAGAAACCGGAACTCAAAGCGTTGCGTTTTGCGATTTTGAGCCGTGTCCGGAGGTAAGTTCGGTAGAAAAAGGAATCAAAGCGTACAAAGAAAACGGCTGTGATTTTATTATAGCGGTCGGTGGCGGAAGTGCTATTGACACCGCAAAAGGAATTAAGTTCTATTCAAAGCTTAACTTCCCTATTCTTGCAGTACCCACAACTGCGGGCACGGGTGCGGAAGTTACTCGTTTTTCAGTTCTTTACAGAAATAAAGACAAGGAATCTGTAAGTGATTACGGTATAATTCCAAACTTCCAAATTTTCGACCCTACAGTTTTAAAATCACTTCCATACGAGCAAAAGGTTGTAACCTCGCTTGACGCATTTTGCCACAGTGTTGAAGCGTTTTGGTCAAAAGATGCAACCGATGAAAGCAAAGAATACAGCAAAAAGGCACTTGTACTTTTTAATAATAATTTTGCAAAATATCTTGAAAATGACGAAAGTACATTTGCACCGATGCTTGAATGCAGTATGCTTGCAGGCAAAGCCATAAACATTGCCCGCACAACCTCGCCCCACGCTTTCAGCTACAAGCTCCACAAGCTTAAATGTTTTCACCACGGTCACGCAGTTGCCGTTTGCCTTGCCTACATTTGGAAATATATGAGTAAAAACGAAGAACTTGAAAAATTAATGAAACAAACCGAGGAAATAACAGGTTTTGATAATGACGCTTTTATCAATTTCCTTTCAAAACTAAATCTTCTTGACGACTTAACAATGACACCTGAACAGTTTGACGAAACGGTAAAAGGAGTTAACACCGCAAGGCTTCAAAACAACCCTATGCCGTTTACAAATGAGGATATTAAAAATATTTATTCATCGTTTATTATTTTTTAAATTTTCTCATATTTTAACACACGAAGTACAAATCGCACTGATATTCTATAGCTGAAAGGGAGTGGCAGGATGTTTTCCGTATTAGTGGCAGACGATGAAAAAGCAATAAGAGAAAGCATTAAAGATTACCTTGAGGCAAAAGGATATTTTGTAAAAACGGCAGCCGACGGCGAAAGTGCACTTGAACTGTTTTACGAAAATAATTTTGATTTGGTAATTCTTGATGTGATGATGCCCAATGTAAACGGCTTTGACGCATGCCGGGCAGTGAGAAGAAGCAGCAATCTTCCTGTTCTGTTTTTAACGGCAATGAATCAGGAGAATGATTACCTAAAAGGCTTTGAGTGCGGTTGCGACGATTATATTGTTAAACCGTTTCCGTTGTCCGTCCTTTATGAAAAGTGCAAGTCACTTATCAAACGCTACAAGGGAATTGACGAGGAAAACAAGCTTGAAGCATTTGGTATAACACTTGACCTCGCTTGCAAAAGAGCTTATGTTGACGGCAAAGAAATTTCTCTTGCACACAAAGATTTCAAAATTCTATGCTACCTTATGGAAAACAAAGGCAGGGTTTTAAATAGAGAGCTTATTTTGACCTACGCTTGGGGATACGATTTTGACGGTGACGACAGAGTTGTTGACACTCACATTAAGCGTATACGAAAAGCGCTCGGCGATAAGTCAAGCCTCATTAAAACCGTGATAAACACCGGCTACTCCTTTAGGGAGGTGTGATTTATGAAAAAAACAAGAAAAGTTTTATCAATCGTAACTGCTGTGGTTTTGGTTTTGTATTTTTCGTCAATGGCTGTTTTGTATGGCAATATGAAGCAAACGGTAAAAAGTTATATTTCTGACGAGGCATATACACTCGTTCAAGATTTTAACAATAATTCATATAAAAGCTTAGACCATTTTGTCAGCATAACAAACCAAAGTCTTCCGATGTACCCTACAAAATATTATGTTTATGATGAAAAAGGCGAAAAACTGCTTGCACAAACTTCAAACCAAATAATGTTTGAGTACAGTCCTGCTCTAAAAACAGGAGTAATTAACCTTGACGAATACTTGTCGCAGGAAAAGCTTGAAGCGCTTGAAAAAATGGACAGTAAGTATTCTTCAGATTACTCAACTTTTAAATTTGCTGTTGACGGTGACAAGATAATTCCGTGTTCGCTTGTCTTTAGAATGTTTCAGCCTTACGGCAAAGACGGTGAAACTTTCACTTTTACCGACACGAAGCCGACAGACGAAATCAGTTGTGTTTCAAAATATTTTGAATTAGATTTGTATAAGGAACATTTGGCTGATTATCAAAAAAAGGACTATGATTATATTGATAAAGAGTTCAAAGACGACATGGTAACTAAAGCCGAATATGAAGAAAATAAAACAAACCCGTGGTCAACTGCAATAGATTACAGTGATGAATCATTTATCAAAGACGGCAAATATATTATAAAGCAAGTTACCATTTTGGGTACGGAAGATGATAACGCTTATTATGTTGTAACCTATACTGCTGCAAATCTTTTTAAAAATATTACCGAAGATTACCGTTTCACAAGATGGACAACAGGATTAACTTCTTTCTTTGCGGTTTCACTCGTAATTTCACTTGCAGTGGCATATAACATTATGAAAAAAGCGCAGATGAAAACGGCAAAATACGCTTTTTCAAACGCTGCCGCTCACGAGCTTAAAACTCCGCTTGCAATTATCCAAAATCGGTGCGAACTTGTTATGGAAAAAGTGAACGAGGATAAAAACGACGAGTATGTAAAATCGATTTATGAAGAATCAATCAGGATGAACAAGCTTGTTAAAAACCTTTTGCAGTACAATTCGCTTACAATGAACAGCAATATCGACAAAAAAGCGTGCGACCTTGACAGAATTGTTAAAAAAGAGATTGAAAAATACCGACCTCTTGCAGCTTCAAAAGATGTCGGCATTGAAAATTTGGCAGTTGAAAAATGCTCGGTTAAATGCAACGATGAGCTTATCGGTTTGGTTATAGACAATTTCCTTTCAAATGCAGTTAAGTTTGCAACGCCAAAAACCGTTATAAAAGTCAGCCTTACAAAAAAGGGCAAAAAGCTAAAACTCGGCGTTTATAACAAAGGCGAAAAAATTTCAAAAGAGCAAGGAAAAGAACTTTGGGAGCTTCTCTACAAAGGTGATATGTCACGAAACAGGGACGAAAATTCATCCGGTATGGGGCTTGCAATATCCCGCCAAATTCTTGAACTTCACGGTTTTAAATACGGCTATGAAAACAAAGATGACGGCGTAGAATTCTATTTTATTGCAAAGTAGTGTTAAGAGCTTGGCTTGATTTTTATCGGTCAGGCTCTTTTTTTGTATAAAATAAATAATAATAGTATTGATATGCACTTAATATTCTATCTATTGCACTTTGAAAAAAAATATATAATATGGTAAAATATAAAGGTAAGAAATATGTCGGAGGACTAACTAATGCTTTATACTGAAATGACAAAAGAACAGCTCCTTAACGAAAAAAAGGTGCTTGAAGAAAGATATAATGCTTTTAAAGCCAAGAATCTTAAACTTGATATGAGCCGTGGCAAGCCTTGTAAAGAACAGCTTGACCTTTCTATGGATATGCTTAACTGTGACAATTATGTTGATGGCGGAGTTGACCTTAGAAACTATGGTTTGCTTGACGGTATTCCGAGTTGCAAAGAGCTTTTCGGCGAGCTTATGGGCGTTGACGCTAAGAATGTTGTAGTAGGTCCTACTGCAAGCCTTAACCTTATGTTTGACTATATCGGTCAGTGTTTCGTTCAGGGTGCAGGTTCAACTCCTTGGTGCAAGCTTGACGAGGTTAAATTTCTCTGCCCTGTTCCGGGTTATGACAGGCATTTCACCATTTGCGAACATTACGGAATCAAGATGATTAATGTTCCTATGCTTGAAGACGGTCCGGATATGGATATGATTGAAGAACTTATTAAGGACGAAAGTGTAAAAGGTATGTTCTGCGTGCCTAAGTATTCTAACCCGCAAGGCATCACTTTCAGCGATGAAGTTGTCGAAAGAATTGCCGCATTAAAGCCTGCTGCAAAAGATTTCAGAATTATTTGGGACAATGCTTACTGCGTTCACGACCTTACAGACAACGGTGACAAGCTTCTTAACATTTTTGATGTTCTTCCAAAATATAATAATGAAGATATGATTATTGAAGTTTGCTCAACATCAAAGATTACTTTCCCGGGCGCAGGTGTTTCGGCTATTATCGCAAGTGATAACAACATTGCCGCTATTAAGAAAAGGCTTAACTGCGAAACAATCAGTTATGACAAAATGAATCAGCAGCGCCATGTTCAGTATTTCAAAAATGCGAACGGTGTGCTTGAGCATATGAAAAAGCATGCTTCTATTCTTAAACCAAAGTTTGATATGGTGCTTGACCACCTTGAAAAGGAACTCGGCGGCACAGGCATTGCAACCTGGTTTAACCCTAACGGCGGCTACTTTATCAGCCTTGATGTTATGAACGGTTGTGCTAAAAGAACCGGTGAACTTTGCAAGGAGGCAGGTGTTACGCTCACAAGCGTAGGTGCAACCTTCCCTTACGGTCTTGACCCTAACGACAGCAACATTCGTATTGCTCCGTCGTTCCCACCGACCGACGAGCTTGATATGGCAGCTGAACTTCTTTGCATTTGCACTAAGCTTGCGTGCATTGAAAAATTGGTAGGTTAATGATATGAAAATCGGTGCGTCAACATCTTGCTTTTATCCGCTTGAAACGGAGAAAGCATTAATGAAGGTTTGCGAGCTTGGGTACAAAAATGCCGAGGTTTTTATGAATGCACCTTCTGAACTTGAAGAACCTTTTTTAAAAGAGTTAAATACTATTGCTAAAGACGGAGGGACAGATATTGTATCTGTTCATCCGTTTTCAAGCTTTATGGAGTCAACTTGTATCTTCTCGGACTATCAAAGAAGATATGACGATTTTATCTATATTTATGAAAAAACATGTCATGCGGCGGCTGTACTCGGCGCTGAATATGTCGTTATCCACGGCGCAGTTGCAAAACCTAAAATTCCTATTCCAAACGAAAGATATTTTGAAAGGTTTAATAATCTTATTGAAATTGGCAAGCGTGAGGGCGTAACGGTTTGCCAGGAAAATGTTAACAGATTTAAAAGCGAAAGCATTGACTTTTGCAAAAAGATGAGAAGTGCACTCGGCGACGATTATCATATGGTGTTTGATATTAAGCAAACCATAAGAGCACATCAAGATACTTTTGCATTTCTTGAAGAGTTTAAGCATAATATCGTTCATATGCATATAAGCGACAACACACCTGAGCGTGACTGCTTGCCGCCGGGTAAAGGTAGTTTTAACTATAAAAAAATGGTTGATATTTTAAACAGTGCCGACTATAACGGAACATATATGATAGAAATTTATTCGCTCGGCTTTGATGTAGAAAAAGAATTAAAAGAAAGTAAGGTTTTTTTAGAATCAATATGAAAAAATTGAGTAACACAGCGAAAGGCATAATTTGTATACTGTTTTCAGCTTTCAGCTTTAGCTGGATGAGTATTTTTATTAATATGTCGGGTGATATACCCGTTATTCAAAAAGTTTTTTTCAGAAACCTCGTTGCATTTTTCATTGCAGCGGCTACACTTTTAAAAAATAAAGATTCTTTTAAACCGCACAAAGGGTGTTTGAAATATCATTTTTTGCGTTCATCTCTCGGTCTTGCCGGTATGATAGGTAATTTTTATGCGACTACAAAAATGTCCTCCACCGCCGATGCCGCAATGCTTAACAAAATGAGCCCGTTTTTTACGCTCATTTTTTCATTTATTTTTCTTAAAGAAAAGTTTAAGACTAAGCAGGCTTTGGCGATAGCCGTTGCATTTGCAGGTTCGCTTTTTGTAATTAAACCTACTCTTTCAAATGTTGAACTTTTGCCGTCTATAGCAGGCTTTTTGGGCGGCGTCGGTGCAGGTGCGGCATACACTTGCGTAAGGCATATGGCAAACAAAGGCGAAAACGGAACATTTACTGTTTTTTTCTTTTCGCTTTTCTCGGTTGTTTGCACTGCTCCGTTTTTAATCTTCGGCTTTGTACCTATGACGGCAAAACAGTTGATATGTTTAATTCTTGTGGGCATTGCTGCCGCCGGCGGTCAATTTGGCATTACAACCGCTTACACATATGCTCCGAGCAGTAAAATTTCCGTTTATGATTATTCTAATGTAATCTTTACTGCAATAAGCGGATATTTTTTCTTAAACCATCAGCTTCCTGACTTGTGGTCTGTTTTGGGATATGTAATTATTTGCTCAATGGCAATTTGGATGTTTATATACAATAAAAAGGAAGATGAATTAAAAAAGTCTGCTACTTAACTATATGTTGTTGTAAAGTAAAAATACTTGCATTTTGCTATATGTTGTGATATAATATAAAATCATCGATATATGGAGGATGATTATTATGAGATGTCCGTTTTGTGGTTATGAAGAAAGCAAAGTTATCGACTCTCGTCCTACCGACGAAAACGAAAGAATCAGAAGAAGAAGAGAATGTCTTAGATGTTCTAAGCGTTTCACAACTTATGAAGTAATTGAAGATGTTCCTATTATTGTAATTAAAAAAGATAAAAGCCGTGAGGTTTTTGACAGGAACAAAATTCTTAAAGGTATGCTTCGTGCGTGTGAAAAAAGGTCGGTTACTATTAACGAACTTGAAACCGCAATAAGCGAGATTGAAACTACGCTTCAGTCTGCTATTGACCGTGAGGTTACTTCTGCAAGAATCGGCGAGCTTATTATGGAGAAGCTCAAGAACATTGACGAAGTTGCCTATGTTCGCTTTGCGTCTGTTTATAAAGCTTTTGACAGCGTTGAAGCATTCAGAGACGAAATTTCAAAAATGTAATATAATATAAGACTGTGATTTTTCCACAGTCTTAATGTTTATTTTTAGGAGAACATGTAATGAAAAAGTTTTTTAGTCTATTTTTGTCATTTGTTATGGCAGTCAGCGTATTTGCGTGCGCTAATCTTAACGCTTACGCCTCTCAAAGCATCACAGTTAAATTTGAGCAGAGCGAGGCTCGAACAGTGCTTAGCAAAATTAACGCTCTTCGTACAGGTTCAGACGCTTGGTATTGGAATGAGGACAACACCACAAAAAAATATGTAACCGATGCAAAGCCTCTCACTTATGACTACACTTTGGAAAAAATAGCTATGCAAAGAGCTTGCGAACTTTATTTCCTTTATGAGCATAAAAGGCCTGACGGTTCAAGCGTATTTACAGCTTACGACCAATACGGCTATGCTTCTATGGGCAAAGGTGAAAACATTGCTTACGGCTACCCTACTCTTACAGCGGCTGAAGTTCACGAAGGATGGAGCGAAGCAAATTGTGACTACAGCGGTCAAGGTCACAGGCGAGCAATGCTTGATTCAAGATATACTGCCGTAGGAATTGCGCATATTTCTTATTATGACGCAACTAAAGGTTGCAATGTTCACTACTGGGTTGAAGAATTCGGCACAACAGTTTATGACACCACTGCCACAAGTGCAAATAACAATACTGCAACAGTAACACTCGGCAATGATAATAAAGTTTCAATTTCAGGTCTTCAGCCGACAGTAGTTACAACCACATCACCGGCACCTATAGTAACTACAAGCAGTTCACCATCAACTTCCGCAGTGTCGGCAACTGCACCTACAACTTCTTCTACCACGGTAATTTCAACTACTATTGCTCCTGCAACTTCAACAACCACACTTGCAAAAGCTTCAAAGCCTAAAAAAACTTCTATAAAAAAATTAAAGAAGGGCAAGAAGTCAATCACCGTTACTTGGAAAAAAGTGAAAGATGTTAAAGGATATCAAATAAAAGTAGCAACCGATAAGAAATTTAAAAAGAATGTAAAAAGCACTTATGTAGGTAAACAAAGCAAAACAAAAGCTACCGTAAAAAATCTCAAATCTAAAAAGAAATACTTTGTAAAGGTTCGCACATATAAAATTGTGAATAAGAAAAAAGTATTTTCATCTTGGTCTAATGTAAAAACAATTAAGACAAAATAAAAAACAGGAGAGCCGAAAGGTTCTCCTGTTTTTTCAATTAATTCATATTTCTCTCCTATCGACGGCAAAGCCGCCACTTTCCTCGTCAGAGGAAAGCAAGAAAATTAGTAAGACAAAGGTTGCGAAGAAGCAGTCAGAATTGAGGTTTTCGTGAACTCAGTATTACAAAATCTGACGCACCACTGTACGGCAGATTTTGAGAGGAGGAGCAGTGAAATGAGCGATAAATAACTTTTGCTCAAAAAATAAACAAAAGTTATTTTGAACGATATGGAACTTGCGACGACTCAGTCCCACGGCCAAGGGTCCTTTAACCACTCATCGCTGTTGTAGCCATTTAGGGTAAGAGGTCCGTATTCTTTTTCATATTCTGCTTTCACCGCTTCATACTTGCTTTTATATTCATTCAGCATTTGTAACGCCTCGGTATCCTGCGGATGAGTGTCACAATAAAGCCTACATTCATACATGGCAAAGCCGAGTGCAGAAAGTCTTTTAAGCAGTTTCTTCTTTTCCATCATTTAGCCCTCCTTCCACACAAAAACGGTTTATCAAGAGTAGGAAACAGCGTGCCTGTGTTAAGCGCTTCATCTGTTTCATAAGTCATTAAATCAAGTTGTAGAGGTATATATGCCATAGTAGGCGTAGCATCCGGCGGAAGTGACGGGCGCTGTTCGTTTTTCAAAAATGACGGTTTAAATAAATCTACATATTTTTCCATAAAATCACCTTTCTTTATAGTGTTACTCTCCATTCTATGTGCGAATATTTTTTTTGCCAATATTATTTTTTTACATATAATGGAATGTGATGTTTAAAACAAAACATTTTAGGCAAATATAAAGATGTAAGCATTAGTTTAAAAATAATTTGAAGGTGATTGATTTGCTGATTAAACGAGGCGAAATATATTATGCTGATTTAAGTCCTGTTGTCGGCTCTGAGCAAGGTGGTGTAAGACCTGTTTTGATAGTTCAAAATGATATAGGAAACAAGTTTTCACCAACGGTTATTGCAGCAGCTATTACATCACAAAAAGATAAAAGTGCACTGCCGACGCATATTGAAGTTGACGCCGTCAACTGCGGTCTTGCAAAGGACAGCGTTGTGCTTCTTGAGCAGGTAAGAACTATTGACAAGCGCAGACTGAAAGAGAAAATGGGAAGCCTTGACACTGCCGATATGGGAAAAGTTGACCATGCTCTTTCGGTAAGTTTCGGTCTTTAATAAGCATAATTTTACAATCTTGTTTTAATTCTTTCAAAGTTAAAATAAGGTTGTTTTATTTTTTCAGATATGTTATGATATCTATCTGAAAGGAATGATAAAATGAATAAAATAGCTAAATTTGAAAAAGTTTCTTTTGAGCAATTTGAAAAAGATTGGCTCAAAAATTTTCCTGATACAAAAGATGTTAAAGCGGTATATGACAGCATAAAACTTCCAAAGCGTGCAACTGTAGGCTCTGCCGGTTATGATTTTTATGCGCCGAGTAATATTTGCTTTGAAAGGGGCAAATCTACTTTAGTCCCTACCGGTATCCGTTCAAAAATTGATGAGGGTTGGGTTCTTTCAATCTATCCTCGCTCAGGTCTTGGCTTTAAGCACCGTTGCCAACTTGATAATACCGTAGGCATTATTGACAGCGACTACTACAACTCATCAAACGAGGGTCACATTATGATTAAGATTAGCTGTGACGCTCACGATGATGGTCATAAGGCTGAGGTTAACGCAGGCGACGGCTTTGCTCAAGGTATTTTCACTCAATTTGGAATAACAGTTGATGACGAGGCTGACGGCGTTCGTGACGGCGGTTTCGGCAGTACAACAAAATAAGATAACATTAAAAAATGGGTTGCTTTTTGAAGCAGCCTTTTTTATTTAAAATCGATTTTAAAATCATTATTTTTAAATACGAGTGATTTTAATGTGCCGTTATCGTTTTGAATAAGGATAAACGAGCCAAAATCGGTTTTACCCTCATATTTCACTCCGCCGTCGATAATATGCATTTGCGTTTCTTCGCTGTCAAGTTCGTCAAGTACATTATAAACAATGATTGAAGTGTTCGCTTTTTCAAAATTTGAAGCGTCAAAATCATATGAAAAATCATTGTATTTAAAATTTATATCATTTCCGTCATAAGTCATAACAAGACCGAGCGCATTTGTGTTATTCAATTTGGTTGAAACGCTCGACTCATCTTTACAAATTTCGCAATCAAAAGAAAAATCTCCCAAAGTGACAACGGCATTTTGTTTAAATGTCGAAGGCATTTTGGGAGTGTTAATTTTTACCGAGCAGGAGCAAAACGCAAAAGCAAGAAATATTATTAAAAAGAAAAGGTTAATGAATTTTTTCACGCAATCAGTCCTTTATTCAAATTCGGACATCAAAGCGCTTAAAACGGATAGCATATCGTCAACCGTCATACCCCTGACAGAAAGCTCTTCGGCGCAAATGTCACCGCACCTGCCATGGATATATACACCTGCTTTGGCAGCATCAAACGCAGTAAGTCCCTGAGCAATAAAGGAAGCAATAATGCCCGAGAGCATATCGCCCGTACCGCCCATAGCCATACCGGGGTTGCCCGTTATGTTAAAGAAAACATCGTCGCCGTTCGTAACAATAGTATTTGCGCCTTTAAGCACAACAATAACATCATTATCCTTTGCAAACGCTTTAGCCACATCGAGCCTGTGAGAGCAGACATAATCAACCGATTCGCCTATCATTCGTGCCATTTCACCGGGATGCGGAGTTACAACAACAGGCGCTTTTTTGTCCTTTAATATATCTATGAAAGGAACAATGGCATTTATTCCGTCTGCGTCAAGAACTATAGGTGCTTCACTCGTTTTTATAACTTGGTCAACAACCACCTGAATATCATCATTATTTCCAAGACCGCAGCCGACAAGCACGCTGTTCGCCCATTTTAAATCTTCCATAATATCGCCGAGTGCACCGATAGAAACAGTTTTAGCCGAATTTTCACAAAGCGGTTTAAAAATAGGCTGAGTAAGATGAGAAGTCATAACAGGATAAATTGATTTAGGAAATGCACATTTTAAAAGACCGACGCCGCTTTTAAGCGCAGCATTTGCACAAATAACGGAAGCACCCGGCATTAAATATGAGCCGCATATATTAAGCTCATGACCGAAAGTGCCCTTATTTGAATTAAAATCACGAGGAGGAAAAGTTTTTTTAACATCCGCCTTTGTGATTGTGTTTGCATATTTTTCCTTATAATGTTGCTCACTTATACCGATATTGACAGTATAAATTTTGCCGCAATAGGAATTTGACGGAGGAAGAATATGAGCGTATTTTAAAGTTGAAATGGCAATAGTATAATCTGCTTTTACAGCATTTGCTACCGAGCCGTCGGTTGAATCTGTACCGCTCGGAGTGTCTATGCTTACTACCTTTGCAGTTGATGAATTGATATAATCAAAAATTTTACCAAAAGGTTCCCTCGGCTCACCGTGGAAGCCGATTCCAAAGATGCAATCAACGATAATATCATAGTTTTTGCGTTCAATATCCGTAAAGCAATATGACTTTACACAGTTTTCGAGTGCATTATCATAGTACATTTTAGGCTCAGCGATTGAAGGTTCTTTATCGCAAAGAACAATATCAGCACTAACATTAATTTTGCAAAGCAAATCTGCAATGACAAAGCCGTCACCTGCATTTTTACCGTTGCCGCAAAAGACTGCAACACTGCTGCTTTCAAGAGATTTACCGAATATTTTGCGTATTTTGTTAAAACAAGCCGTACCGGCATTAAGCATTAAACCTGATTCTGTTGAATCGGTTTTGAATGCGTCTTCTTCAACCCTTTTAATTTGCTTTGATGTTAATACTCTCATAAATATCACTCACAATCTCGTAAAGCTTTATTACTTTACATTTTCACCATAAAATTACTGTTGCTATCGCATAATCGCCGTCGTGGGAAATTGACAAATCGGAGTTATCCACTTCTTTAATGTACGGTTTTCCGTTGTTGTTATGCATAATTTCAACCGAATTCATAGGCATTTTTATGCCAATTCCAAGCGCTTTAAAATAAGCTTCCTTAGCTGCGAAAAGACCTGCGTAATTTTCAGGTCTTTTGCAGTATTCTCTTTCGTTTTCGGTAAAAACTTTGTTTAAAAATGACGGACTTTTAATACTTTGTTCAATTCTCGATATTCTTATTATATCTGTTCCGATTTTAAACATTTAATCACCTATCGGTTTAACTGTAAATGAAAATTTCTTTCCTTTGAGTGAACCCACTCTGTCGTTTTTGTTTGGTAAAGGACCGCAGGCGTTTGAACCCGCACCCAAAACCGCACAGTCGATATTAATGCAGGTAGTAGGAAAAGGGGTAAGTTCTTCTCTGTGCATTGCCTTTGCCCACTGGTTTGAAGTGTAGTGACTTGCCGAGAAGATAAACGGCTTATTAACTGCGTCAAATCTTAAACCGAAACCATCTTTATCCGTGACCTCGGCAAAACGAACATCGCACCTTGTAGCGCTTTCCTGTGGCTTTATATAATCTTCTTTGAGGTTATCAACCGTAGTGTTATAAATGCCCATGAGTGCGTGCTCTTTATAGTCCGGCAAATTGACATCCTCGCCTAAACCGAAATACTTAATGTTTTCGTATTCCTTCGGCATTTCAAGCATCAAGCCGAAGCGTGGCAAGAACTTAATTGCACCGCCGCCAAGGCAGTTTACATCAACATTAATCACGCCTGATGCGTAGACTGTATACTTAATTTCTGTGAGTGCAACAGGCAAAGCACGAACGGCAAGCGATTTTATCTTAGCTGTTATAACCACATAATCGTTATTTTCTGTAAAGTTTACGCCTTTACAGGTGTTGGCGGTAGTTTCAAGTTTCATTGCGTGCCAATATTTGCAAATATTTCTGTCGTTATCAAGCTCGGCACGATAAAACGCAGGAGCAAAGCCTTTAAAATCGCCGAGTGGGAATTGATTTATCATTTCACGCTCTTTAAATTTATAAGAATTGATAAAACCTGTTTTCTTATCAAATACCACCAAACCGTTTTCAAAAGTGATATAAAGTTTGCTTTCGCTTGGTTTTACGCTGATTTTGCCACATTTCGGCACTTCTTTTTTAAGTATTCCCTGACTTAAAACAACTTGTTCGTATGCTATAGTAAAATCACCGGACATATAGGTGAAAATAATCACATTGTTTTTCTTTGCGTCAATATTGATTTTATCAATTTCAACAATTTGCTTTGACTGAGGAGCAACGCAAATGTTAAATTCGCCCGACTTAATCTCAACGCCGTCTGTTAAGCACTTATACTTTACAGTAAAATCTGCATTTTCAAAGTATTTATGACTTATAAACGCATATTTATTGTCCGCAATTCTTTCGCATCTTACGGGACGATAGCAAATTTTCATCTGCTTTGCGCCTGAATGCGGAGTTCTGTCAGGGAAGAAAAGACCGTCCATACAGAAATTGCCGTCATGCTTTTCCTCTCCATGGTCACCGCCGTATGTATATTTTATCTTTTCATTTTCATGGTATGCGGCATGGTCTGCCCACTCCCAAATACAGCCGCCGAGCATATTCGGCGCAGAATAGAAAATCTTAATATATCTTTCAAGCTCACCTGCACCGACACCCATTGCATGCGCATATTCGCACTGGAAAAACGGCTTTTTCCTATATTTAGGAAGCGAGCCCTTAGCAATTTTTTCGCACATATTCGGCCAAGCATACATATGCGAAATAACATCATATGCAAAGCGTTTAGTTCTGCAAACACCCTCATAGTGAATCGGAATAGAGGTTAACTTTTTAAGCTCGTCATAGCAATAATCTTGGTTTAAATATCCGTGCGATTCGTTACCGAGCGACCACATAGTTATAGAAGCGTGGTTTTTGTCCCTTTGGTACATCCTATATACTCTATCCCAGTAACGCTGCTGCCAGTCTTTATTATGAGAGCAAGCGCCCGGTCTGTGAAGCTCGGTTTCGCAACCGTGAGTTTCAATATCGGCTTCGTCAACAACATAAATACCGTATTCATCGCAGAGGTCGAGGAAAGTCGGGTCAGGCGGATAGTGAGATGTACGAATACAGTTAACATTATACTGCTTAGCAAGGCTGACATCCTGCTCCATCTCCCCTACAGTCATCGTATAACCCGTTTTCGGCATAGAATCATGATGGTTAACACCCAAAAGTTTAATAGGCTGATTATTGAAATAAAATACATTTCCCTTAATTTCAATATGCTTAAAACCGATGTTCTTCCTAACTGCTTCAATCACATCTTCACCTTTTGAAAGAGTGATTATCATATCGTAAAGGTATGGGCATTCAGCCGACCATTCGTGAACATTTAAGCTTTCAAATGTGATTTTTTCGATACTTTTCGGCGAAACATTAACGCTCTTTGACGCAATAATTTCACCGTCATCATAAAGTGACACACTAAGCGTACAATCGTCACTGAGTTTTAATGACGGGATAAATTCAAGGTTGTAAGAGCTGCCGAGATATTTAGTCTTAGCTTCAAAATCGTAAATAGAATTTTCACCTGTTTTAAAGAGCAAAACATCACGGAAAATACCGTTTGAACGAAACATATCCTGTGCTTCAAGGTAAGTGCCGTTAGTCCATTTATGATTTTGAACTACTATTTCATTCTTACCCTCAACAAGAAATTCGTTAATTTCAAACTCGGAAGTATTATGACTGCCCTCGCTGAAGCCGACAAATTTACCGTTGACAAACACTTCCAAACCACCTGCTACGCCTAAAAAGGTAAGCGTGTAGTTAAGCGATAAATTGTCAATATCAATAAATCTGCGATAAATACCGACCGGACAATCGGTAGGAATATGCGGCGGATTAGGCTTAAACTGATAACGGGTATTGACATAATACGGCTTTTCATAACCGGTATACTGCCACATTGACGGAACATTTACCTTGTCAAATTCAAACTTATTTGTATCAAAAAAATTATCTACTTTATTGCAGTTGTCAAAATAAGCAAAGTCCCATTCACCCGAAAGGCACTCAACC
This sequence comes from uncultured Eubacteriales bacterium, assembly GCA_900540235.1. Lineage (GTDB taxonomy): Bacteria > Bacillota > Clostridia > Oscillospirales > Acutalibacteraceae > Eubacterium_R. The sequence continues at coordinate 91,269 of UQEY01000006.1, forward strand.
AAAGACGAAGAATACCTTTCATTTCTGATATCCGTTTTTGCAAGCTCGTCAAGGTTTGCAAAAGGAATGAAGTAAGAACGAGGAAAAAGTATATTTTCCCTAAACTTACTAAAATCGTAAAAATTACCTGTTTTTAAATTGTACTTCATAATTTTTCCCCTTAATATAGATATTTATATTATACAATACAGTACAAAATAAAACAATAGGTACGCCTAAACTAAAAATTAATCGGTTTGATAATTACAAATTATTCATATCTAAGAGCGTCTATAGGGTTTAGCTTGCTCCTGCCGAAAGTATTTTAATAAATTATAATTTATAATAGGTTGACGGCGTTGCCACATTGTAAATTTTCTCTCCCTCAGTCAACAAAGTTGACAGCTCCCTCGTCAGAGGGAGCCAAGTTCTTGCTTCCCTCTGACGAGGGAAGTGGCGGCTTTGCCGTCGATAGGAGAGAAACAAATGTTAAGATAAACAATAATTTACACAAGAAAAAGGAGAACCTTGCGGCTCTCCTTTCTTTTGTTTATTTTGTTTTAACTGTCTTAGTTTTTGACCAAGAAGAATAAACTTTCTTGCCGTTTACTGTTTTATATGTACGAATACGAACAAAATATTTTTTCTTAGCCTTGAGTTTTTTAACGGTTGTTTTGGTTGTTTTCTGCTTTTTGATTGTTACGGTTTTCTTGTTTTTCTTAAACTTTTTATCCGTTGCAACTTGAATTTGATAACCCTTTACACCTTTAACCTTTGCCCAAGTGAGAGCGATTGCTTTCTTTGAGCCT
>UQEY01000007.1 GCA_900540235.1 uncultured Eubacteriales bacterium
CCCTCTGACGAGGGAAGTGGCGGCTTCGCCGTCGATAGGAGAGAAACCTATGTTAAGATAAACTATAATTTATAATCAATTCTTCCTAAACACATCAAGCATATGCTGTGAAAAGCCAACCAAATCTTCACGCTCACATATGACTGATAAAAACTTCATATATTCTTCAAATTCTCTTTTATTTAGCATATTTAATTTATTTGAATATAAATATGACAGCATATCGACGCCAACGAAATGAAGTCTGGTAACATTATAATTTTCCATTAATTTATCAATGTCACTTTTTCTATATAATTCAAAAATTTCATTAGGGCTTGAATATGCGTGAAAATTATCATCTATTAAACCTTTGCCAATATAATTAAGTATTCGTTTTTTATAAAACATTTTGTAAATCGTAGTGTCATTATTGCAATAAGAAGAATATATAATTCCACCGATTTTTGCAACCCTTATTGCTTCATTCAACGCTTTGTGTTTGTCATTATCATTAAAAAGATGGTACATCGGACCGAGCAGTAATACTATGTCGTATGTATTATCACTAATGAACGATAAACCGCACGCATTTCCCTCATAAACAGTTATCTTATGCTCTGGCTTAATTTTACTTTTTAATATTTCTATATTATGTGGCACAAGTTCAACCGCCGTTACATCATATCCCATATCCGCAAGCGCAATAGAATATCTCCCCGTACCTGCACCAATTTCAAGAATTTTTGATTTTGGCGTCAGGTACTTTTTTATATACTTCATAGTAATGAGATATTCCGGTAAATGCGTCTTGCTTTTTAGCCTGTTTTCTTCATCGTAATTGTTATAAAATTCAATTATTTTATTCATCATTTATCTCCTTTTCAAATTCAATTATTGTCATTTTATCGTTGATAATTTTTTCTTTTCCGCAGGGTTTATATCCGAGTTTTTGATATAGGTGAACATTTTTCTTTTCCTCTTTAATTGTATCGAGTTGCCAATGATAATATTGTGAATATAGTTTTTCTATATCAATAATTGCATTTGTTGCATAGCCTTTATTTTGATATTTGGCAAGTACAAACAACCTTGCAAGTTTTGCTGTATTGTTTTTAGTTGCAACCCAAATTTGACCTACTTTTGTGCTGTTATCAACTATCCAATACATTTGAAAACTCGGTTTTGTAGTTCTTGATACAAATTTTGAAAAAGATTCTTTGCAGGGGTTTGTTTCATCGTAATATTTTTCATATATAGGTTTAAAACATTTCTTTTGCATAATAAACGCTTTTAAAAGTTCTGTATTTTTAATTTGTTTAATCATAATATCACTCCAAATTCTTTAAATCTAATATTGTTGCAAAATGGGGGATAGTGAATTTTTCGGGGTACGATGAAAGCATCGCTTTATGCTCAGTTTCCCATTTTGCAATTTCTTCTTTGCTTAATGCTCCTGTTCCGATTCCACGGCAGGCTTTAATTCTGCCGTGCCAAGTGTCACGGGTAAATTTGACATTTATATCAAAAGCTATTTTGTTTGAAACGGTAAACATATCATCAAGCCAATCGGGTGTTTCTATTTCACTGCGAGTTGAACCTTTGCCACTCCAAGATGGGTTGTATTTTAGCACTAACTCCTCGCTCTTATATGCAATTTCACTTTCATACGGCAACCAGTTCATAAACATAATTAATAAATGCCCGTTCGGTTTGAGCCATTTATGTATTTTTGGTAAAAGAATATTTTTATCGAAATACATAAAGCACTGACAAGCTGTTATAACATCAAAAGTATTTTCTTCAAATTCCAATTCTTCAACTTGTGAAACAATATATTTTATATCTAAGCCTTCGCTTAGCTTTTTTGCATATTTAATTTGGTTTTCCGCTATATCGACGCCTGTCCATTTACCGCCGTACATATACATATTTCTCGGGAGTACACCTGTGCCGGTTGCTAGGTCAAGAATTTTTTGATTTTCTTTACAATAACCCAAATCTATTATCTTTTGATAAAATTCATTTGGATATATGTCCCTGTATTTTGCATAATTTTTACTTGCTTTGCCCCAATCAAATTCATTGCCGAGGTCAATGTTTGCTATTTTCATTTTTATTACCTCCTAAAAAAATAACTGCTGACAAACTTTTATGTTCATCAGCAGTTTAATAATTTATATAAACAAATACTATTATCTACCTTTGAACACAGCACAAATAAACCCAAGCATAATACTTAGGCTGTTCAGGCTGAGCAAAGGTGTTAAATTTTGAAATTATATTATTCATAACGATTACCTCAAATTTAGAATAACACAATAATATAAGCTTGTCAAACAAAAATTGAATAAGCCTTGTAATATCGAAAATATTATTTGCATATGTATTGATAGAAACTGAAAAGGAGATTCGTTATGGAGCTAAATAAAGAATTCAGAGAAATAAACTGCAATGAAGCGAGAGAAAAAATCAACGAAAGCTTTGATATTGATTATCAGCTTAATTTGCCGCAATACCTTGACGATATTGATAAGCTTGTTAAGTGCTGTGTTAAAAATGTTGTAACAGATTATGATTTGTCCTCTTCTTCAATTATAGTCTACGGCAGAAGCATAATTACAATTATGTACAAAACGGCTGACAATATCACTCTTTCAAATATTTTTGAAGAAGAATTTTCACGAACATTTGATATAACAAACTGTAATTTTCCTGATTTTGCGCTAGTTAATTTATGCACGGCTTATTCAAACAGCAGACTTGTTAATCAAAGAAGAATCGATGTGCACACATCCCTAAGTGCTCAAATAAGCATCTTTTGCAAAAAGTGTATACATTCCCTGTCAAAATGTGAAAATGCATTTATTAAGAGTCTTGAAGCCGATATACTTAATATTAAGGCTTGCTCTGTAAGTTCTGTTGAATTTGACGAGGCATTTTCACTAAGCAAAGGTGAAAACCAAATAAAAAACATAATAAATACTTATGCAAACACTGTTGTCTCTGATAAGAAAATAATAAAAGATAAAATGCTTGTTAAAATTGACTGTGAAATTTCTGTTGTTTATTGTGATGAAAATTCAAATATAGATAAAATTAAACATTCATTTTCGGTCAGCCGTATTATTGATATTACCGGCTGTGATGAAACAGATTATTCGTTTATTGAAGCAAATCTCAGTCAGCTTTATATTAAGCCTAGAGCCGATTCAAATAATAAGCTCTGTGATATTGAAGCGGTGGGCAGAATAGCAATTAATTATAAAATCTGTTCTATTGAAAAAGAAAATATTTCTGTTGATTCATACATTCCGCATTTTAAATCAACCAGCCAAAATGAAAAATTAATACTTAAATCTAATCCGATTTATTATTTTGATTCTAAAAGTTTTGAAATGACTTTTGAAAATGACAAAAGCATTATTGAAATCATCGATTTAAACGCTCAGATAGTTCGTACTTTTGTCACTTCTTCAACGCTGAATTGCGCTGTGCTTTTAAGATTTTTCTATCATGACGAAGAAGGCTTGCTTTGTTATTTTGATAAAGAGGAAATGTATACGCTAAAACTAAATGATATTGAATTTTTCGGCGATGCAAATGTAAAACTTTTAAACTATGATTTTGTTATAAACAACACAAATAAGGTTAATTTGAGGCTTAATATTGAGTATTCGGCATTTCTTTATAGGGAAGAATCAATAGAATACATAACGGATATTGACGCCGAGGAAAAAGAAAACGACTGTGACTTCTGCGAATTAACGCTTTATTTTGCTAAGAAAAATGAAAGTGTATGGGATATTGCAAAAAACTTTTCAACCGATTCAAGGCTTATTATTGAAGAAAACGAACTAAGTTCGGATATTATTGACACCAGACGAGTTTTGCTTGTTCCGGGAATGTGAGGTAAGATTATATGTATAATGATATTTACAGTGATATTTCCAAAAGAACAGGCGGAGATATTTACATAGGCGTTGTGGGGCCGGTAAGGTCGGGTAAATCAACTTTTATAAAAAGATTTATGGATACGCTTGTTTTGCCTAAAATAGATGACGAATATGTTAAACAAAGGGCAATGGATGAGCTTCCGCAATCAGCCGCAGGCAGAACAATTATGACAACCGAACCAAAATTTATACCTGAAGATGCGGTAGAACTAACAATGAGCGATAATATCAAAATGAAAGTAAGGCTCATTGACTGTGTTGGATACATAGTTCCGAGTTCAGTGGGGTATATTGAAGATGAACAGCCGAGAATGGTTATGACACCGTGGTATGACGAAGAAATACCTTTTAATATGGCGGCTGAAATCGGTACTAAAAAGGTGATTACCGAACATTCAACAATAGGTTTGGTTGTAACGACAGACGGCACAATTACATCAATACCGAGAGATGAATACGAGGAAGCGGAAGAAAGGGTGATTGACGAACTTAAATCACTCGACAAACCTTTTATCGTTCTTATGAATACTGATAATCCTAAGTCACCTAACGCAATAGCGCTTTGCACATCGCTTACGGATAAATACGGTGTACCGGTTATTCCTGTCAACTGCCTTGAAATGACCGAACAAGAGATAAACGATATTTTATCTGATATTCTTTATGAATTTCCTGTGTGCTCGGTCGGTATTCATTACCCAAGCTGGATAAATAATCTAAGCCACGACAATTATTTAAAGTCATCACTTTACACTTCAATTAAAGAAAATGTATCAACTGTAACAAATATAAGAAGTGTGGGCACATTCAGTGAAAAACTTAAAGAAAACGAATATATTGAATCAATCAATATAAATTCACTTGATTTGTCAACCGGTAAAATCATTATAAAGATTTATGTTGATAATAAATATTTTTATAAAATTCTTTCAGAAAGCTGTAATGTTGAGATTAATGATGAAAAAGAAATGATGTCGCAGTTTATAAATCTTATAAATATGAAAAAGCAATACGAAAGGTTTGGCAAAGCACTCAGCGATGTTGAAGAAACGGGTTACGCAATAGTTATGCCGGAAATGAACGAGTTAACACTTGATGAACCCGAAATTATGAAGCAAGGCGGAAGATACGGAGTTAAACTCAAGGCACAGGCACCGTCAATTCATATGATTAAGTGCAATACTTATACCGAAGTTGCGCCGATAGTCGGAAGTGAAAGTCAAAGCCAAGAACTTGTTATGTATCTTCTTAAAGAGTTTGAAGAAAATCCGTCTGAAATTTGGGATACCAATATATTTGGCAAATCACTTCACGAACTTGTAAGCGAGGGGTTAAACAACAAGCTTTATCGTATGCCGATTGATGCGAGAAACAAGTTTAGGGAAACAATAGAGCGTGTTATAAATGAGGGATGTAACGGACTTATCTGCATAATTTTATAATAAAATAAGGTCGCACTAAATTATCTGTGCGACCTTTAAATATATAAGTATTAAAATAATAATATGGAGTACGATTTCAAGCGGCAAACCTATCATAAACTTTTTGTGAAGCGTTTTGTGGTGGATGGTTTTCATAGTTAAATATTCACCGAATGCGCCACCTAAAAGACCTAAAAGCATAAGAGCCTTTTCACTTATCCGCTGTTTATGTTTTATTGCTTTTTTCTTATCAATTACTGCGGCAAATGAGGCAATAATATTCATAACTATAAGATAAGCTGCTAAAATGTAAAGATAAGTCATATTTCTGATTTAAACTCTTTAAGCGGTTTTAAATCAAAATTGCCGATAGATAGTTTATCGCCTTTTTTGAATTCTTTTGCGCAACTTTCATCAACGGTATAAACGCTTGCACACTTAGGGCAAACAAGAAAATATACTGTTTGAGTGTCAAGAAGCGTAGGCTTAACTGCAAGCCTTCTTTCAAAATTTGAAAAAACACCGAAATTTACTTTTTCATTACAAGCAGGGCAAGTAAGCTTAACTGTTTCGCCACGCTGATGCACCCACTTTGAATTACCGAGTCTGTATTCCATTTATATCACCTTTTTCTATTTTACTATAAATTTAGGATGTGTTCAAGTGTATAAAAAAATTATTTTGTCATTATTGCTGATTTTTTGTTTGGTCGGTTGCAGCGGCAACATTTCAAACAGCAGTGTTTCGCCTGAAAAAAGCGCAGCAGATAATACATATGTAAAAAGCGTGTTTATTGCATATTACGAACTTGAAATCTTTACAAAAGAAAATGACGAAAAGCAGTTTAAAAATACAATTTCAAAAACTTTTAAAGAACTTTCGTCAAAAGGATTTAACCGTGTTACAGTTCAAGTCAGACCGTGCGCTGACGCTTTTTATAAATCTTCATACTTTCCTGTAAGTGAGTACTGTTTCGGTTATCAAGGCTCAGAGCTTATTTATGACCCGCTTGAAATAATGGTTGAATGCGCACATAAATATAACCTTTCAATCGAAGCGTGGATAAACCCTTATCGTGTTTTACAAAGAAACGATTTTTCAGCTTTATCCGAAAACAATATTGCACTTAAATGGAAAGACAGTGAAAAACTGATTGTAACCGATGGCACAATATATTTTAACCCGGCATATAAAGAAGTGACCGATTTAATAGTGAACGGGGTTAAGGAAATTGTTTCAAACTACGATATTGATTCGATTTGCTTTGACGATTATTTTTATCCTACTAAAGATAAAAATATTGATAAATCAGCTTATCAGTCTTATAAAAACAACGGTGGCAAAAAAAGTCTGCAAGATTTTAGACGGGATAATATTAACAATATGGTAAAATCGGTATATTCTGCCATTAAATCGATAAAAAGTAATGTAACTTTCGGTATAAGTCCCGCTTCAAATATAGACTACGACTATTCAACCATTTATGCCGATGTTATAAAATGGTCGAGAAATGAGGGGTATGTTGACTATATTTGTCCTCAGATTTATTTTGGCTTCAAAAATGAAAATCAGCCGTTTATGCAAACTACAAAACTTTGGTGCGATAACGCTACCTGTAAGCTTTATGTTGCACTGCCTATGTATAAATCGGGACAAAAAGACGAATTTGCAGGCGAAAGCGGTAAAAATGAATTTATTAAGGAAAAAGATATAGTTTCACGCCAAGTGACTTATCTTTCAAAACTTGAACAAGTCAGCGGTTTTTATATTTTTTCATACACTTCGCTTAAAGATAATGAGGAAACATCCAATCTTTATTCCGCAATGCAAAATTCATCGCAGTAATCTATTATTTTAACTTCCATTTCTTCGCCGACAATATTTTTGCAATATTTCATACGAACAGGCAAATAGCTTCTTGTATAGCCTTGGAATAAACCGGGCTCAATTTCATTTTCAAAAAGAACTGTTTTATTTGAATTAACAAGATTTTGAAGATAATTATGCCTTATCTTTTCGGTTTCTTCAATCATAACTGCGGCTCTTCTTTCTTTTTCGGCCTTTGGTACATTATCGCCACGCTTGGATGCCGCAGTACCGACTCTTTCACTGTAAGGAAAAACATGAACTTTTTCAAAGGCAATGCTCTTTACAAATTCAAGGCTCTCTTTAAAATCTTCTTGTGTTTCATCATTAAAGCCTACCATAACATCGGTCGTAAGGCTTGCGTCATCAAAAGTGCTTCTTAGTTTGTCACATAAAGCTTTATATTCTTCGGCGGTGTAGTGCCTGTTCATACTTTTTAGCGTTTTGTTACATCCGCTTTGAAGCGAAATGTGAAACTGAGGGCAAAGCTTTTCACACTTTGCAAGACCGTCAATAACTTCATCTGTTAAATGGTCGGGTTCAAGAGAACCGAGCCTTATCCTTTTGATTTTTTCGTTATTGTTACAAATCTTAACAGCATCAACAATATTAAAATCTTCGCCCTTGCCGTATGCAGAAAGGTTGATACCTACAAGCACAATTTCCTTTATACCGCCGTTTGCAAGGTTTTCAACTTCGTTTTTGAGCATATCAAGTGATTTTGAACGGACTCTGCCACGAGATTTAGGAATGATACAGTATGAGCAAAATCTGTCGCAACCGTCTTCAATTTTAACAAACGCTCTTATTCTTTCGTAAAACCTATCTATCGAACAGTCCCAAAAATCGTCGCCGGTTTTATGCTCGTCAATTTTTACAAGTCGGTTTTTATTAATGTTGTATTCGTTGATAAGAGAAAGAATATCGCCGTCGTTTTTATTTGAAAATACAATATCGGCTTCAATAAGTTCCATTGCTTCTTCAGGGAAAGCCTGCGGCATACATCCGGTAAGAATAACTGTTGAATTCGGATGATTCCTTTTAAACTTTCTTATACTTTTTCTTGTCTTTTGGTCAGCAGTTGCTGTAACGGTACAAGAATTCACTATATAATAATCGGCATCGTCATTCTCACTTACAATTTCAAAACCCGCATTTTTGAGAAGTTCAGCCATATATTCGGTTTCATATTGGTTTACTTTGCAACCAAGTGTATAAAAAGCAGCTTTCATTTCTGCCTCCTGTAAAATTAATTTGAATAATTATAACAAAATATTGTTATTAAAACAAGATGTAGACAATAAATATTTACTGGGTGATTTTATGAAAAGAATTATAAGCATAGTTTTATCTTTATCAATTATTTTTTCCTGTCCGATTATTGTAAGCGCAAAAGATGATAAAAAGATTAATGTTAAATCAAGCATTTTAATGAGTTTGGACACCGGAGATGTATTAAAAGAAGATAATGCATATGAGCATCTTTCACCTGCTTCCGTTACAAAATTAATGTCAATTCTTTTAATAATTGAAGCTATAGACAGCGGAAAAATAAAATTAAGTGACAAAGTAACCGCAAGTGAAACAGCAGCGTCAAAAGGCGGTTCTCAAATTTGGCTTGAAGTAGGGGAACAAATGACAGTAAATGATTTGTTCAAAGCTGTTGTTATATCTTCCGCAAACGATGCCTGCACATTGCTTGGTGAATATGTTGCCGGCAGTGACAGTGCTTTTGTTGATATGATGAATGAAAGGGTTAAAACACTTGGTTTAAAAGATTCTCATTTTGAAAACTGTACCGGTCTTGATGATGAAATAACAAATCATTATTCTTGCGCATACGATTTAGCGATTATAGCAAAAGAAATTATGAAGCATAAACTCATTTTGAAATATTCAACCGTTTGGCTTGACAGTTTAAGAAACGGAAAAACAGAATTAAATAATACCAATAAGCTAATTAACAAGTATGACGGTATGACCGGTTTAAAAACGGGTACTACATCAAATGCAGGTTTTTGCCTTTGCGCAACCGCAACAAGAAACGGTGTTAGTTTTGTTTCTGTAGTTCTCGGTGCCAAAAGCAGTGATGACAGATTTAATTTAACAAGAGAACTTCTTGACTACGCATTTGCAAATTATAAGCTTGAAAATATAAAGATTGACAAGTCTAAATTATCGGATATAAAAGTTAGAGGAGGTATCAAAAAGTCTGTTAAACCGTCTATCAACGCAAATCAAACGATATTAATTTCAAAAAACGCTGAAAAACTTACATATAACTACAAAATAAAAGATGAAATCAAAGCGCCGATTAAAAAAGGCGATATTCTTGGCGAAATAGTTGTTAATAGCGGGAAAAGTCAAGTTGCGGAGATTCAAATAAAATCTGACAAAAATATCGAATCTGTAACTTTTTTATATATTTTCAAGAAAATGTTGAATAATATATAAAAAGATATTGAATATTTCGACAAAATAGTGTATTATACTTTTTCTAAGGCTTATTACAAACTATTTTGAAACAGAGGCGATTATTTTGGCTATTAAATTTTTTAACGACCATGCAAAAAACATTGTATCAGATGAAGATGTAAAAGCTATAGCTCCAAAAGCTGTTGAAGCTCTTAACACTCTTCACAATAAAACAGGTGAAGGCAACGATTTCCTTGGTTGGGTAGATTTGCCTACAAATTACGATAAAAGTGAATTTGAAAGAATTAAGAAAGCTGCCGAATTTATCAAGGAAAATGCGGATATCCTTGTTGTAATAGGTATTGGCGGTTCTTATCTCGGTGCAAGAGCTGTTATCGAAGCACTCACTTCTCCTAACTACAATTCACTTAATAAAAAAACACCGGATATTTACTTTATCGGCAACTCAATCAGTCCGTCGGCACTCAGTGAAGTTGTTTCGATTTGTGAGGGCAAGGACATTTGTGTTAATGTAATCAGCAAGAGCGGTACAACTACAGAACCTGCTATTGCATTTCGTGTATTCCGTGACCTTGTTAACAATAAATACAGCAAGGAAGAAGCAGCTAAGAGAATTTTTGCTACCACAGACAAAGCAAAGGGCACACTTAAAGAACTTTCTGACGAAGAAGGTTATGAAACTTTTGTTGTACCTGACGATGTCGGCGGCAGATATTCTGTTCTTACGGCTGTCGGTCTTCTTCCAATCGCTGTTGCAGGTATTGATATTGACGAATTAATGCTTGGTGCTCAAAAGGCACAGAACGAGCTTTGCAGTGAAAACATTGAAGAAAACGATGCATTAAAATATGCCGCTGTAAGAAATGTTTTTTACAACAAGGGTACAAAACTTGAATGCTTTGTTTCTTATGAACCGTGTATGGCTATGTTCAACGAATGGCTCAAGCAGTTGTTTGCTGAAAGTGAAGGTAAAAACGGCAAAGGTCTTTTCCCTGTATCTTGCATTTTCTCAACCGACCTTCATTCACTCGGTCAGTACATTCAGGAAAGCGGCAGCAAACTTATGTTTGAAACCGTAATTAAGTTTAACCATCCGCATAATGATTTCTTAATTACAGAGCAAGAGGGTAACATTGACGGTCTTAACTTCCTTGCAGGCAAGTCAATGAGTTTTGTTAACGAAAAGGCAAGAGAGGGCACACTTCTTGCGCATACTGACGGCGGTGTCGGAAATCTTGTTATTGAATGTGACACCATCACTCCAAGTGACATCGGTTATTTAATTTATTTCTTTGAAAAAACTTGTGCTGTTTCCGGCTATATGCTCGGCGTAAATCCTTTCAACCAACCGGGTGTTGAAAGTTATAAAAAGAATATGTTTGCACTTCTCGGTAAACCGGGCTACGAAAAGGAAAAAGAAACTCTTGAAAATCGTCTCGGTATATGCTAATATATAATTGAAATAAAACCTCGGAGGAATTTTAATATGATTAAACTCATAATCGGTAATAAAGGTTCAGGAAAAACAAAGAAACTTATTGACCAAGTTAATGTTTGCGTTGAAAACTCTGACGGCAATGTAGTTTGCATTGAAAAAGAGCCAAAGCTTACATATGATGTTTCATCTAAGGCTCGTCTTTTAGAAACAGAAACATATCTTATCAACGGTCACAAGGCTTTCTACGGTTTTCTTGCAGGTATCTGTGCAGGTAACTACGATGTAACTGATATTCTTATTGATGCTACATTTAAAATTGTAGGCAGAGAGTACGAAAAGCTCCCTCAATTCTTTGAAATGCTTTCAGAACTTTCAGAAGCTACTGATGTTAACTTCTATTTCACAATCAGTTGTGATAAGGAAGATTTACCTGTAGAAATCTTTGACTATTGTGAAGAGTTATAATTTACAATAAATTTATCAAAAAGCGATGCACAAAAGTGTGTCGCTTTTTTTACTTGTTATTTAGATAAAAAAATGAGGCTGTGTAGACAGCCCCATTTTTTTAAAACATATAATTATTACATAAGTGAAAGGTAAAGTTCTTTGATTTCTTCAACACTTGTTTCTCTTGGGTTACCCGGACGGCAAGCGTCATCATAAGCAGACTGAGCAAGGAAGTCAACATCTTCAGGCTTAACGATATCTTTAAGATTTTCAGGGATACCGACATCCTTTGAAAGTTTCTTTACAGCGTTAACTGCTGCCTTTCTTGCTTCATCTAGCGTCATATCATCAACACCCTCAACACCCATAGCTTTAGCAATGTTTCTGTACTTTTCGCCTGTTGCAGGAGCATTGTATTCCATAACTGTAGGAAGAATGATAGCGTTAGCAACGCCGTGAGGAGTATCATAAAGAGCACCGAGTGGGTGAGCCATAGAGTGAACAATGCCAAGACCTACATTTGAGAAGCCCATACCTGCTACATACTGACCGAGAGCCATACCTTCTCTGCCTTCAGGTGTGTTTTCAACTGCACCTCTAAGACTTCTTGAAATGATTTCAATAGCTTTGAGATGGAACATATCGGAAAGTTCCCAAGCGCCTGCTGTAATATAGCCTTCAATAGCATGGGTAAGAGCGTCCATACCGGTTGCGGCTGTAAGTCCCTTTGGCATTGATGACATCATATCAGGGTCAACAACTGCTACTACAGGAATATCCTTAGGGTCAACACAAACCATCTTTCTGTTCTTTTCGGTGTCGGTAATTACATAGTTGATTGTAACTTCAGCGGCTGTACCTGCTGTTGTAGGAACTGCAATAATCGGTACGCACTTGTTTGTTGTAGGTGCAACACCTTCAAGTGAACGAACATCTGCAAAATCAGGGTTCTTAATAATGATACCGATAGCTTTTGCAGTATCCATTGAAGAACCGCCGCCAATAGCAATAATACAGTCAGCGCCTGACGCCTTGAAAGCAGCAACACCGTTTTGAACATTTTGAATTGTCGGGTTTGGCTTGATTTCGCTGTAAATTTCATAATCGATATCTGCGTTGTCAAGAACATCTGTAACTTTCTTTGTAACGCCGAATTTAATAAGATCAGGGTCAGAGCAAACAAATGCTTTTTTAAAGCCTCTGCCTTTAACTTCTGTTGCAATTTCCTTAATTGCGCCTGCACCGTGATAACTTGTTTCGTTTAATACAAATCTGTTAGCCATAATTTTATCTCCTTAAATAATAAGTATAAGCGGAAAATCAAATTTCCATAATTAAATATACTACATTGACAATTATTTATCAATAATTAAAATAAAATAAATAAAAACAATTTAAAGTTTGTTAACTTATAGACAATAAATAATAACGATTTCCATTATCTTAATTAATTAAAAATAAATTTAATCAGCATTTTTAAATTAACTATTGACAAAAAGCCGCCTTATATATATAATACTTAAAGTGCAAGTGCGAGGTGATTTTATGAGAATTGACCTTAATAATTTATTAAGCGGAAATGAAAAACATTTAGACATAAATTATAAGCTTGATTTAAGTAATCTCATTTACAGCACATATAATCCTATTAAAAACGGTGTAAGTGTTGTCGGCAGTCTTTATTCAAAGGCTGATGTTCTTTACCTTGACATTAACATCAGTTTTGAGTTTTTTGGTTTTTGTGACAGATGTGCTGAAAAAGTTAAGAAAGATTTTAACTTTAACATTAAGCGCATTGTTGTTGAAAAGCTTGAAAACGAAGAAGACGATGACGACTACATTGTTGTAAATAATAGGGAACTTGATTTGGACGAATTAGTTAACGAGGAAGTTTCGTTGTCACTTCCAAACAAAATTCTTTGCAAGTATGATTGCAAGGGGCTTTGTCCTAAGTGCGGAGCTAATTTGAATTTCAAACAATGCGATTGCAAAAAAGATGTTGACCCAAGAATGGCAGCTTTATTGCAGTTGCTTGAAGATGAATAATATGGCTTTTTAATAAAAAGGAGGCAATTAAAATGGCAGTACCAGCAAGAAAAACATCTAAAGCAAGAAAGAACAAGAGAAGATCAAGCGTTTGGAAGATGGATGCTCCAACACTCGTAAAATGTTCTAACTGTGGTGGTTACACTGTTTCTCACAAGGTATGTGGCAACTGTGGTTACTACAACGGTAAAGAAGTAATCAGCAAGGAAGCGTAAGATTTTACATTTGTTGGCGGACAGTTTGTCCGCCTTTCTTGCTTTTATAACAAAAACAGGAGGTTAGATTATGGCAAAACCCGTTGTTGCCATTGTCGGCAGACCTAATGTCGGCAAGTCAACTTTATTCAATAAATTAATCGGAAGCAGGCTTTCAATCGTTGATGATACTCCCGGTGTAACAAGGGACAGAATTTACGGCGATTGCGAATGGCTTAACCATAAATTTTTGCTTGTTGATACGGGCGGTATTGAACCTAACACTTCCGATATTATATTAAGTCAAATGAGAACTCAGGCTGAAATTGCTATTTCGACCGCAGATGTTATAATTCTTGTTACAAATATTCGTGACGGGGTTGTGGCAAGCGACTACGATGTGGCAACAATGCTTCAAAAAAGCGGCAAGCCTATCATTTTGTGCGTTAATAAATGTGACAGTATCGGTGATCCTGACCCTGAGTTTTATGAATTTTATAACCTTGGTTTAGGCGACCCTGTTGCCGTTTCTGCGGCTCACGGTCACGGTACAGGTGATTTGCTTGACGAAGTCCTCAAATATCTTCCTGAATGTGAAGAAGATGAGGACGATGACGAAGTTATTAAAGTCGCAATTATTGGTAAACCGAATGTCGGCAAGTCTTCACTTGTTAATAAAATCAGCGGTGTAAACAGAGCTATCGTTTCCGATATTGCCGGCACTACAAGGGATACAACTGACACTTATATTGAAAATGAATACGGTAAATTCAACTTTATCGATACAGCCGGTTTAAGGAGAAAAAGCCGTGTTGATGACGCTATCGAAAAATACAGTATCATTCGTGCACGAATGGCTGTTGAACGAGCAAATGTTTGCGTTATTATGATTGACGCTGTTGAGGGCTTTACAGAGCAAGATTCAAAGGTTGCCGGGATTGCACTTGAACAGGGCAAAGCGTGTATTATTGTTGTTAATAAGTGGGACGCTATTGAAAAAGACGGCAACACTATGAAAGAGTATAGGGACAAGCTTGCAAATGATTTTTCATTTATGAGCTATGCGCCTATAATGTTCATTTCTGCCAAAACAGGGCAGAGAATTGATAAACTTTATGAAATGATTTCATTTGTTCATTCTCAAAACTCAATGCGTATTTCAACCGGTAAGCTTAACGAAGTTTTGGCAGGTGCAACTGCAAGGGTTCAGCCACCAACCGATAAGGGTAAGAGGCTTAAAATTTTCTATATGACTCAGGCTTCCACAAGACCACCTACATTTGTTTTCTTCGTTAATAATTCGGAACTTTTCCATTTTTCATATCAAAGATATCTTGAAAATCAAATCAGAGATATTTTCGGTTTGGACGGTACTCCGGTTAGGTTCATTATCAGAGAACGAGGAGAAGGCAAAAAATGATTTTACCTTTAATTATTATTGCAATTTTATCATACCTTCTCGGAAGTCTTAACTTCGGTATAATAATTTCAAAATCACTTAATAAAGACGATGTGAGAAGTCACGGAAGTGGTAATGCCGGTTCAACAAATATGCTTCGCAATTACGGCAAAAAATACGCTGTAATGACCATTATAGGTGATATGCTCAAAGTGGCTGTTGCGATACTTATTGCATATTTAGTAATGAAATATTTAGGTCATACCTCGCTTTCAAAGGGAAGCGACGCTCAAATACTCGGCGTTGACGCTAAAATGTTTACAAAGTCTTTTGCAGGTCTTTTTTGCGTCATCGGGCATATTTTTCCTTGCTTTTTCAGCTTTAAGGGCGGCAAAGGAGTTGCCACTGCAGGCGGTATGGTATTTATGATTGATTGGAGAATTGCACTTATTTTGCTTGCAATTTTCATTATAACAGTTGCGGTGACAAAATATGTTTCACTCGGCAGTATAATAATGGCAGTTCTTTATCCGGTTTTAATTTTTGTGTTCTATAAGTCACTTCCGCTTACGGTGATCTCAGCGGTATTTACTATTATAGTAGTTGTGGCACATAAAGAAAATATAAAGAAACTTATTAATCATACAGAAAGTAAAATAGGAAGCAAGAAATAGAAAACTCCGTATAAGTTTATTTGAGCTTATACGGAGTTTTATTTTATAAGATTATTTATTAACTACATTTTGAGGATGACCGTCAATATATGCTTTAAGGTTGTCTTCAAGAATACTCAAAAGCCTTGCTCTTGTTTCCTTAGCCGCCCAAGCAATATGAGGAGTGATATAGCAATTTTTAGCTTTAAGAAGCGGGTTGTCTTCCTTAGCAGGTTCAACGCTCAAAACATCAAGCCCTGCCGCCTGAATCATATCGTTATTAAGTGCGTTTGCAAGCGCTTTTTCATTTACGACAGGTCCACGGGAAGTGTTGATAAATATAGCACTTTTCTTCATTTTTGAAATGGTATCTTCGTTAATAAGGTTTTCTGTTTCAGTTGTAAGAGGACAATGGCAAGTGATAATATCACTGTTTGAAAGAAGTTCATCAAGTGATACAAATTCAACAGTTTTAAGTTCACCCTTATCTTTAGGTCGTGGTGCATAAGCAAGAACAGACATACTGAAAGCCTCAGCTATTTCAGCAACCTTTCTTCCTATTGCGCCAAAGCCGATTATACCGATTTTCTTGCCTGCAAGCTCAGTAAGAGGTGCTTTCCAAAAGCAGAAATCAGGGCTGGAACACCATTCACCGTCAAATACTGCCCTTGAATGAAGTGATACTTTATTTGTAATCTGCAAAATAAAAGCAAACACAAGCTGAGCCACAGCATTAGTTGAATATGACGGGATATTGCAAACTGTTATACCGAGTTCTTTTGCAGCTTCACAGTCAATAACATTATATCCTGTTGACTGAAGGCCTACATATTCAAGTTCGGGTTTTAGTTTTTCAAGTATTTCCCTCGTTATAATAGTTTTATTGATAATAAGCGCATTTGCACCCTTTGCTCTTTCGACGATTTGGTTAGGTTCTGTTCTGTCATAAACAGTAAAATCACCAAGCTTTTCAAAAGGTTCCCAGCTTAAATCACCCGGGTTGGTAGTTACGCCGTCTAAATTTACTATTTTCATAAGTGTTACCTCCATATTACTGTACTAATTATATCTCTATAAACTTCAAATTGCAATATTGCTTGATAACTTTGTAATATTATAGTATAATTATTTCATATTATTAACGGTGGTAAAAATGAAAAAAAGCACTGTAATAATACTAACTGTTATCTTTACTTTTTGCTCTTGCTTGTGTATTAATACTTCTTTAAATCACAAACAAGTTGTCAATAATCAGCAAAATCTCAGCCGTATTAATCTTGTTATTGATGCCGGTCACGGTGGAATTGACGCAGGAACAATAGGTGTTGACGGCGCTAAAGAGAAAGATATTAATTTAAGTATAGCGCTGAAATTATACGACTTTGCAAGGGTTTCCGGCGTTAACGCAACTCTTATAAGAAACGGCGATTATGAATATTACAGGAATGGCGATGACAGAAAGCGGTCTGATTTATATAACCGAATGGATTATATAAATTCCGTTCATAACAGCACACTTATTTCTATTCATCAAAATCATTTTGAAAATGAAAAAGAACACGGTATGCAAATTTGGTATTCGCCGAATGATGATAAAAGTCCTATTCTTGCCGATTCTATTCTTAACATTACAAAGAAATTTTTGCAAAATGATAACAAGCGACTTAACAAAAAAAGCGACAGCGCATATTATCTGCTTCATAAAGCAAAAGTTCCGTCGGTTATGGTTGAATGCGGTTTTATGAGCAATATTAAAGAAAACAGTGATTTGCAAAACAATGATTATCAAAACAAGCTTGCATATTTAATTATGCTCGGTCTTAATATTTACATAACAGAGGAATTATAAATGCCAAAGATTAAGTCAATTTATGTTTGCAGCGAATGTGGATACGAATCACCGAAATGGTACGGCAAATGCCCCGGCTGCGGTGAATGGAACACACTTAATGAGGAATTACCCGTTACAACCGCAAAACAAAATTTAAAAAATTCAATGACAAGTGTTAACCAAATTATGGCACTTAACGACATTGTAGGCGATGAGGAAGAAAGAATTTCAACCGGTATTAAAGAATTTGACAGAGTTCTCGGCGGCGGTATTGTAATTGGCAGTTTAGTGCTTATCAGCGGTGACCCCGGTATCGGTAAATCTACTATTTTACTTCAAATTTGCCAGCACCTCGGTCAAAGCAAAAAAGTGCTTTATGTCAGTGGTGAAGAATCTGCAAATCAAATTAAACTTCGTGCAAACAGACTCGGAGTTACTACCGACAATCTCTATATCTTACCGCAAACCGATGTTGCAACAATAGTTGAATGTATTAAAGAAGAAAAGCCTGATATTGTAATTATTGACTCAATTCAAACTATGGTGTATGAAGAAATAAATTCATCTGCAGGTTCCGTAACGCAGGTTAGGGAATGCACAAATATTTTTATGCATACGGCAAAAGGCTTGGGTATTCCTATTTTTGTTGTGGGTCATGTAAACAAGGACGGCGCTATTGCGGGTCCTAAGGTTCTTGAACATATTGTTGATACCGTACTTTATTTTGAGGGCGAAAGAAACTACTCTTACAGAATTTTAAGAGGGGCTAAAAACAGATTCGGCTCAACTAATGAAATAGGCGTATTTGAAATGACAGGTGACGGTTTGAAAGAGGTTTTAAACCCGTCACTTATGATGATTTCCGGCAGACCGAAAAATACTTCAGGCACTTGTGTAGCTTGTGTTATGGAGGGCTCAAGACCTATTTTAGCTGAAGTTCAGGGACTTGTTTGCGCAACCGGCTTTGGCACACCGAGGCGAATGAGCACCGGCTTTGATTATAACAGAATGAGTATGCTTTTGGCAGTTCTTGAAAAAAGGGCGGGGTATTTCTTTAATAATATGGATGCCTATGTTAATGTTATCGGCGGTTTAAAGCTTGATGAACCTGCTGCAGATTTAACGGTAGCGCTTGCGCTTGTGTCATCACTTAAAGACAAAGCGGTTGACGATAATGTGCTTGCATTCGGTGAAGTCGGCCTTGCAGGCGAAATAAGAGCCGTTAACCACTGCGAGCAAAGAATTACAGAGGCTCATCGACTTGGTTTTGAAAAATGCATTATTCCATTTCATAACTATAAAAGCTTGCCAAAAAGCTTAAAGACAAGTATCGATATAGTTCCTGTCAGAAACATAAGAGAAGCGTTTTCGGCACTTGTTGAAGAATGAAAAATACATTGAACCTATCCTTTCCGGGTAGGTTCTTTTTATATTATAAACAAAATAATGTCTTTGCCTGTTGAAAAAAATGTATATTTGTGTTAATATAATATTATTGACTAATGCACACATAAACAGATAATTGAGGGATTATGTATGAGTAAAGGAAAATTTAAGGCAGGAGTTCACCCGTATGAGGGCAAGGAATTTGCTGCCGAAAAAGAAATTAAACACCTTGGCTCGGAAGAAGTTATGGTATTTCCTATGAGCC
This sequence comes from uncultured Eubacteriales bacterium, assembly GCA_900540235.1. GTDB lineage: Bacteria > Bacillota > Clostridia > Oscillospirales > Acutalibacteraceae > Eubacterium_R. The sequence goes on from UQEY01000007.1 coordinate 19,318, forward strand.
AACACATCGGTGCTCCTGCCTCGCCTTGTGTAAAGGTTGGCGACAGAGTGCTTAAAGGAATGAAAATAGGGGAAGCAAGCTCTTTTGTTTCATCACCTGTTTATTCCTCTGTTTCCGGTAAAGTTAAAGCTGTTGAAGACAGGTTTATGCTAAACGGAAAAGTATCAAAATGTATTGTTGTCACTAATGATTTTGAAGATGAATGTGTCGATACTTTCAAAGTTGAAAGAGATGTCAATGCTCTTTCAAACGAAGAAATAATCAAAATTATTGCTGACAGCGGTATTGTCGGTATGGGCGGTGCAGGTTTCCCGACCGGCGTTAAGCTTTCACCTAAAAATCAAAATATTGATTACATTGTCATCAACGGTTCTGAATGTGAACCGTATCTTACATCCGACTATAGATTAATGGTTGAAAAAAGCAAGAAAATAATCGAGGGTATCGCAATAGTTCTGCGTTTATTTGAAAAGGCAGATGCAATTATCGGAATTGAAGATAATAAGCCAAAAGCTATTGACGCTCTTTCATTTGAATGTAACGGCAACAAGAGAATTAATGTTATGCCTCTTTCAACCCGCTATCCGCAAGGTGGTGAAAGACGACTGATTTCGTCTGTTACCGGCAGGCAGATTAATTCGCATATTCTTCCTGCCGACGCAGGTGTGATAGTGCTTAACATTGCTACCGTCATTGCTATTTACGAAGCAGTAAAAATGAATATGCCGCTTATCCACAGAGTAGTAACTCTCACCGGCGACGGAATGAATGAACCGGGTAATGTTGATGTACCTCTCGGAATTTCTCATAAATTCTTAGCGGACAAATGCGGAGGACTTAAAGATAATACTGTTAAGATTATTTCAGGCGGTCCTATGATGGGTATGGCTATGGACACGCTTGATTATCCTATTACGAAAACATCTTCTTCTATCCTTGCAATAACCAAAGATGATGTTGAAAAAATGGAAACTACTGCTTGTATTCGCTGTGGAAGATGCGTTAATGCTTGCCCTGAAACGCTTGTACCTCAGCTTATGGCTCAGGCGGCTTTGAGTAAAAACTATGAGCAGTTTGAAAAGCTTTACGGTATGGAATGTATTGAATGCGGTTGCTGTACATATGTATGCCCTGCAAAACGACCGCTAACTCAAACATTTAAACTTGCTAAAATCAAAGTTCGTGAAAGCAAAACCGCAAAGTAGGGAGGGGTAATTATGTATAATGTTTCGGTTTCACCGCATATAAGAGATAAAAGTTCTACTCAAAAAATAATGATTGATGTTTGCATTGCACTTGTTCCAATCCTTGCTTTTGGTGTTTGGCACTTTGGTGCAAATGCATTAATAGTAATAATTTCATCTGTAGTAAGCTGTGTACTCAGCGAGCTTATATTTGAACTTATTTATAAAAAGCCGATTACGGTATTTGATTTCAGCGCAGTAGTTACCGGCTTGATTATTGCGCTTAATATGCCGCCGCAAGTTAAATGGTGGGTTCCTGCTATCGGCGGCGTGTTCGCTATTATTGTAGTTAAAATGCTTTTCGGCGGAATAGGTCAAAATATTATGAATCCTGCTCTCGCCGCAAGATGCTTTTTACTCATTTCATTCACATCCCGTATGACAGATTTTTCAACTGCCGACGGTGTGTCTTCAGCTACTCCGCTTGCACAAATCAAAGCAGGCGAAACTATTAATTTGAAAGACGCATTTTTTGGGCTTCAAAGCGGTTGTATCGGCGAAGTATGTATAATTGCGATTCTTATCGGCTTTGTTTATTTACTTATAAGAAAAGTGATTTCTCCGAGAATTCCACTAATATATGTCGGCTCAACACTTGTTTTTGTGATTATTTTTGCAGCAATTAAGGGCAGACACATCGGATTTGATTATGATACTCTTAACTTTGTACTCGGAAATTTGTTTACAGGCGGTTTAGTCAGCGGTGCCGTATTTATGGCAACAGACTATACAACAAGTCCGATTACAAAATCGGGTCAGGTAATTTATGCGCTTTTAATCGGTTTCTTAACCGCAACATTCCGTGTTCTCGGTTCAAGCGCAGAGGGTGTATCATACGCAATTATCATTTCAAACCTTGTTGTACCGCTTATTGAAAAGATAACAGTACCAAAGGCATTTGGTATGCGTAAGAAAGAAGAGGTGTAAGAAATGAAAAATAAGTTTTTAAAAAATTGCCTAGCGCTTTTTCTTATAACTCTTGTTGCAGGTGTATCGCTTGCCTTTGTTAACGAAATTACAAAAGAACCTATAGCTCAGGCACAGGATAAAGCAAGGCTTGAAGCATACGAGGTTGTATATCCGAATGCTAAATTTGAAACGCTCGACAATACAGAAGAAATACTCAAAAATTCATCCGCATCTCTAAAGAAAGAAAACCTTTCGCAGTGCACCGTTGACGATGTATTAAAAGCAACAGACGAAAGCGGCAACACAATAGGATATGTATTTTCAGCTACATCTCCGTCTGGCTATGGCGGCGATGTTAAAGTTGCAGTCGGAGTTTCAGACAAGGATAATTCGATTACGGGTTTCACCGTTTTATCTCACAGTGAAACTGCGGGTCTTGGGGCAAAAGCAACAGAAGACGAATTTAAGTCTCAATTTATCGGAAAATCTGCAAACGGCATAAATTATACAAAAACCGGTGCTTCTTCCGACAGTGAAATTGACGCACTCAGCGGTGCAACTATTACTTCAAACGCAGTATGCGAAGCTGTTGACAGCGCACTTGCGGTTTATAACAATCAGTTAAAGGAGGTTGATTAATTTGAAAACACCGATAGAAAGACTTTATAACGGTATTGTTAAGGAAAACCCAACCTTCATCCTTATGCTCGGTATGTGCCCGACTCTTGCCGTAACAACCTCTGCAATTAACGGTCTTGGCATGGGTCTTGCAACAACTGTAGTACTTGTTATGAGTAATATGCTCATTTCACTTTTAAGGAAAGTAATTCCCGACGGCGTCCGTATGCCTGCTTACATTGTAATTGTTGCTTCATTTGTAACTATTGTTCAAATGGTACTTCAAGCATATGTAACTGCGCTTTATGACGCTTTAGGGCTTTATATTCCGCTTATTGTAGTTAACTGTATCATCTTAGGCAGAGCAGAAAGCTATGCTTCCAAAAACAAAATTATTCCGTCAATTTTTGACGGTCTTGGTATGGGGTTGGGCTTTACACTCGGCTTAACTTCAATCGGCATTGTTCGTGAACTTATCGGTACAGGCAAGATTTTCAATCTTCAATTACTTCCGAAATCGTACGAAGGCGTATCGATTTTCATTTTAGCACCGGGCGCATTTCTGGTTCTCGCATTTCTTTGCGCACTTCAAAATAAATTCGGTGCAAAGGGTGCTAACAGACATATGAACAGTGAAACTGCTTGCGGCGGTGACTGTGCGCATTGCCATTCCTTGTGTAAAGAAAGTGAAAATAAGGAGGTAACTAAATAATGTTAAAAACCTTATTTCTTGTTTTAATGACAACTGCACTTATTAACAATGTAGTGCTAAGTCAGTTCCTCGGTATCTGCCCGTTTTTGGGTGTATCAAAAAATGTTAAAACTGCTGCAGGTATGGGCGGTGCTGTAATATTTGTAATTACAATCGCAAGTGCAGTAACCAATTTGCTTTATACATTTGTTATTAAAAAATTTAATATTACATATCTTAATACAATCATTTTCATTCTTGTAATTGCGGCTCTTGTTCAGCTTATTGAGTTATTCCTTAAAAAATATGTGCCAAAACTTTATCAGGCACTCGGCGTATATTTACCGCTTATTACAACAAACTGTGCAGTGCTCGGCGTAGCGCTTACAAATGTTCAGGATAACAATAACTTTATTACATCTGTAGTTACAGGTTTCGGTACTGCCGTAGGTTTTGCAATAGCTATTATAATTATGGCAGGACTTAGAGAAAGAACAGAAAACAACGATTTTCCAAAGGCATTTAAAGGAACGCCGGCAGTTCTGTTAACGGCTTGCCTTATGGCTATTGCATTTTATGGCTTTGGTTCACTTAAATAACGGAGGTAGCTTATGAATTTTAAAAGTATAATCATTGCTACCTGTGTTGTAGCAATCGTAGGTTTAATTATTGCAGTTTTACTTAGTATTGCAGAAAAAATATTTCATGTTGAAGTTGACGAAAAAGAAGTAAAAGTAAGGCAGGCACTTGCAGGTAATAACTGCGGCGCTTGCGGATATGCCGGTTGTGACGCACTTGCAAAAGCTATTGCAAAGGGTGAAGCACCGATAAATGCTTGCCCGCCTGCAGGTAAAACAGGCGCAGACAAAATTGCGGAGATAATGGGCACATCAGCAGGTGAATTTGTCAGACAAACTGCTTTTGTTAAATGCTCGGGCACTTGCGAGGTAAGGCATCAAAAGTATAATTATTACGGCACGAGAACTTGTACTTCTGCTTCTGTTACTCCAAGCGGTAATGAGCGTAGTTGTCAATACGGTTGTATGGGCTACGGCTCGTGTGCGGATGTTTGTGACAATCAGGCAATAAGAATCATTAACGGTAAAGCAGTTGTTGACAAAGAACTTTGTATTGCTTGTGGAAAGTGCGTAAAGGCTTGTCCGCTTAATCTTATTGAAATTGTACCTTATGATTCAAAATATAGGGTTCAGTGTTCAAACAAGCAAAGGGGCAAAATTGTCAAAGATAATTGCCAAGCCGGATGTATCGGTTGCGGTATGTGCCAAAGAAATTGTCCAAATGAAGCAGTTAAAGTAGTTGATAATATTGCTAAAATAGATTACAATAAATGTACCGAATGTGGACTTTGCGTTGAAAAATGCCCGACTAAGGTAATAAAAGAATTCTTGAATTAAAGAGAGGAGGGGACTTATGAAAAAAATTCTTTCGTTAGTCCTCTCCTTTGTTTTATTATTCAGCCTATTTGGTTGTACTAATATCAAGTATACTAAATATTCAAAAAGCTTTTTAGAACTGTTTGACACCGCTTCAAGCATAACAGCTTATGATACATCGCAGGAAAGCTTTGATAAAAAATATAATGAACTTTATAAAGTAATAAAAAAATATTCCGAGCTTTTTGATATATACAACAGTTATGATGATATTATCAATATAAAATATCTAAATGACAATGCTTATAAACAACCTATAGAAGTTGATAAAGAAATTATTGATTTGCTCAATTTTTCAATAAAAGCTTATGCTGTCACTAACGGCAAAGTTAATATCGCTATGGGTAGCGTATTATCAATTTGGCACGATTATAGGGAAGATGGTAAAGCTGTACCGCCGAAGTCAAAACTAATTGAAGCAAGCAAACATACAAATATTGATGATATAATAATAGACAATAAAAATTCAACAGTATTTTTTAAAGATAAAGAGCTAAAACTAGATGTCGGTGCAGTTGCAAAAGGTTATGTTTGCAATAAAATTTACGAGTATATTACTAAAAATAATTTGTGGCAAAATGCAGTTATTTCGCTCGGCGGTAACATAATCACTGTCGGAAGTAAACCTGACGGTAAAAGTTTTGTTATAGGCATTGAAAGCCCTAATTCAAACGATTACCTAATGAAAGTCAATGCAAAAGATAATACAAGCGTAGTTACAAGCGGTTCGTATCAGCGCTATTACACTGTGAACGGTAAAAACTACAGCCATATAATTGACCCGGATACTCTTTATCCGGCTGAATATTTCGCCTCGGTTACGGTTATTTCATCTGACAGTGCACTTGCAGACGCTTTTTCAACAGCTCTGTTTTGTATGAGTTATGATGATGGTATCAAGCTTGTTGAAAGTAATGAGAAAATAGAAGCAATTTGGCTTGACAATAACGGCAAAACATATCAATCAAGCGGTATAAAGGCAATTATAAATGAAAAATAAAAGACTTAGAAACGATATAATTTTAATATGCTCGGTGATTGTTTTTACTTTAATTATTCTTGTTGCAATTACCTTGATAAACAAAACAGGCAGTGAAGTAATTATTGAGCAAAACAGTAAGCAAGTGGCAGTTTTAGACCTTAATAAAGACCAAGAATACAATCTTTATAACGGTGACAAAATCTGCAATACGGTCATTATAAAAAACGGTGAAGCATATATGATTTATGCCGATTGCAAAGATAAAATTTGTGTAAATCATAATAAAATCAGCAAAAATAATGAATCAATAATTTGTTTGCCCAATAAAGTCATCGTTACTGTTACTAATTCAAAAAATAATGATGTGGACGGGGTGGCAAAGTGAAAAAAATTAATGTTAAGCACCTGTGCACTCTCGCTCTTATGATAGCATTAGCCTTTGCTTTTTCTTATTTAGAGTCGTTAATTCCGTTTAATTTCGGCATACCGGGTATAAAACTCGGCTTGTCGAATTTACTTGTTTTAACTGCACTTTACACTATGAAAACAAGTGACGCTTTTATTATTTCTATTGTTCGTATAATACTTTCAGGTTTACTTTTTAACGGTACATTTGCAATGATTTACAGCTTAGTTGGAGGGTTGCTCTCTTTTGCGATAATGTATATTATTAAGAAAACCGATAAATTTTCACCAATCGGCGTATCTGCTGTTGGCGGTACTGTTCATAATCTCGGTCAAATTATCGTTGCAGGCTTTGTTATGAATACATATCGAATTGTTTATTATTTTCCGATTCTTATGTTATCAGGCTTAATAACAGGAATTATCAACGGAATTATTGCAAGTGTTATAATCAATCGTCTTGACAAAATAGGAGAAATCAAATGTCGATAGGTTTAAAAAGGGGAACAGTGGCAGTCGAAAATCATCAAAATGAATGGGAGATATCTGCTGAAAAGATAATCAATTTGCTTAAATACGCATTAAAGGATGACATCGTAGACGCTCAACATATTGGCAGTACTGCGATAAAAAACATTTGTGCTAAACCAATTATCGATATAGTTGTCGGTGTAAATGACTTTAACGATATTTTTAAGCATAATGATGAACTTGAAAAATTAGGCATAATTTATAGGCGGCAAGACCACGAAAATCAACATTTATATGTTTGTGCCGATTTACAAAATAATATTCAAACGCATTATATCCATGTAGTAATTTTTAACAGTAAAGAGTGGAACGATTATATCAATATGCGTGATTATCTAAATGCAAATCAAGAAAAAGCATTAGAATATTCTAAACTTAAAGAACAACTCGCTAAGAAATACCCAAATGATAGAATCGCTTACACAAATGGCAAAAGTAAGCTTATAGAAGAAATACTAAATAGTGCAAGTATGTGGAGAAAACAAATGAAGAATTGTGATTTCTGCAAAATAATTGAAAAATCACTAAATGGTGAAAACTTATTTTTTGTAAAAGAGCTTGAAACAGGAATTGTAATTCTCGGTTGGAATCAGCATTTTTACGGTTATACAATTTTTATATGCAAACAGCACTCAACTGAACTTTATCAACTTAACAAAGAATTTCGTGCTAAATTTATGGAAGAAATGATATTAGTTTCAAAAGCAGTTGCCAAAGTTTTTAAATGTGATAAAATGAATTATGAATGTTTGGGCAATGGTGACAGCCATTTGCATTGGCACTTGTTTCCGAGAGTTGAAGGTGATTTAGGATTATACGGAAATGACGGCAAAGGTCCTGTTTGGTGGTTGCCACAAGAAATAATGTGGGATAAAAATAATATTCCGAATAAACAAGAACTTGAAGATATGAAAACTAAATTATTAACGCAACTTGATAAGGAATTTAAAGAATGATTATAAAAGTAACAAATAAAAATCAATTAGATACTTGTCTAAATATAATTCATAAAAGCTTTCAAACAGTCGCCGATGATATGAATTTGACAAAAGAAAACTGCTCAAGCCATACAGCTTTGCCGTTAGAAAAACTGCTAAATCAATCTGAAAACGGTAACACAATGTTTTTGTACGAAAAAAATAACAGATTTGTAGGCTATTTTTCATTAGGCAAAAATGATGATAGTGTAGAACTAAACAATTTATCAGTTTTACCTGAGTACAGACATCATGGCATAGGTAAAAAATTAATAAACTATGCAGTTAATTATTCTAAAAATACTCTTGGCGTAAATAAAATCAAAATAGGAATAGTAGAAGAAAATACAATTTTAAAAGAATGGTATAAATCTTTAGGCTTTGTTCATACCGGCACAAGAGAATTTGAACACCTACCTTTTACAGTTGAATTTATGGAATTAGAATTATGAAAGAACTAATTGTTTATCATGTAGTAACAGAAAAACCTATGCATGTAGGTCAGCATATTAAATTTGATAAAAATCATCATAACGGAGTATGGCAAAGAGTTAATGAAAAAACGGACATTGTTAATGATATCTATAATCACCCTAATGTTTATAAAAATACAATGTTAGAGCACCATACATCTGTTGCATTGAGAGAACTTGCACTTGAAAAGGTAAGAGTTATAAAATATCCAAATTATCCGTCAAGAATGTCTTGCCTTTATGTTTCAAAAACACTTGAAGAAGCAGAAAAATGGTTTGATTATTTTATAAGTTTAGGCAGACCTACATTCCAAATTGTTAAACTAAAAGTCAACGGCAATGTGTTTTACGGCGACGCAGAAAAATGCTATGATGGTGGACTAAACGAACAAGAAAATCTTGTGCTTGCTGAGGAATATTGGAATAATAAAAGTTTTAATAATAACTCTATCGTTGAGGTACTTGTTGACGGTGATATTGAAGTTATTGAAATTTTAAAGAACAAGAATTCCGTTTAAACATATTTCAGAAAAATATTTTTTGAAATTAAAATAGGGAGTATTATATGGGAAAGATTGTAGCAATAGGCGGTGGCGAAAACGGCATCACAATACAAAATACGAAACAGGACCTTTTGACAAAGAAATCATTAAACTAACAAGCAAAGCAAGTCCTAATTTTCTCTTTATCGGTTTAGCAAACAGTTATCCCGATTACTATTTTGAAGTTATGGACAAAATATATAACGGAATGCATGGTTGCCATACCGATTATTTAAGATATGAAGATATCAAAAATCAAAATGTTGCTAGCAGTAAAATTAAGAATGCTGATATTATTTATATCGGCGGCGGAAATACACTAAAATTGATGAAATTGCTTAGGAAATACAGCATTGATAAAATGCTTATAGATGCTTATAATGACGATAAAGTTATGTGCGGAGTAAGTGCAGGTGGAATTTGTTGGTGCGATTGGGGTAATTCCGATTCGGAATTTAACTCATCACGCAAAATGATTAGAGTTAAAGGAATGGGTTTGATACATATTTTATTTGCGCCTCATATTGCGACAGAACAAAATAGGGCAGAGTCAGTTAAGCAAATGATGAAAAGAACGCATAAAGTTCCTGCAATTATGCTCGATAATTCTGCACTCGAAATAATTGATAATAAGTATAGAATTTTGACAAACGATAATAATTCAGTTGCACAAAAATGTTATTGGAAAAACGGCGAATACATAACTGAAAATATAATTAGCTCTGAATTTAAGGAGATTGAAGAACTATATGAAAGACACTAATATATCAACAAATAATTACACTATTGACGGTATTGCATTTAAACTAAAATCTTTTTTTGACTTTAGTTTTCTTAGCAAATACGGGAAAGTGTTTAAAGTATTTGATGACCAAGATTCAGGTAATATTTGCTTTGGAACAGAAAAAGACGGCGACAAATATTTTGTTAAATTTGCAGGAGCACCGACAGCAGAATACTACGGTAGTCCGATAGATGCAATAAAAAGATTAAAAAAATCATTACCGATTTATCAAGAATTACAGCATGATAATTTAATAGAATTAGTAAATTACGAAAATATCGGCAACGGTTTTTCAATGGTATTTAAATGGGTTGACGGTAATTGTATGGGTAGAATGTACCAAGACGAACATAAAGCATTTATGCAACTTCCTATACCTGATAAACTTAATGTATTTTCTGACATTCTTGATTTTTTAGAATATATCAACTCAAATGGATATGTTGCTGTAGATTTTTATGACGGAAGTATAATTTATGATTCCGTAAATCGAAAAACAACAATTTGTGATATTGATTATTTTGAAAAACAACCTTATATAAATAATATAGGAAGAATGTATGGTAGTGCAAAATTTATGTCACCGGAAGAATTTGAATTAGGTGCAACTATCGATGAAATTACAAATGTATATACTGCCGGTGCATTTGCTTTTGCACTGTTTGGTAATTACAGCAGAAATATTGTTGATTGGAAATTATCAAATACATTGTTTGAAGTCGCAACAAATGCCGTCAGCGATGATAGAAATAAACGATATCAGTCGATAAATGAATTTAGAAAAGCTTGGGATAATTATGAAAAATGAATTAATAAAAATAATCAAAGACAGCACAGAAATAATGTTTCATAATTTCTATGTGACTTTGATTACTTGTGATATGAATTATGAGCTTTGCGGTATGCCTATTTGGAAACATTGTTATCACACTTTATATTCATGCGACAAGTGGTTTGTCAGTCCTATAGAATTTGTAGAGCCAAGCATTCACGAAGAAGGGTTAGACAGTTTAGATTATATAGGCAATAGGGTACTTACAAGAGAAGAACTGCTGTCATATTATGATTTTGTCAGAGAGAAAACACTTGATTACCTTAATGCTCTTAATGATGAAGATTTGTATACTAAACCCAAAGGATACAAATACATAAGATTAGAATGTATGATAGGTCAAATGCGACATTTCTATACGCATTTAGGAAATATTAATGCCTCAACTATTATTGAAACTAATAAGTGGCCAATGGTTGTCGGAATGAGTGCATTTGAAAACGGACTTGATAAAGATAAATTATATGAATAAGAACAGATAAAAATTGAGCAGCCGATGTAATTTAATCGACTGCTTTTATAATATATATTGAAAAGTTGGAAATTTTGTGCAACTAAATAATAGGGATGAAATATTGACATAGCTTAAATTTCGTGTTATAATTGCACAAAAGAAATATTAGTTATAGTACATTTTGCATTATAGTAATTGCACAAAATGTATGTTCTTAGAGCCTTTTAAGGCTCTTTTTTTATGCCTTTTTGTTCCTGCCCTCGTGATAGTGTTAAAGCTGTCCTGTGAGTTCCTGTGGGGCGTTATTTTGATACTTTTCTTAAAAGTATATTAGCATAAGGCAAGAAGTCTTAAAGGTCTGTAACGGCTTTATAGACCTTTTTACTAATTTCTTAGACTGCAATAATGCCCTTTATCGGCATTTTATACGCTGTTTTTTAGGTTGATTTTCTGCATACGATTTTAAGGGTTGCTATACTACGACTATAGCAACCCTTGTGCACTGTGCCAAAGTACCTCTATACCGCTTGGTTATGCGGTGCACTTTGACACACGAAAGTGTTTTTAGTTGTGCCAAAAACTACTTTTTTGGTAGTTCTTTCTTTTCGTTTGTAAAGCCTAATATGTAATCTGCTGATACATTGTAAAATATGCATAATTTTATAATGTCTTCAACTGTAAATCTTGCTTTATTATTTTCTAAGTGTGCATATCCTTGTTGACTTTTGTTAAGTATTTTAGCTATATCAATTTGTCTTAAATCTCTATCTTCTCTTAAATCTTTAATTCGTTGTGCATAATTCATAATTAAACTACTCCTACTTTGTTACTTTTGCTGAATTATAACATACTCAGTATCCGAGTATTGACATATACTCAATAACTGAGTATAATTTTAAATGTACTCAATTACTGAGTATTCCTACTTTCTAAGAGGGTGGTGTTTTCCCTTTGTTTTCCCACCCTCTAAATAAAGGTGATAATATGCCAGACGAAAAAAGAAGCCGTTGGTTTAATTTACTTCTTTATCCTGATAACCCCGCACATAACTTAGCTATAATGCAACTGCAAACAACTAAGTATATGGCTTGTGGTATCTGTCATAATCAAGATTGTTATACAGAAGATACTGAAAGTCATTCAGTAGGGAAATTGAAAAAAGCACATTTTCATTTTATATTGCGTTGTAAAAACCCACGATATAGGAGCGGTGTTGCTAAAGAATTAGGAATAGAAGCAAGATTTATTGATGAAACTTCATCACTTCAAGGCTCGGCTAAGTATCTTTTACACTTCGGTGATGAAACAAAATATCAGTATAGTCCGGATGACCTTGTAGGCAACTTAAAAGGTGATGTACTTAAATTAATCGAAAACGGTGAAAAGATTAGCGATTGTGATTACTTCTTTATGCTGTTAGATTTTTTAGATAGTACACATAGACGGGTTACAGTTCGTGATGTTGGTGTTTTTCTTGCTACTAACGGTGGTTATAAGTATTTTAAGTGCAATTTCAATATATGCCGTGAGCTTATGTATGAGCATAACGAAAAGTATTGTAATGCACCGAGAATTTAAAAAGGGGGTTTCTGCTATGACATTTCTAGCAGTCCTAATAATGATATCAGCGTTTATATGTCCTGCTGTTATTGTTATCTTGAGCATTAAAAATAAGGCTCTTAAAAAAGAGTTGCTGAAAGGCGGTGAATATGATGAAGGCATTAGTTAAAGGTCAATTTTTAGGTAATGAAAGCCGTAAAGATAAGGACGGTAATTTAGTTAATTATGCGGTACTTCTTTGTGGTTTAAATACGGTAAAAGTTAAGGGTATCTCCCTTAATGATGAAAAGATGAAAGAAGTAACTATTCCTGTTGAACTTTCAGCTTTTGAGGGTTCTATATACGCTCGATATTCAAAGTAATAACACCTTAATGGTGCTAAATAATTAAGAAAGGAGATACACTAAAATGAAGTTTAACGACTTTAAAGAGAAGTGTAAGCAAAAAGCAAGTAAGGTTGTTGCTGCTGTAACTGGTGGCGCTGTAATGCTTGGTGGTGCTGTAACTGCTCTTGCTGCTGATGGCGCAGATACAGAAGCAGTTAGCGCAGCTAAAAGTATTTTGAGTTCTGCTACTGGTACTCTTAATATCGGCAATATTGTTGCTATAATCGGTGCAGGTATCGGCGCAGTTATCGGCTTGTTCCTCGCTTGGTGGGGCGCAAGAAAACTTGTTCGTATGCTTATGACAGCCTTTAAAAAGGGTAAAGTTTCTATGTAAATCTCTCTTATTTTGGGGGTGGGGAATTATCCCCACTCCCTTTTTTAGTGTAATTATTGTTATGTATAAAAAAGGTCTACAGAATAGTATCAACCCCTCACATTTTTTTGATACATTAGATTATAAACGAAACTTTAAAGCTGAACATCCTTACTATTTTAACCCTTTTGGTACTTGTATATTTTGTGGTGCTCAGGGATATGGTAAAACTCTTTCGGCTGTTCAATATATTTGTAATATTATGAAACAGTTTCCAAGGGCAATATTAGTAACTAATGTAGCTATAAAATCTTATCCATTTAATGCTTATCTTGACGGTCAAATTGTCCGTAGGCTTGATGATGATAGCATAGTAGATACTGAAAGAATATTAGTTGAAGCTAATAACGAAAATTTTCAACCTTATTGCTTAGAGTACACTGGGTTGGATATGCTCAAATTTGTTTCTAACGGTGAATATGGTGTAGTTTTTCTTATTGATGAAATACACCTTGAACTTAATAGCCTTGAAAGTAAAAATATTGATATTGAGGTTATGGTGGAGATTTCGCAACAAAGAAAACAACGCAAACATATTGTTGGTACTTCTCAGATTTATATGAGAATGGCTAAACCGCTTCGAGAACAGATACACGATATTATCATATGCCGTTGTTTTTTTAATGTCCTACAGTTCAATAAGTGGATAGCTGGTGATACCGTTGTCGAAAAGAATGGAAAAATCGAAGCTGATGTCAAAGGTCGCTTCTTTTGGTGGCACGCTCCCGAGTACTACGCTGAATACGATACTTTTGTAAAAATGAAAAGGTATAACAAGGAATGGCAAGGACGAAAAAGAATAGATAATCTTTATCAAACAGAAAGAGGTGATAACAATGTTAAATAGTGCTATTGATTTAATTAACTTTGACCCTGATATAGTTAATGTTGTAGTGTCTTTCCTTGGTGTTGCTGGTAAATACGCTATGATATTCGGTATATCAACTGTTGTATTAAAAATGGTCGTAAGAACGGCTACAGGAAAGGAGCGCCTACTATAATGCTTAGTAGAGATAATTTAGAATATGCAAGACAACTTGTTGAAGCTAATAGGGGAGATTACCCCTATTATGTTATTGTCACTAATACTAATATCAGTGATAATTACGATTATCAAAGTCCTACATTTAAAGTATACTTTAGCCCTACAAAAATCACAGCCAACGGACGGTATACTTTTAATTTACCAAATAATTCTTTGTGTTATAGCGTTATTAGTAGTAACGCTTCTCGTCAGTATAGGAATGAGCGTATACAAGTATCTAACTATAGCGGTACTTTAAGCGTTCCTACATATGAATTTTGTTACACTAATGCCGAGTTTAGCGGTAACACCGTACAACCTGATGTCTTAGCAGATAATAATGTAACTCAAAGTCATTTTGACGGTGTTAGTCTTATAATGATTGCTGTACTCCTTGGTACTGTTGTATTTAGGTTAGTTAGGGGGTAGGGGAATGAAAAGAAAATATAAAGCGTTATTAAGCTTGTTATTATCTGTAATTATAGTATTTAGTGCTTTTCCTATCCCTGCTCTTGCTGATAGTTCTTCAACTTTTAATAAAATTTATATAGGATGGGTTAATAGTTATGATGGTACTCTTTATTCATCTACTTATGATAGTCAGCCGCTTGCTGTTAGTGGTACTATAAGATATGGCAATCAAGCAGTACCTATTTATGCTCTTAATCAGTTTAAATTCGGCTCTTTAAGTGATAGTAATTTAATTTCCGTTAGTCAAGAAAGTACTGTTACTGTTTCTGCTGTTATTAATTTTAACTTTGTTAAGTATTCTGATATTCTTAGTTATTCAACTCTTGCTAATACTGAAAGCGGTGCAATAAAGTTTTCTAATGTTTCTTGTGAAAAAAGTGGCTCTAATTATAATTTAAAAATTAGTTATAATAATGTTCCTGCTGGTAAGTATTATTTTACTGTTCTTATAAAGTGTCCTTATTATGGGGATGCTTCTGCTTCAGGTCCTGCTAAATTTCTTATTCAGTCGGTTAATGTTTCTGTTGGTAGTTCTTCAAGTGCTTTTTTTAAAGATATACAAGAAAAGTTAAAAGGTTGGTTTAATGATTTATTTAGTTGGTTGAAAAATATTGCTGACGGTATTTCTAACGGCTTTTCAAATGTTGGTAGCTGGTTAACTAACTTAAATTCCTCAATCAAAGGCTATTTTAATAGCCTGTCAACGAGTATTAAAGGCTTTTTTAGTGAATTATCAACTAATATTAAAGGGTTCTTTAGTGACCTTACTAATAGCGTTAAATCGCTATTTTCAAATCTCACAACAAAACTTATTGACTTTAATAATAATATTAAGACTTGGTTTAAAAATCTTGGTGACGATTTATCTACTTGGTTTACTAATTTAGTCGATAATATTAAAGATTTCCTTAAAAAGGTAGGGGAATGGTTTACTACTTTATTTGAAAAACTTGGTAATTGGTTTAGTGATTTATTCGCTAAATTGAAGCAATGGTTTGAAAATGTCGGACAGTGGTTTAAAGACTTATGGAATAATATAACTAATAAAGTTACTGAGATACGAACAGATTTACATAATTGGTGGGGAAGTCTTTTTACTCCTGAGGACGGTTTTTTTGAAGCCTATAAAACGAGTTTTGATGAATTCTTTAAGCAACATTTTGGAATACTTTATCAAGTTGTAGATTTTTTCAAGTCGTTATTTTCTCAAATGACATTAATGCTTGACGGTGGCGGTAGTGGTGTTATTGAGTATGGCGAATTAGCGCTTCCAGCTAAACTTTTTGGTAAAAAAATAGTTATATTAAATAGCGGTAAATTTAGTTTTGATAATCTTATTAATTCAGACGATAGCGGACAACTTATTAATATTTCTGGTATGATTTATACCGTTACTTCTGTTATTATTTATCTTGCTTTACTTCTTCGTGCAAAGAAGATATTCGAGCAGATTATAACAAACGGTGAGGGGGTAGAAGATTAATGTTAATACAAAAACTTGCTACTATGTTCCGTTCTATTGTTTTTGGTTTACTCGGTTGGATAAATCTACCTAAAGCCGAGTTTTTAGATGAGGTAAAGGAGTTTTTACTCGGTGTTGTTGATACTGGTAGTAGCTTGGTACTATTTTTTGTACCGTCAAGTACCATTAAGATAGCGTTAGGTATTACTGCTACACTTTGTGTTTTTAAATATGGTTATTACCTTGTTATTTGGATAATGAAAAAAATACCAGTTGCTTCGGTTTCATAATGTTGGACAGATTTTTAAAAATTAAACGCATTGCGAGTACCTGCGTGAGCAGGTCGCAAGCGTTTAATTAATGGGTGTTGATGATGTTAGTTGAAAAAGTTGATATTGAGCGTATTAAGGCGCTTATAGATAGTTTACCGAGTAAAATGGAAATAGTCAGTATTGACCTTACAGACGGTTATAGCGTAAACTTGACAGCTGGTGAAACGGAGTTAAACCGTGTCAAGTTTGAAAAAGCTTTAAATCGTCTAAATGCTATGCTTGACTTATACGCTAAAATGGACGATAAAAACAAGCTACTCAATGAGTAGCTTGTAATTCTGTGCAATTAATTAGTAGGGGTTAAAGCTTGACTTTAATCCAAAAATTTGCTATAATTGCACAAAATTAATATTTTGTGCAATTAAGGGGAGTTTAAAATCATAATTATTCCGTTTTGAAATAAATTATTGATATTTAACATATTATACCGATAATATCCGCAAAGAAACGATTAAACCATTCATTTGTAGGCGTTCAGTTATTTTTAAACGATAACTACATTGTTTTAAAAAATTCTATCGGATAAAATAAACGGTTTTATATTAACTGCTATCACGCATATAATAAACCAATTAACTAAAATTGCCAAAATGTTCATTTAATTCTAAGGAGTTAATCTAATATGCGTAAAGAAGAATTTGTTACATTACCTAAGCTTGTACAGCAATATCTTGTTTATATAGAAGCTATCAAAGGTCACAGTAAAAAATCTGTGCTTGAATATGCATCTGATTTGCGTACATTTTTCAGGTATATGGTAAAACTTAAAGGTTTATACAGTTTTGACACCGAAGATGAAAAAATTGATTTGTCCCCTATTGATTTGAATTTTATACAGAGTGTAAAACTTGAAGACGCATATCAATTTATGATTTATTGCAAAAATGTGCGCCAAAATAACGAAACAACACGAGCAAGACGAGTAATTTCTATTAGGCGATTTTATACATATTTGACGGATAACTTAGGTTTACTTGAAAAGAACCCGATGAAAAACCTTGATATTCCTAAGACTAAAAAATCACTTCCCAAATACTTAACTCTTGAAGAATCGGAAAAGCTTTTATCGGTAATTGACGGCAAGTTTAAGCAACGAGATTATGCAATCATAACGCTTTTTTTAAACTGCGGTATGCGTTTAAGCGAACTTGTGTCAATCGATTATAATGATATTAAAAGTGACGGAACTATCGTTATAACCGGTAAAGGAAACAAGGAAAGAACGATTTATTTAAACCAAGCCTGCATAAATGCCATTGCTGATTATATGGTAGTTCGACCGCACGACGGAGTTAAAGACAGAGCATTATTTTTGAGTGCAAGAAACCAAAGAATAAGTAATAGAAGTGTTCAGCATATTGTTGAAACATATCTTAACAAAGCGGGTCTTGGCAACCGTGGTTTATCTGTTCATAAGCTTAGGCATACTGCGGCAACACTTATGTATCAACACGGTGATGTTGATGTACTTTTACTTAAAGAAATACTCGGACATGAAAACCTCAGTACGACTGAAATCTATACTCATATAAGTAATGATGCAACTAAAAAGGCGGTCGATTCAAACCCACTTGCCGGTGAAAAACCTAAATGGTAACAACGCTTCTTAATAGCGTTTCAAGCAGAGCCGACAATGCAGATACAACAATTAAAACAGTGCCGTAAATCAAAAATTTTTTCATAGTCGGTTTAACATCAAGTTTATAATTTTCCTGATTTTTTGTAAGCTTAACAATCTGTTTTGACATATCAGAGCCGGTATTTATCGCAAATATGAGAACAGTTAAAAATGCGGCGGCAAACGGTGCAATCATAAGTATTGCGTAACCTATGCCTTTTGTTTGGTAATTGATATATAGATACGCCGTCTGCATTCCTACTTGAAAGCCGACAAGGCACGGAATTATATTAATTATTCCGTATCCGATTAAGCAAAACGAGAGAAAAACCGTTATTAAAAATAATGACATATAATTGCAAATATGTTCGCCAAAAAGCTTGGAAATATTTTCGTTTTCCGGTTTTAAAAGCGAATCAAGTGCACTGCTTTTGAGCAATCTGTAAAAAACTGTTCCGATTGCAAGAAAGCAGGAATAGAAAATAAGACTGTAAATTACTGTTTTATTTTCTAAAAAGATATTTTCAAAATCAATCTTTTTTTCTTGTTTGTCATCTAAGTTGAATTCTTTTTTTAATTCAATAGGTATGTCACTCATTTTATTTCCTCTTCCCTGCCGATATAACTCCTGTTAAAAATGAAACTGCAATAATTATTGCAAAAGAAATAAAAAACTGTACAAAGCTTTTATTAATAACAAGAAAATTCACAAGAGAAAATATTACTAACGGTATAATCGATAAAAAAGATAATATCGAAATATTGTTTTTAAAAGATTTTAAGCAGAAATAAGGCACAATAAAAGATGTTACTGCGCAAATTATGTAATCGCAGTATTTTATATAATCTAAATCTATATCAAATTTCAAAAATATAAGCGAAAACAAAGCGGAAGATAAAACAACCGTCACTAAAGTCAACAAAATCGACTTTATAATAAATTTAAATATTACGCTTTTTGCGTTTAAACTGCTTATTTTAGGCATAAATAAACCCCCTGAATATAATTATTCAAGGGGTTATTTTTTTAGAACTCAAATTACTTAGATTCTTTCTTGTCTTTATCAGAAGTTTCTTTGTTTTTCTTAGCTGCTTTCTTTTCTTTAGCAGCTTCTCTTGCAGCTTCAACTTCCTTTTGATGCTGTTCGTTTTTAGTTTTGTTAGTATTGATTGCCCAACGCTCAATTTTCATTTTGTTTCTGTCAGCACCGGTTTCAATGATAAGGTCGTTTTCACGAATAGTAACAACTCTGCCAACGATACCGCCGATTGTAACAATCTCATCACCGATTTCAAGAGCATTTCTCATTTCCTGTTCTTCCTTCTGGCGCTTCTTTTGCGGACGAATCATAAGAAAATACATAAGTGCAAACAAAACAACCATAAGCACAATCATTTGAATACTGCTTGACTTTTGGTCAGCACCTGATGCTGCTGTTTGAGCAAATAATAAGATAGATTCCATAAATTTAATTTCCTCCAATGATGTGATAAAAAGTATTATAAATTAAAACTATACATTTTGCAAGACTTTTCTAAATTCTTGTATCAAGTTTAACACAAAATTCATTTTTATAGTCTGTAAATGTACCGTTGTCTAAGTTTTCTCTTATTTCAGCCATAAGATTATTGTAAAAATAAAGATTATGAATTACCGCAAGGCGCATACCGAGTATTTCATTACTCTTAAATAAATGGCGAACATAAGCTCTTGAATGTTTTTGACAGGTTGGACAATTACATTCTTCATCAATAGGCTTGTCATCCCTATCATATTTGGCATTGTTAATATTTATTATACCTTTTTTAGTAAATAAATGTCCGTGCCTTGCGTTTCTTGACGGCATTACACAGTCGAACAGGTCAACACCTCTGCTGACACCTTCAAGAATATTGCCCGGAGTACCGACACCCATAAGATATCTCGGTTTATCTTTTGGCGCATACGGTTCAACTGCAGAAATGATTCTATACATATCCTCTTTTGGTTCACC
This sequence comes from uncultured Eubacteriales bacterium, assembly GCA_900540235.1. Lineage (GTDB taxonomy): Bacteria > Bacillota > Clostridia > Oscillospirales > Acutalibacteraceae > Eubacterium_R. The sequence goes on from UQEY01000007.1 coordinate 39,434, forward strand.
TACAGCCAAACCGCCTATTGCGTAGCCGTCAAGGTCCATTTTTGCAATTTCTTTCATATGCCAAATACGAAGTTCATCATAAACGCAACCTTGGTTAATGCCGAAAAGAAGTTGATTTTTATTAATTGTTGTTTCCAAACTGTTGAGCCTTTCCATTTCAACCTTACAGCGCTCAAGCCAGCGAAGTGTACGCTCGCAAGCTTCTTTGGCATATTTAAGAGTTGCCGGGTTTTTAACACATTCGTCAAATGCCATAGCAATAGTTGAACCGAGATGCGACTGAATACGCATACTTTCCTCTGGTCCCATAAAGATTTTTTTACCGTCAATATGAGAATTGAAAGTAACACCGTCCTCTGTTATTTTGTTAAGCTTGGCAAGGCTGAAAACCTGAAAACCGCCGCTGTCGGTCAAAATAGGTCTGTCCCAATTTGTAAATTTATGAAGACCGCCCATATCATAAACTAAGTCATCGCCCGGTCTTACATGAAGATGATATGTATTGCAAAGCATAACCTGACAACCGATGTTTTTTAAATCATCAGTTGAAAGACCGCCTTTAATTGCGGCAGATGTAGCTACATTCATAAAAGCAGGCGTTTGAACAGTACCGTGAACCGTTTCAAATTGACCTCTTCTTGCCGCACCATCTTGTTTTAATAGTGTATATTTAGCCATAATTACCTCATTTATATTGTGTTTTAGTAAATAAACATTGCATCGCCGAATGAGAAAAATCTATAACGCTCATCAACGGCTATTTTGTATGCATTCATAACATGGTCATATCCTGCAAAAGCGGAAATGAGCATTATAAGTGTACTTTCCGGCAAATGAAAATTCGTTACAAGTGCATCGATACACTTGAATTCATAACCGGGATAAATAAAAATGCTCGTATCACCCTCATCAGCACAAATGCAGCCGTTTTTAGTTGCTACAGATTCAAGCGTCCTGCAACTTGTTGTGCCGACTGAAATAACTCTTTTGCCGTTTTTCTTGGTTTCATTAATCAAATCTGCCGTTTCCTTTGGCATAACATAATGCTCGGTATGCATAGTATGTTTTGTAACATCATCAACTTTAACCGGTCTGAAAGTACCTAAGCCGACATGAAGCGTTACATAACCTATTTTAACACCTTTCGCTTTAATTTCTTCAAGCATTTCTTTTGTAAAATGAAGACCTGCAGTAGGTGCGGCGGCAGAACCGAGATGTTCACTGTAAACAGTTTGATATCGTTCTTTGTCTTGCAACTTTTCTTTAATATAAGGAGGAAGCGGCATTTGACCTATTTCATCAAGAACTGCATAAATATTAGCATCGCAGTCAAACTTTATAATTCTGTTACCGTCTTCAAGAACATCAATCACTTCACATTGAAGTTTACCGTCGCCAAAGTCAAATTTAGTACCTACTTTCGCTTTTTTACCAGGCTTACAAAGACATTCCCAAACAAGCGTTTCCTTTTGTTTTAAAAGCAAAAATTCAACTACAGCTCCTGTCTCCTTTTTTACGCCGAAAATACGAGCAGGAATTACCCTTGTGTCATTTAAAATAAGGCAATCACCCTGTTCAAGATAATCGGTCAAATCTTTAAAAATCTTATGCTCAACTTCACCAGTTTCCTTATTTAAAAGCATAAGCCTTGAAGCATTTCTCGGCTCAATAGGTGTTTGAGCAATAAGTTCTTCAGGCAAATCATAATAAAAGTCAGAAGTTTTCATTCATAAATCTCCATATCTATGTAAATTTTGATTGACATATATATATAATAAGTGTTATTATAACAAATAAATACGGAAGCAAACAAAAACTCAAGTGTTTGCAAACCGTCAACAAGTATTATATTGCATATTAACTTGTTTTACAAGTTTTTTTTAAGGAGATTACAGACTATGAGTAAAAAGTACAATGTCGGCATCGTCGGCGCAACAGGTATGGTAGGTCAGAGATTTGCGACTTTACTTGAAAATCACCCTTGGTTCAATGTAGTTTGCCTTGCGGCATCATCAAGAAGTGCAGGCAAAACTTACGAAGAAGCAGTTGGTAAAAAATGGTGTATGGACACACCTATCCCTGAAAAAATGAAAAACATTGTTGTTATGGACGCAACAAATGATATTGATAAAATCACCGCTCAGGTAGATTTTGTTTTCTGCGCAGTTGATATGAAGAAAGATGAAATCAAAGCGCTTGAAGAAGAATATGCTAAGCACGAGTGCCCTGTAGTGTCAAACAACAGTGCAAACAGATTTACACCTGATGTTCCTATGGTAGTTCCTGAGCTTAACGCTGAACATATTAACATCATTCCTGCTCAGAGAAAAAGGCTCGGTACAAAGCGTGGCTTTATTGCAGTTAAGTCAAACTGCTCACTTCAGTCATATGTTCCTGCCCTCTTCCCTCTTCAAGATAAGTACCCTATTAAGAAAGTTCTTGTTTGTACTTATCAGGCTATTTCAGGTGCAGGTAAAACATTTGAAACATGGCCTGAAATGATTGACAATGTTATTCCTTATATCGGCGGAGAGGAAGAAAAGAGCGAAAAAGAACCTCTCAAGCTTATGGGTCATATTGAAGGTAATGAAATCGTATCAGCAGCTTCACCTGCTTTTACAGCTCAGTGCATCCGTGTTCCTGTATCAAACGGTCATCTCGGTGCAGTATTTGTTGAGTTTGAAGACAAGAAGCCTACTAAGGAAGAAATGATTAACATTTGGGAAAACTTCTCAGGCAGAGCACAAGAACTTAATCTTCCATCTGCTCCAAAGCAGTTCCTCCATTACTTCACAGAACCTGACAGACCTCAAATTCATTCAGAGAGAATGCTTGAAAACGGTATGGCTGTTTCAATCGGCAGACTCAGAGAAGATACTCAATATGACTACAAGTTCGTTTGCCTTTCACACAATACACTTCGAGGTGCAGCAGGCGGTGCGGTTCTTCTTGGCGAACTTCTTGCAGCAGAAGGTTATTTTGACTAATTAATATACATTATATTTTAAGGAGATAATCATTATGAAAGAACCTATTTTTACAGGTGCGGCAGTTGCTATCATCACTCCAATGAATGAAGACGGCACTGTTAATTATGATGAATTTGCTAAGTTTATTGACTTTCAGATTGAAAACGGTACCGATGCTATTGTAGTTTGCGGTACTACAGGAGAAAGTTCTACTCTTAAAGTTGTTGAACATAATGAATGTATCAGATGGTGCGTTGAATATGTTAACCACAGAGTTCCTGTTATTGCAGGCACCGGCTCAAACAATACTGCCTGCGCTATTGAAATCAGCCAAGAGGCTTGCAAAAACGGAGCAGATGCTCTTTTACTTGTAACACCTTACTATAATAAAACAAGTCAAAGAGGTCTTATTGCTCACTACACAGCAATTCACGACGCTACAAACCTTCCTATCATTCTTTACAATGTTCCGTCAAGAACAGGTGTAAATATCAAGCCTGAAACTGCAGCCCAGCTTGCTAAACTTCCGAGAGTCAACGGTATTAAGGAAGCTTCAGGTGACCTTGACCAGGTTGCTAAAGTTCATGAACTTTGCGGTGATGAACTTAATATTTGGAGTGGTAACGACGACCAAATTTATGACATTCTTGAGCGTGGCGGTAAAGGCGTTATCAGCGTACTTTCAAACATTGCTCCAAAAGAAACACACGAAATCGTTGCTTCATACTTAGACGGTGACAAGTCTAAGTCTAAGGAACTTATGGATAAGTACACAAAGCTTGCAAAGGCTATGTTTGTTGATGTTAACCCTATCCCGGTTAAAGAAGCGGTAAGCCTTATCGGCTTTAATGCAGGTCCGTTAAGACTTCCTCTTATTGAAATGGACGATGAAAACAAGGCTTATGTAAAAGCTACTATGGAAGAATACGGCTTAGTAAAATAATATTTATATAAGGAATTTTAAAATGACTGATTTAATTATTACAGGTGCCAACGGCAAAATGGGTAAAGTTATCCAAAGTATTGTTGCAAACCGTGACGACTGCAAAATTGTTGCCGGTGTTGACCTTAATACTGAAGATAACGGTCAATTCCCTATTTATTCTTCAATTTTCGATGTTAAGGAAAAGGCTGACGCTATAATTGACTTTTCAAACCCTATTCTTCTTAATGATTTGCTTAGTTATTCTGAAAAAAACAGTACTCCTCTTGTTATTGCAACAACAGGTTACAGCGACGAGCAGAAAAAGCAAATTAAAGATGCATCTGAGAAATCACCGATTTTCTTTACTTACAATATGAGTATGGGTGTCAATCTGCTTGCAAATCTTGCAAAAAAAGCAGTTGAAGTTTTAGGTGATGACTTTGACATTGAAATCGTTGAAAAGCACCATAATCAAAAGATTGATGCTCCGAGCGGCACTGCTCTTATGCTTGCCGATGCAATGTGTGAAGAAATTGACAAGCCGATGAAGTATGAATATGACCGTCATTCTAAGCGTGAAAAGAGAACGAAGAACGAAATCGGTATTCATGCGGTTCGTGGCGGTACAATCGTCGGTGAACACGAAATCATTTTTGCAGGCAGAGATGAAATTATCACTCTTTCACATTCAGCAAGAAGCAAAGAAATTTTTGCTGTGGGTGCTGTTAATGCGGCAGTTTATATGCACGGCAAAGAAGCCGGCTTATATGATATGAAAGAATTAATAGACTGATTAATGACAAGGCAAACTTTTATAGTTTGTCTTGTTTTTTTTATATAAATATGTTTTAATATATAATATATTATTACTTATGTTTGTGGTGAGTTTATGAATATTCAGCAGTTAAGATGCATAGTTGAAATAGCAAGAGTAGGTTCAATTACAAAAGCGGCAGAAAACTTATATATGAATCAGCCTAATTTGAGCCGAACTGTTATTGAATTTGAAAAAGAATACGGTGTTACGCTTTTTATTAGAAATTCGCAGGGCGTTATTCTGACTGACAGCGGCAAAAAAGTAGTTGAAAAAGCTGAAGAAATTATAAAAAAAACGAACGACTTAAATCGATTCTTATATAATAATGATAAAGAAACAATTAATGTTAAACTTGCCGTGCCTCGTTCTTCTTATATCAGCGTTGCATTTTGCAATACTGTTGAAGCGTTTGAAAATAACAAACTTAATATTTCTTATAAAGAATGCAACAATACAGATATTTTAAACGATGTAATGATTAACGGTTACAATCTCGGAATTATCAGAATTCCTACTGAACTTGATGCAAAATATAAAAAAATGATTACATCAAAACAAATGCAGTTTCAGGAAATTTGGAATTTTAAGTATAAAATTCTTTTTTCACAAAATCACCCGCTTGCAACTAAAGCAAAACTTTGTTTTGATGACTTAAAAGATTATTCTGTTCTTCTTCACGATGATGAATATATTCCGTTTGTTTCCAAAGAAGAAATTAAAAAATTCACCCCGTCCCACGATTCTCAAAGCAAAATTTTAATTCAAGAGCGTGGAAGTCAATTCGACATTCTTTCAAATTTGCCGAACACATATATGTGGACTACACCTATACCGAAATGCCTTCTTGAAAATCATAAGCTTGTTACAAAAAAATGCATTGATAACAGGCAATCGTATTCGGATATTTTGATTTATCCGAAAAATTATTCTTTAACCGACTTTGAAAAATTATTTATTGAAAATGTATTTGAAATAAAATATGAACTTGAAAACGGTGAAAATGCAGTTTAATATCTGTATTTTTGCCGTTTTTAACATTTTACATTATGAATAATTTGTAAATAATTAATCGACAATCATATATTAAATTGTATATTGCAAAAAAATCACCAAATATCAAGAGAATTTAACAAATATATGATACAAATTTAATATTCGTGTTCATTAGTGACATATGTCAGTAACTATATATCATAATTGATATACAATATATCAAACTTTATATTACTAATATTATTCTTTTTGTGTTAGAATTCTTAAACGGAAAGAGAAAATCCATATATTAAATAAATTATTCTATTTAAGGAGGAATAATCACATGGTAGATTTTGAACAATGGGAAGGCTTTGAAGGCTCTCTCTGGAAAGAAGAAGTTAATGTTCGTGATTTCATCCAGAAGAACTACACAGTCTATGACGGCGATGAGTCATTCCTTGCAAAACCAACTGATGCCACAAACAAACTTTGGGGCGTTCTTCAGGGTCTTCAAAAAGAAGAGCGTGCTAAGGGCGGCGTACTTGATATGGAAACAAAAGTTGTTTCAGGTATCACAGCTTATGGTCCTGGCTACATCAGTGAAGCAGACAAAGACTTAGAAAAAGTTGTCGGCTTACAGACAGACAAGCCACTCAAGAGAGCATTTATGCCTTTCGGTGGTATCAAAATGGCTGAACAGGCTTGTTCAACATACGGTTATGAACCTGATCCTGAACTCCACAAGATTTTTACAGAATATTGCAAAACTCACAACCAGGGTGTATTCGACGCTTACACTCCTGAAATGCTTAAAGCTCGTCACAACAAGATTATCACAGGTCTTCCTGATACTTACGGTCGTGGCCGTATCGTTGGTGACTACAGAAGAGTTGCTCTTTACGGTATTGATTTTCTTATGGAAGAAAAGAAGCACGACTTCACTAACTGTGGTGACGGTACAATGACAGACGATGTTATCCGTCTCAGAGAAGAAATCACAATGCAGTACAAAGCACTCGGTCAGATGAAGAAAATGGCTGAAAGCTATGGCTTTGATATTTCTAAGCCTGCTAAGGATGCTAAGGAAGCAGTTCAGTGGTTATACTTCGGTTATCTTGCTGCTATCAAAACACAGAACGGCGCTGCAATGAGTGTCGGCAGAATTTCAACATTCCTTGACATTTATATTGAAAGAGACCTTAAAGCAGGCAAGCTTACAGAATCTGAAGCTCAGGAACTTATCGACCATCTTGTAATGAAATTCAGAATGGTTAAGTTCGCAAGAATTCCTTCATACAATCAGCTCTTCTCAGGTGACCCGGTATGGGCTACTCTTGAAGTGGCAGGTATCGGCGTTGACGGTCGTTCAATGGTAACAAAGAATGATTTCCGTTTCCTCCATACTCTTGAAAATATGGGTCCTTCACCTGAACCAAACCTTACTGTTCTCTACTCTTCACATCTTCCTGAAACATTCAAGAAGTATGCTGCTGACATTTCTATCAGAACAAGTTCAATTCAGTATGAGAATGATGATGTTATGAAGCCGGTTTGGGGCGATGATTACTCAATCTGCTGCTGCGTATCTGCTACACAGACAGGTAAGGAAATGCAGTTCTTCGGTGCAAGAGCTAACCTTGCTAAGTGCCTTCTTTATGCAATCAACGGTGGTGTTGATGCAAAGACATTTGAACAGGTTGGTCCTAAATATAGACCTATCACTTCAGAATATCTTGACTATGATGAAGTTATTGAGGCTTATGACAGAATGATGGATTGGCTTGCAGGTCTTTATGTTAATATTCTTAACCTCATTCAGTTTATGCACGACAAGTATTATTATGAGGCTGCTGAAATGGCACTTATCGATACAGATGTAAGAAGAACATTTGCAACAGGTATTGCCGGTTTCTCACATGTTGTTGACTCACTCAGCGCTATCAAGTATGCTAAGGTTAAGACAGTTAGAAATGAAGACGGCGTTGTTGTTGACTATAAAACCGAAGGTGATTTCCCTCGTTACGGCAACGATGATGACAGAGCTGATGAAATCGCTGTATGGCTTCTTAAGACATTCCTTGATAAGATTAAGAAACACCACACATATCGTGATTCAGAGCCTACAACTTCTATTCTTACAATCACTTCAAATGTAGTTTACGGTAAAGCTACAGGTACTATGCCGGATGGTCGTAAGGCCGGTGCTCCACTTTCACCTGGCGCAAACCCATCATACGGTGCAGAGCAGAGCGGTCTTCTTGCTTCTCTTAACTCTGTTGCTAAGCTTCCATATGAATGGGCTCTTGACGGTATTTCAAATACTCAGACAATCAACCCTGGTGCTCTTGGCCACGACGAAGAAGAAAAGAAGAACAACCTCGTTCAGGTTATGGACGGTTACTTTGATCAGGGCGCTCATCATCTTAATGTTAATGTATTTGGTACTGAAAAGCTTCTTGATGCTATGGAACATCCTGAGAAAGAAGAATATCAGAACTTCACAATTCGTGTATCAGGTTATGCTGTTAAGTTCATCGACCTTACTAAGGAACAGCAGATGGATGTTATCTCAAGAACCTGCCACGACAGAATGTAATTTATATTAAAAGGATTTGTTGAAATGGACGGTAAAATTCACAGCATTGAAACATTTGGTCTTGTTGACGGACCCGGTGTTAGGTATGTACTCTTTTTGCAAGGTTGCAATATGCGTTGTAAATTCTGTCACAACCCTGAAACTTGGAGTTTTGATGATGCGAAATTTACCGTTTCGGCAAAGGATGCATTCAACAAAGCTTACAAGTATAAAAATTATTGGGTTAAAAACGGAAAGCCAAACGGCGGTATAACTGTAAGCGGCGGCGAACCACTGCTTCAAATTGATTTCGTTACTGAATTCTTTAAGCTTGCAAAAGCAAAAGGTGTTCATACAACTCTTGATACTTCCGGTTCAGCTTTTACGAGAGATGAACCTTTCTTTTCAAAGTTCAACGAACTTATGAAGTATACTGACCTTGTTATGCTCGATATTAAACAAACTGATATTGAAAAGCACAAGGAACTTACAGGCAGAACTAATGAAAACATACTTGATATGGCACATTATTTGTCAGACATCGGCAAAGATATGTGGATAAGAAGGGTGCTTGTTCCTAATTTAACTAATGATGATAATGAGCTTAACAATTTGTTTGAGCTTATAAAATCTCTTAAAACGGTTAAAAAAGTTGAAATACTCCCCTATCACACGCTTGGCATCTTTAAATGGAATAATCTCGGAATTGATTATCCTCTTAAAGATTATAAAGTTCCTACTAATGAGGAAATTGATAAAGCAGAAAAAATACTTCATATAGAAAAGTAAAATTTAAGCCTCCTGTTAATTCAGGAGGCTTTTATTATGCCTATATTAAATTTTTGAACTTTCATTTCATATAAATTCACATTTATTATGAGGATAAATAACTTGCAAGTTGTTTAAAATAAGTATAGTTAGATAAAGTTAATTGTCGTTAGCGGTAACTTACTTTTAATCAAAAAAGCAGTTAGTTGTTGCTAACTGTTGATATTCTAACAAAGAATAAATAAAAAGTCAATAAAAAAATAAATAGTAAAAATTTTTATTTTCTCATCTAAGCACTATATTATCATCCAATCTACCGTCCTTATTCCAATAAACCGAATTTGCTTTATAGTAAACATTATTTGACGAATCTTTATAAGTTGTCTTACCGTTATTTGATTCATTTTTAACAATCGAATTTGACTTATCGTAAACAAAATAGCCGTCTTTATCTACATAAGAATTTTCGCTGTCAAATACTTCTTTTGTCTTAAGATTGGTAAAATATCCTTTCAGTTCCTTTGAATCAAACGAAAAAGAGTATTTGTCGCCATTCTTATCAAAATAAGGAACATTGTCATATGTATAGGCGTTGCCGAATCTGTCATAACTAAAGTTACTGCTGTTCATTTTATGGTTAATCGTTTTATCTTTATTAAATGTAGTTGTACTAACAGGATAATATATTTTAGAATCCGTATCAACACATTCATTTTCATTTTTCACAATAATTGACATATCATCGTCATAACAAAGGTAGCCGTCGGTATCTAAATAACACAAATCGTCGTCATAATACTTATCAGTTGAATTAATATATAATTTATCGTAACCTGACTTGTCAAAATCATATGTATATTTATTGCCTGTTTTGTCATAATAAACAACATTATATAATCCTTTATATGCGTTGCCGTTCATATCATAATATGTATCCTGATTAGAACTTGAATCGTTAAATGTTAAAGAAATTATAACAGGAACGACAAGCACTATAAATAAATTAATTAAAATGTTTCTGACAGATTTGTTGTCTTTCTTGAACTTTACGCAACATATAATCGAAGTGATAATCGGAAAAGGAAAAGCTAAAAAAGAAAGAAAATTTTTTACCTTTTTATCACATTCAATATTTTTTGAAACAGTAACCATATTAATAAGCCTTGTGGCTATTATTATGATTGTTAAAATATAATTCATTGTTTTCATTTCCCTTTAATGTTTAATTAATAACAACAATTATGTATAAACTGATTAAAAAAATCAGAAAGAATACAAAAAAGTATAATTTTAATGTAAAATTGCATATTATAATTGTATTTCAGTAAATTATTTATTGCATAAAAAGTTTGATTACCTTACCGTCCAAAACATCAGGAACGCTGATAGATTGAGGGCAGTGGTTTTTACATTTATTGCACCAAGCGCACTCAGTCGGTTTAACTTGAAAGCTATTATACTGCTTTCTGCCGTCTTTAATGTCTATATTACCCGATACAACATTATTATAAAGAGAGAAGAAAGAACTTATTTTTATACCCTTTGGGCATGGCTGACAATAGTCACAACCTGTACATCCGATGACTTCGCTCTTATTCATTATTGAAGCCGCTTTTTCGCAAATTGAATATTCTTTATCTGTAAAAGGTTCAAAATCAGTAAGTGACGACAGATTATCAAGCATTTGTTCTTCGCTGTTCATCCCGCTTAAAATTGCAAATATATTTTTATGGCTCGCAACAAATCGCATTGCCCAGGAAGCAGTACTTTTATTTGGCTGTTCGGCTTTGAACATATTATCGATTTCATCATCAACCATTGCAAGCTTACCGCCACGAACAGGCTCCATAACTATAGTTGGAATACCTGCATCTTCAAGTATTTTGTACTGGGTTTTTGCATTCTGATTTTCCCAGTCAAGGTAATTCATTTGTATTTGAGCAAAGTCCCAATGATGCGCAGAAACAATTTGCCTTAAATCATCAACAGTACCGTGAAACGAAAAACCGATATATTTAATTTTTCCTTCTTTTTGCTTTTGAGTGATAAAATCATATGCGCCGAATTTTTCACACCTTTCAAAACTTTCCTTATCAAGTGAATGAAGAAGGTAAAAATCAAAATATTCCATACCTGTGCGTTCAAGCTGATTATCAAAAACTTTTTGCATATCTTCTTTTGTGTCACACATCCAAATAGGAAGCTTATCAGCAAGAAAATATGTATCCCTCGGATATTTTTTTAGCGCAGCGCCTATAAAATTTTCGCTTTTGCCGCAATGATACATATAGGCTGTATCAAAATAGTTAACTCCGTTTTGATATGCTAAGTCAACAAGCTTTTGTGCGCTTTCATAATCGATATCGGGGTTTGATTCCCTCTTTTGACTTGTAATGCACGGCAAGCGCATTGTACCAAGACCGAGCAAAGACACTTTTTTATCTTTAAAATTTCTTTTATCAACCATAATATATTACTCCTTAAAAAGAGCAGGAAAACTAAAAGTCTCCTGCCCTTATATCAATTATTCTTTAGTCCAAGTAACGCCCTGCGGAGTATCTTTCAAAATAATACCTTTAGCTTTAAGTTCATCACGAATAGCGTCGGCAGTTGCCCAGTCTTTGTTTGCTCTTGCTTCTTGGCGTTTTTCAATAAGTGCTTCAATATCGGCATCTACATCGTTACTCTTTCTGTTGTAAAGAAGTCCTAAAACATCGCAAAGCTCATCAAATACTTTAGCTGCAGTTTCACAAACATTCTTTGAAACATCTTTATCAAGAATTGAAGTGTTAATATCCTTAACAAGGTCAAAAACAGCGGCAACGCCGTCGGCGGTATTAAGGTCATCATCCATAGCCTTTATAAACTGCTCTCTGTGGCTGTTAAGCTTGTCGATAAGTTCGGTATCGTCCGGTATATCCTTAGCATTTTTAAGAGCAAAATCAAGGCTGTCACGGCAAGTATAAAGTCTTTCAAGAGCGCTCTTGCACTGCTCGATAATTTCAAGGCTGTAGTTGATAGGTGAACGATAATGAGAAGAAATAAGGAAATATCTGATTACTTCATAACCATAAACATTAGCAATTTCTCTGACTGTTTTGAAATTACCGAGTGATTTACTCATTTTAACATTGTCAACATTGATATAGCCGTTGTGCATCCAATATTTTGAGAATGTACAACCGTTAGCACATTCACTTTGAGCAATTTCGTTTTCGTGGTGAGGGAAAATAAGGTCCTGACCGCCGCAATGAATATCGATAGTATCACCCAAAAATCTCTTATTCATTGCAGAACATTCAATATGCCAACCCGGTCTGCCCTTACCCCAAGGCGACTCCCAATACGGTTCGCCCTCTTTTGCTGCTTTCCAAAGAGCAAAATCAAGTGGGTTTTCTTTCTTTTCGCCGATTGCAATTCTTGCACCCGACTGCAAATCTTCAATAGGCTGATGACTGAGTTTGCCGTATTCCTTAAACTTCAAAGTTCTGAAATAAACATCGCCGTCAACAGCGTAAGCATATCCTTTTTCTTCAAGAGTTTTGATAATATTGATAATTTCATCAATATTTTCTGTAGCCTTTGGGTGAACTGTAGCTTTTTTAAAGTTTAAACCATTAGCATCGGTCCAAAATTCATCAATGTACTTTTTAGAAACTTCCTCAAAGGTAATACCTTCTTCATTTGCACGCTTGATAATTTTATCATCAACATCAGTAAAGTTTTGAACGAATTTTACATTATATCCTCTGTATTCAAGATATCTTCTAAGCACATCAAAAACACAAAGAGGTCTTGCGTTACCGATATGGATATAGTTATATACGGTAGGACCGCAAGCATAAATTTTAACTTCGTTAGGGTCATTTGGTACAAATTCTTCTTTTTGACGGGTCATTGTATTAAAAATCTTCATTTGTTTAATTGCTCCTTTAATTTATTAATTTCTTCTTTAAGGCTTTTAATTTCAGCCTGATTTTCTTTAATAAGATTCATAAGCGGGTCGGGAATGTTTATTTGGTCAAGGTCGTCAACCCTTTCACCGTCAATTCTCACTACCTCACCCGGTACACCGACAACAGTACAATTAGGTTCAACATCCTTAACAACAACTGCGCCAGCGGCAACCTTTGCATTCCTGCCGATTGTTATAGGACCGAGCACTTTTGCGCCCGATCCAATCATAACACCGTTTTCAATAGTCGGATGGCGCTTGCCTATATCCTTACCGGTACCGCCAAGAGTTACGCCTTGATAAATCATAACATCATCGCCGATTTCAGTCGTTTCGCCGATAACAATACCATTACCGTGGTCAATGCAAACTCTTCTGCCTATAGTAGCGCCCGGATGAATTTCAATCCCCGTTTTATGCGCCGACCTTTGACTGATATATCGTGCGATAAAAGGCATATTATGGTTTAAAAACCACTTGGCTTTTTTATGACTTTGAAGAGCCTTGAAGCCCGGATAAAGAAGTACAATTTCAATCGGACTTCTTGCAGCAGGGTCGTGCTCCATAAAGCTTTTAACATCTTCTTTAAATGAGTTAAACATATATTATAAATCTCCCTTATTATATAAAACAAAATGCCCCTGTCATATGACAGAGGCAATAAATTACTGCGGTTCCACTCTTGTTTATACTTTACTGCTAAAATACAGCTATGCCTATAACGGAGCAACACGGCTCAAAATACTACTTTCCTTTGAGCAACTCAGCAGTGCATTTGGGCAGGTTATTTATAAAGTCTCACAGCAAAACGACCTTTTCTCTGAATAAATAATTATCTGCTTACTTCTCTGCGTCACAGTTTTTAATATTAAACAATATGTCTACTACTATTATATATATTTTTTCAAAATTTGCAACAATTATTTTGTTTTTATTAAATACCAACCGTCTTTTGCGTAAATAATGCCGCTTAAAACAGCAACAACGGTTACTGCCCAAAACGCAATAGCGCAATAAATATTAAGCCAAGGGGTAGTCATAGTGATATCGGCACTTCCCTCACCTATAGCAAGAAGAAGGAAAGTCATACCTGTAGTTGACATTTGAAGGAATGTCTTACACTTGCCAAAACCGTTGGCGGCAATAACCTCACCGTTAGCGGCGGCAAGCATTCTTATACCGGCAACAAGGAATTCCCTTGCAAGCATAAGAAGAATACAAAGTTCTGTATGCCAGCCCATATTAATAAATACTAAATAAGCGGCAAAAACAAGCGTTTTATCAGAAAGCGGGTCCATTACCTTGCCAAAATCGGTAACAAGTCCCCTTTTCCTTGCAATAATGCCGTCTGCCTTATCACTCATACAAGCTACAAAATATACAAGAAGTGCGCCAACCCAATGATATTTGAAATCAATAAGTGAAAACGCCATTAAAAAAGGTATACAGCAAAAACGAAATACAGTTATTTTATTTGGTAAGTTCATACTATTTCTCCAATCAAATCATAGCCGTCACAGCCTGTAATTGTAACATTGACAAAGTCGCCGATATTAAGCTTTTCATCACTTTCAAACATAATACCGCTGTCAATTTCAGGAGAGTCAAAATAAGCTCTGCCGTTATATTTTCCGTTTTCAAAAGAATCAACAATTACTTTATATGTATTACCAACACGCTTTGAATTGAGTTCTTCCGTAATCGAATATTGAATATCCATAAGAATGTCGGCACGCCTTTGCTTAACATCCTCGTCAATTTGGTTATCATATTCGCAAGCCGGAGTATCCTCCTCGGGTGAATATGTGAAACAACCCATTTTATCAAACTTAATGTCCTTAACAAACTTGCAAAGTTCTTCAAAATTTTCTTCACTTTCACCCGGAAAACCAACCATAAATGTAGTTCTCAGTGAAAGATTTTTAATCTTATTTTTCATAGTTGTTAAAAGAGCTTTAAGTTCATCGTAAGAGCCTGTTCTGTGCATTGATTTAAGAATATCTTTATTGCAGTGCTGAAGCGGAATATCAATGTACGGACAAATCTTTTCTTCATTTGCAATTACATCAATAAGATCGTCGGTAACTCTGTCAGGATAGCAATAGTAAAGCCTTATCCATTCAATACCGTCAATTTTAACAAGTTCTTTAAGAAGTGATGCAAGCTTGTATTCGCCATAAAGTTTTAAACCGTATTTCGTAGTATCCTGAGCAATAATGATAAGTTCTTTAATACCTTTATCGGCAAGAGTTTGTGCCTCTTTAATAATATTCTCCATCGGTCGCTCAATATAGCCGCCACGGATAAGCGGAATAGCACAATAAGAGCACCTGTTATCGCAGCCGTCACTAATTTTTAAATAAGCCCAATGCTTAGGCGTAGAGAGCATTCTGTCACCCTCAAGCAAAAGATACTTCTTGTCAGGGTAAAAACTTGTACGAACACCCAAGAGAGCCTTGTGACAAACTTTTACTATATCATTATCGGCGCCGATACCGATTACCGAATCAACCTCCGGTATCTCTTTTATAATTTCATCCTGATATCTTTCGGCAAGGCAACCTGTAACTACAATAGCACTGATTATCCCTGCTTTTTTATATTCGGCAACTTCAAGTATAGTTTCGATAGCCTCACGCTTAGCGTCTTCAATAAAACCGCAGGTGTTAATTATCATAACATCGCTGTCTTCAATACTTTGCGCAATTTGAAAACCGCTTTTATTCAATTTTTCAAGCATTACTTCACCGTCAACCTGATTTTTAGGGCAACCAAGTGAAATCATACCTACTTTATTCGTCATAATTTTCTATCCTATAAAATGCTGATTTAATATCAGAGTAGTAAAAACCTTTTCTTTGAAGTGCGGCTATTACTTTTTCCTTGCCGTTTTCCTTTTCAAGCTTAGTTGCATATTTACCATTTATAAGCTCAACTATTGTTGAAACACTGTCAATATCGTACTCACTGAGCTTTTCATCAACTATTTCACGGTTAATGCCACGCTTAAAACATTCCTGCTTAACATTTGAAACAGAAAACTTTTTAACTTCAAAAAGGTATTCAATAAGCCTTTCGCAGTATTTTTCATCATCAAGATAACCTGCTTCAATATAACGCTCAATAGCTTTTTGAGCGCTCGCTTCGTCAACAGTCCTTAATAATTTCGTTTTAAGTTCTTTAACCGAATGGTCACGGCGAGATAAAAAATCTGCACATTTATTTAATGCTTTTTTATAATTTATTTTAACGAGCAAATCTTGCCACTCTTCTTCGCTGATGTCTGTTGAGTCGGATATATAATTATCGAGCCAACAGTTTTCATCTGTAGTGGCAGTATATTCACCGTCAAGAAAAAGATGAATTTTATTCCCTCTGCCCTTTTGATGAGTTAAAATCATTAGTCCTCATCATCCTCAACAGCAATATCAAGCTTTGCTCTTGCCTGCTCACGGGTAATTTTTTTCTTTGATTCAGCTTCATCATCGGTAACAGCCATAGGTGCAGCCTTTGGTTGATATTTTTGAGTAGCCTTTTCCTGTTCCTCAGCCATTCTTTCTTTAATCTTTTGTTCAAGTTCAGCTGCAAGTTCAGGCTCGTTCTTAATGATTTCCTTAACATTATCTCTACCTTGACCAAGCCTACGGTCACCGTAAGAGAACCAAGAACCGCCCTTATGTACAATATCATATTCAACTGCCATATCAAGAATTTCGCCCTGCTTGCTGATACCTGTACCGTACATAATATCAAATTCGGCAGATTTGAACGGAGGAGCAACTTTATTTTTTACAATCTTCGCTCTTGTGCGAGAACCGATAAATTCACTGCCTGATGCTTTAAGCTGCTCAATCTTTCTTACATCAATGCGCATTGAAGCGTAGAATTTAAGTGCACGACCACCGGTTGTAACTTCAGGGTTGCCGTACATAACGCCGATTTTTTCACGAAGCTGGTTAATAAAGATAACAATACAATTTGTTTTATTAATAGTACCGGCAAGCTTACGAAGCGCCTGCGACATAAGTCTTGCGTGCTGACCTACATGACTGTCACCCATATCGCCTTCAATTTCGCTCTTAGGAACGAGGGCTGCAACTGAGTCAACAACAACAATGTCAATAGCACCGCTGCTTACAAGTTGTTCTGTAATTTCAAGCGCTTGCTCACCATAGTCAGGCTGTGACACGATAAGCGAATCAACATCAACGCCGAGGTTAGCCGCATAAATCGGGTCAAGCGCATGCTCGGCATCAACAAACGCTGCGTCACCGCCAAGCTTTTGCGCTTCGGCAATACAGTGAAGTGCAAGAGTTGTTTTACCGCTTGATTCAGGACCGTAAATTTCAATAATTCTTCCTCTCGGAAGTCCGCCGATACCTGTAGCAATATCAAGTGAAAGAGAGCCTGTAGGAATTGCATCAACCTTTAAGCTTGAATTTTCACCAAGGCGCATTACTGCACCGGCGCCGAATTTCTTTTCTATATTTTTCATTGCAGCTTCTAAAGCCGCTTTCTTTTTATCATCTGCTGCCATTAATATGCCTCCTTACATAATTCCCTACTATTATACTAAATTAGCTATTTAAAATCAATAGTTAATAAAAAATATGCAAATATTTGTTCTAAATTAAAAAAATATAAAAAAATGCTTGCAATTTGGTATCATTTGTGATAATATACCTATGTTCTAAATTGACAAGGAGGTGTTCGCAAATGGCAAAATGTGAATACTGCGGAAAAGACGTATCTTTCGGCATCAAGGTTTCTCACTCACACAGAAGATCAAACAGAACCTGGAAACCAAACATTAAAAAAGTAAAGGCTATTGTTAACGGCTCTCCTAAAAGAGTTAATGTTTGCACAAGATGTCTTCGCTCAGGTAAAGTTGAAAGAGCTTAATTGTTTCGCATAAAAAGCACCGATTTATTTCGGTGCTTCTTTTATTTTTTACAAAAAATCACAGTCGGGTTTTCCCGACTTTTTTATTTTATCCCCCTATGGGGCTTGGAAGTAAAGTTGCTATAATATATAATGTTTTTAATTTATAATAGGAGATTATTAATGGATATAGTAAATGCGCAAAGCATAAACCATTCATATATAATTAATCAGGAAGAAATTAAAACGCTTAAAAATATTTCTTTTAATATTAATAAAGGTGAGTTTGCAGCGATTGTAGGCAAAAACGGCTGTGGTAAAAGCACTCTTGCAAAACATCTTAATGTACTTATACCGCTTCAAAGCGGAGTACTGACCGTTGCAAGCCTTGATTGTAATAATAAAAAAAATGTGTACAAAATAAGAAATAAATGCACAATGGTTTTTCAAAATCCTGACAGTCAGTTTGTTTCAAGCGTTGTTAAAGAAGACATTGAATTTTCGCTTAAAAACTATAATATTAAACAGGATAAAAACACCGTTAGTGAAATATTAGATTCAGTCGGTTTAAAAGGTTTTGAAAACAGAGACATATTCACTCTTTCCGGCGGACAGAAACAAAGGCTTGCACTTGCCGAAGTATTATCGGTTAAGCCCGATATAATCATTCTTGATGAAGCAACAACAATGCTTTCGCCAAAAAGCAGAAAATCTGTTATCGATACAGTCAAAAAAATTCATAATAAAACAGACATAACGATTATTATGATTACGCAATATGCAGAGGAAGCTGTTAATTCAGACAGAGTAATAGTTATGAACGACGGTAAAATCATTGCAGATGATAAGCCTGAAAAAATTTATTCAAACATTGAACTTGTTGAAAAAGCCGGAATAGGTTTGCCATATTGCATGAAAATTTTTAATGATTTAAAAAGAAAAGGAATTGAGCTTGCAGATTGCCCGCTTAATAACGAAAGGCTGGTGGAACTGTTATGCCGATTGAAATAAAAAACCTTTCATTTTCTTATGATAATGATAAATTTATTGATAATCTCAACTTAAATATAGAAAACGGCGAAATGCTTGGTATTATGGGCAACACCGGTTGCGGAAAATCAACACTCGTTCAGCTTATAGCCGGTTTAATCAAGCCTAATAACGGTCAAATAATAATTGACGGTGATGATATTACAAACAAGAAATTTGATAAGTCAACACTCAGAAAAAAGCTCGGAATAATTTTTCAGTTTCCGGAAACGCAACTTTTTGAGCAGACAGTTCAAAAGGATATATATTTCGGCTTAAAGAAATTCAGACTTAGTGACGAAGAAAAGTATAAAAGAGCAAAAGATATATTAGCACTTCTAAACCTTGATTTTGATAAAATCAAAGACAAATCACCGCTTGCACTTTCGGGCGGTGAAAAAAGAAAAATTGCAGTGGCAGGTATACTCGTTTGCAAGCCTAAGTACCTTATACTCGATGAACCTATTGCAGGGCTTGATTACGCTTCAAGAGAAAAATTTATGAATCTTCTTGTTAAGCTTAAAGAAACCGGCACAACTGTTATAATTATTTCACACAATGCAGATTACATAGCAGAATACTGTGACAGAGTAATCGTTATGGATAACGGTCAAATCATCTTAAATGACACCCCTGACAATATATTTAATAATTTTGAATGTTTGCAAAAGTTTGATATCGGTACTTGCTCAAGTAAACAGATAATTAATTTACTTGATAAAAACGGAATAAGAATTTCAAAAAGTGCAATTAAATATGAAGATTTAATTAAAGAACTTATTAGAGAATTTGGAGATAAGAATGGATAAAACACTTACGGGCACATATGTTAATATATCGTCGCCCATTCACAAGTTGAATGTACGATATAAAATTGCTTGCCTTATTATGATGTTAGCATTAACACTTTTAAGCAAAAATGCCGCCTCTTATATGATTGATTTTGCACTTTTGATATTTGCTATAATACTTTCAAAAGTAAACATTAAATATTATACAGTTGCAATAAAAAGGCTATGGCTTTTTTGCCTGTTAATATTTTTAATGAATTCATTTTTTTATAACCAAGGAAAAGTGATATTTAACATTGGTAAAATAAATTTAACAAGCGGCGGAATAAAGCAAGGGTTAATAATTATAATTAATGTTTTGTTTGTAATTATTTGGTCAAAGATTTTTATTTTAACCACTTCCCCTATTGAAATTACAAACGGAATTAAATTTTATTTAAAACCCCTTAGGTTATTTAAAATTCCTACTGAAAATTTATCGCTTATTATATCTGTTTCAATAACATTTATACCGATACTTTTGCTTGAAGCACAAAACATTAAAAAAGCTCAAACTGCACGAGGTGCCGAGTTTGAGTCAAAAAATATATTTAAAAAAGCCAAATGCATCTTTCCTTTGATAGTTCCGATATTCATAAACGCATTTAAGCGTGCCGACGAATTATCACAAGCGCTAGAAGCAAGAGGCTATAAAGGAGATAATTAATATGGAAAAGAAGAATTTAAAAATTAACAAGCTTGGCAAAATGAGTGCCGTTAAACAGTCAATTATTACTGCAGTTTGCATTGCTCTTTGCGTTGTACTTCCAATGGCATTTCACAGTATTCCGCAAGCCGGCATGATTTATTGCCCTATGCATATACCCGTACTAATTTGCGGTATAGTATGTGCACCGCAATATGCAGTTATATGCGCCTTAGCAGGTCCTATTCTTTCAAGTGTAATTACCGGTATGCCGAATGCAGCAATTTTACCGTCAATGCTTGTCGAACTCGTTTGCTATGCACTTATCAGTTCTCTTTTAATGAGATTTGTACATACTAAAAAATCAGTTGCAGACCTTTACATTTCGCTTATCGGCGCACTTCTTATCGGTAGAGTTGTTGCTGGCATTGTTAAAGCATTGATTTTTGCAAGAGGCGAAATTACAATAGCAACTTGGGCAACATCATATTTTATAACCTGCTTACCGGGTATCGTTATGCAAATCGTTCTCGTTCCTGTTGTTTATGCTGCACTTGTTAAAGCTAATTTAATTGCGTCGAGATATGTATACGAGGCTGAATAATGGACAAAAAAGAGGTAATTAAATTTTTTGACGAGCGTTCTGAAATTTGGGATGCTGAAATGATAAAAGACGATAACAAAATGAACGAAATTCTCGACGCCGCAAAAGTTTGCGATAACAAAAGCATTCTTGACATTGCTTGCGGTACAGGTGTAATGATTGATTATTATATTGAAAGAAAGGTCAGCAATATTGTCGGAGTTGATATTTCACCGAAAATGATTGATATTGCTAAAGATAAATTTAAAAATTATGATAATATATCATTTATCTGTTGCGATGCCGAAAATTATAATTTCGACAAGCAGTTTGACTGTGCAATAATATTCAATGCGTTTCCGCATTTTGTCAGTCCGACAGATTTGATAAATAATCTATATAAAGCTGTTAAAATCGGTGGCACGCTCACCGTTGCTCACGACAGAGGAAGAAAACAAATTGACCTTCATCACAAAGAAGTTAATGCAAGCAAAATTTCTAACGGATTAATGAGCGCTGATGAACTTGAAAAAATATTTATAAAAGCAGGCTTTAAAAACACATATATTAAATCAACAAATGATATTTACATTGTAACAGGCACAAAAGCATAAGAAAACACGGTACACCCTCCAATTTTGAGCGTACCGTGTTTTTTAGTTTTGGAAGAAAAATTCTTCATCTTCAATCAAAGGATAAGCATAAAGCTTGTCAGAGTCCAAATTAACTCTGTTTATATCAACTGCGTTAATTTTATGGCAATTATATGTTGTATAGTAATAAATACCTTTATCGGCATTACAGCAGGAGGTATAAATCGTTATTTCATATTTTCCCTCGGCTACTTCGCAACATCCACGCTGCTGGTCAACTGAGCCGAGGATATGAAAAAATTGACTCACACTGCTTTTCTCATCATCTTTTGAAACAGAATTAAGTTTAGTAAATGCAACTTTGGCAAAACGGGAAGCGGACGACAAATCACCCGGCAAGCCGATTGCTCCCATTCCCCTACTGTAAGTTGTTAAATCAATATCTTTTGAAAACTTGTTTTCGCTTTGTTTGCTTGAAAGAGACATATAATTATTCAGCATAAACATCTGAATATCAAACGGAGGATTATTCGCAAGCACACCGACTTTATTATCATAAATTTCCATTCCGTCTTTAGTACATTCAAGAGTTATGCAGTCATTTTTATCAGAAATTATATAATGAAGCTGAGCCGTAGGAAAATGTTGGCTAAAAGCAGTATCGGTAATATTAATTGTTTCAAGCTTTTTTCTAACCTCTTTCATATCGGCACATTGAGATAAAAGATAAGGTATAAGCTCAAACTGAGCAACATTTTCTTTACCGTCAATAGGCTTATTATATACTGCATTACCTACAAAATTAAGTCCTGCAATGCAGACACCTTTTTCGTTCATCGCATCATAATAAAGCGGATAATCATTTGCAATATGCGCCATACCGATTATGGCATAATGATTATTAACTTCGCCCATATGCCTAAACTCGAACGCAAAATTTCTCGGAGTAATTGTAATTTCATCGCCATACGAAAATTCATAATCAAGAGTTCTGCCAAAATAAAAATCTTTAGTTTTATATGTCGCCGCTGTGCACATAATCATATTCCTTTCAATAATTATTTCAATAATTATATATAATAAGTATACACATTATAACAAAATAAAAACCTCAAAGTAAACTTTGAGGTTTGATGGAGGCACCACCCAGATTTGAACTGGGGCATAAAGCTTTTGCAGAGCTCTGCCTTACCACTTGGCTATGGTGCCATATAACAAAAGGCTTCGTAAGTGAAGCCTTTTTAATTGGAGCGGATGACGAGGCTCGAACTCGCTACCTCAACCTTGGCAAGGTTGCGCTCTACCGGGTGAGCTACATCCGCAAGTGCAAGATGAATTATACACAATAAAAATCGATTTGTCAAGCCTTTTTCAAAAAAAATTGTAACTATTTATCTGTTTACTTTATAAGCGTTTTTTGATATCATATAAAATAAGAAAGAGGAACAATAATATGGAATATAAAGCATTGCCGTTTTCAGCGGTATGGGAAAACGGAATTTTTAATTTACCGGTCAAACTCGTTGACGAATATTTAAAGCTTGCAAGTGAATATCAGTTAAAAGCGTTATTATATATTTTCAGGCATAACGGGCAGGCAAGCACGCAAGAAATTGCGAAAGCGCTCGGTCAAACAATCAGTGACACAGACAATTTGCTTGAATTTTGGGTTGAGGAAGGAATAATTTCGCAAGACGGAAATGTTGTCAAGCAGGTCAAAAGCGAAGTTAAAGAAGAAAAGAAAAAAGAAAGCGTTATTGTTAAAGAAACGATTTCAGCCCCTACCCTAACGCCAAAAGATATTGTAATGCACCTTAGGGAAAGCAAGGAACTTCAAACGCTTGTTAACGAAGCGCAAAAGGTGCTTGGCAGAACGATAAGTTTGGCTGAGCAGGCAATTATAATCAATATGGTTAACTACTACGGTTTGAAGCCGGAGGTAGTGCTTATGATACTTGAGTATTACAGAAATGAAAAGCAAAAAGGTATGTCAATCAGCTTTTCATACATCAATGCTATGGCAAAGAATTGGTCTGACGAGGGAATTGATAATATTGCGCTTGCCGAGGAGAAGCTCAGCGAGATTGAAAAAAGCAACAGAATGTGGAACGAAGTTATTGCCATTACGGGAATCAGGCACAGGAAGCCGACGGTTAAGCAAAGAGAAATGATTAACGCTTGGTTTAACGACTTTGACATCACTATGATTACGCTTGCGTCCGATATTATGAAAGAAAATATATCCGAACCTAAGCTCAGCTACATAAATTCCATTTTAAAGAAATGGAAAAAGATGAACATAAAAACTCCTGCGGATGTTGAAAAAGAGAGGCAGGAATTTGCAAAGCAAAAGGAAGAAAAGACAAAAAAAGAAAGTTCTGACAAGCTTAAAAGCAAGCCGTCATACGACTTGGAGGAAATTAAGCGCAGAGCTATGAACAATACAGAAATTTAGGTAGGTACATTATGTCTTACACAACAGAAACTTATGACAAGGCACAAACTATTCTTGACAGGAGAAAAGAGCGTGCAACGCTTGAAGCGCAAAGCAGGATAGATGAAATAAGCAATGAAATTCCGGAGCTTAAAACCATTCAAACAAAGCTTGCACAGGTAGGTCTTAACATATCAAAGGCTTTTTTAACAAGCAAAAACCCGCAAGCCGAAATTGACAAGCTTAGAATTGAAAGCTTGGCGCTTCAAGACAGAAAGAAGAAAATACTAAAAGAAAACGGCTACAGCGAGGATGCACTTTCAATAAAATATACTTGCCCTGCATGTGAGGATACGGGTTTTATAAACGGCAGAAGGTGCAAGTGTTATATAAATCTTCTTAAAGAGATTGAAAGGGCAAAAATTGAAAAAATTGTGCCGATTGACGAGTGCACTTTTGAATCATTTGACACGAATTATTATCCGCAAGAAATGTACGGAGTATGTCCAAAGAAAAAGGCTGAAATAATTAAAGAAAACTGCAAAAGATATGCAACATCATTTACCAAAAGGTCAAAGAGTTTGCTTTTTATGGGCAATACAGGTCTTGGCAAAACTCACCTTTCGCTTGCGATTGCAAATGTTGTTATCAACCGTGGCTACAGCGTTATTTACGGCACAGCGCAAAACATTCTTCGTGATTTGCAAAACGAAAATTTCGGCAGAACCGATAATTTAAGATATTTTGAAAACGAGATTTTAAGCACTGATTTGCTCATCCTTGACGATTTGGGCACAGAGTTTAAAAATCAGTTTACCGTTTCGTGCTTATATAACATTATCAATTCTCGCCTTTGCGCAAAGCTTCCGACGATAATTTCAACCAATTACACTTTCGAGGAGCTTGAAGAAAAGTACGACCAGCGCATTACATCAAGAATAACGGGTCAATACTCAACGCTTATTTTAGTCGGCAACGACATAAGATATATAAAGTAAGAAGGGATATAAATGAAAGATTTATTAATCAAAATCAAGAATTTATCAATCATCACAATTATTGCTTCATTCGTTATGGGCTTGGTGCTTCTTATTTGGCCTGACAAGTCAATAAGTATTGTCAGCATAATAACCGGCGCTACGATGATAGTGCTTGGCGTTGCGGCTTGGATATCATTTCTTGCGAAAGAAAAAAGTGTTCTTCTTGCAAGCGCAGGCACGGTATCTCTCATAGTCGGCATAATTGTTTGCGTAAAGTATCAAAGCATTATTGCGATACTGCTGTTTTTATTCGGCGTGTTTATCACCGTAAGCGGAGCAGTTGATTTAATCACTTCGTTTTATTCAAAATCGGCAGGCTTAGGCGCTTGGGGTGTGTCTTCGATTTTGTCAATCGCCGTTCTTATTTTCGGTATTATAATTATGGTTAACCCGACAAAAACGAGCACAGCGCTTGTAAGGCTTGCAGGTGTCGGTTTGCTTGTTTATGCCGTTGTTGACTTGGTATCGTTCATACAAGTGAAAAAGGTTGCAAAAGAGATAAAAGACGAATTTAAAAACATTGAGCCGCCTATAGTTGAAGCCGACGCATACGAAGTTGACAACAGCGATGAAATTGATGTTGACGGCAAGGAAATATAAGGAAGGGACATTATATGTACTCAATAGGTCAAGTATCGGAAATGTTTGATTTGCCAATATCGACAATCAGATATTACGACAAAGAAGGTTTATTTCCTGAAATAAAGCGTGAATCGGGAATAAGAAAATTCAGCGACAAAGCGCTTGAATCACTCAGAATAATTGAATGTTTAAAAAAATCGGGTCTTGAAATAAAAGATATTAAGCAATATATGGATTGGTGTCAGCAAGGGTCCGGCACATATGAGCAGAGAAAAGAGCTTTTTGAAAACCAAAAAAAGCAGGTTGAAAATGAGATTGAAAAGCTTAACAAAACACTTGCAATGCTCAATTTTAAATGTTGGTATTATGACACGGCAATCGCAGACGGAAATGAAAACAGAATTAACGAAATGAAGCCAAACAATTTCCCGCCTGAAATTCAAAAACTTTATGACTATGCTAACAGCAAGGATGAATAATAAGTTCACATTTTCCTTGCTGTAAAAAATGCGGTATATTTAAGAAATCATTCTTAAATATACCGCATTTTAATTATCTTTTTCTCAACTTATTTTTTGAAAACAGATTTACTCCTCAATTAATATTGTTTAATAACTGATTATTTACATTTAACACGCTTTACATCAGACCATTTGCCGTAAACTCTTTTGCCGTCAACATTTTTGTAAGCACGAACTTTAACATAATATGTTTTTCCCTTAGTAAAGTTTTTGCCTTTATATGAAGTTGTTTTGCCGCCGCTTACTAATACTTTTGCAACAGTCTTTTTAAAGTTTTTGTTTCTTGAATAATAAATTTGATATCCGCTTGCATGTGATTTTTTATTCCACTTAGCGATAATTGAGTGTTTCTTTTTCATAGAAGAAACAGAGTTAAGCTTAACTTTGCCGAGTTTTTTAACATGTGTGTAATTTGTGGCATAAGAATCACCGCAGGAGCAGGCATATATATCATAACCTTTAGTTGTGTAAGTAGGCGCTACCGTGTAGGAATAGTTATATGCGTGCTGGTGCGGGGAGTTAATTGAGAATGAGTAGAAGCAAGCGTCGTTATATCTTGTTATTTTCAAACAATAAGTACCTGCGTCAAGTGAAACAGATTCAGACCTATCTGCTCTGCCTGTTGAATCATTCATATCAGCGTACCATTCGCCTGCTAATCTATTACCGTTTGTTGAATAAACCGAAAAAGCTATTTTATTATCTGCGCTGATATTAATAGTTTGAGTACCGGTTGGCACTGTGAATAAATAAAAATCGACTTCATCATTTGAGCCTAGCATACCGTTATATGCTGTATCAAGCGCAATAGGGTTAGCATTGCCGATAATATCATTGTTCACATCTAAGCTTTCTGCAAAACTTTCATTTGCAGGAGTGAATGTTGTTGAAATTGTGTAACTATTATTTGAATAGCCATCAACTTTAAAATAATATGTGCCCGATACTAAATAAATTGAATAAGAATCATTATAGGCTTTGCCTAAATTACTATTGTTATAAACATTACAGTAATCTAAAGAATTATTTAATTTGTTTGAAGAATAAATATAAATGGTATAGCTTTTTGTACCCTCAGCCGTAAAATTAATTTTACCCGACTGTGGTACATCAACTCTTAAAAAGTCAATTTTATCATTAGCGGAAAAATAACCGGTTGTGGTTGTGCCGAGTGCATAGTCCTTCGCTGTTGCAGTTGTGTCATACGAGCCTGCATACGCCGTCAGGTTTAAACCCACTACCGATGTCAGCATAATTATTG
Organism: uncultured Eubacteriales bacterium; assembly: GCA_900540235.1. GTDB lineage: Bacteria > Bacillota > Clostridia > Oscillospirales > Acutalibacteraceae > Eubacterium_R. The sequence goes on from UQEY01000007.1 coordinate 66,818, forward strand.
CCGACAGGAGAATACTTGTTAATTTTTTCATACTTTTTACCTCTTTTTTCATATTTTCGGACTGTGTCCAAATAAATAATACACCACTTTAGGTGTAATGTCAATACACTTAATGTGGTGTATATTAAAATCAACCTTGTAAATATTATTACAAGGAGAGTCAATATGAAATCATATAACCAAATTATCAGAGAACTGAGAGAGGACCACGACAAAACGCAAAAAGAAATTGCTGATTACCTCGGCACTACTCAACAAGTTTATTCACGATACGAAAAGGGTGAAAATGAAATGCCGATAAGGCATATCATCTCGCTTTGCAAATATTATAATGTAAGCGCAGATTATTTACTCGGAATTGATAAATAAATTATAGGCTCCCCATTGACGGGAAGCCTATGCTACAATGTGACTTAATCAGTCCCTCTTGCGTGGGGCTGTTTATTTTTGTTAAAGTTTTTTATTAATCGTAAAGCTTTACATCCTTGACAAGTTTGCCGTGGTAGATTGCATTTGAAATATTGACGGGAGAAGCGTAAACCTTAGCCTTTTTGAACAGGATATCAACCTTATTTTTATTCATAGGTATATCGCTGAGGCTATAGACGGTAATACTTTGTGCAAGCTCTTGAAGCGACATATTTTCATCCTTATAAATCGTTACCGTTTTGCTTTCATTCGGCAAAATGTCAAAGAAATTATCGCTAAACGGCAAAACAGATTTATCGCTTTCAACCTTGACAAGGCGGGCAAAAGCATCGCTTTTAACGGTGATATCAAGGCGGTCTGATTTAATTTCAATTCTTGTTTTAAGCTTAGCTTTAGGAAGCGAAAGATTTTTTTCCTTATCAAAAAGAACTGTTTTTTGCTGGAGTAAACTGTCGTTTTCGTCAAAGAGTTTTACACAAATGCCTGTATGCTTTAAATTATAAAGCCTTTTAAGATTTTTAATATCAATGTCAAATACCAAAGCATTTTTAACTTTTTCAACAAGCACACTTTTCTCTTCTTCAAAGCAAACGCCAGAAGTGAAATCAAAAATTTGATATGTAACCTTAACCGCTTTATTTTCGTTCAAGTCATTTAAAGCAAAGATTTTAACATAATCTTTTGTGTCTTCAATCGAAACGCTCAAAGGCGCATTAAAATGCCTTGCGCCATATTGAAGCGCTTTGTAGTTGCCGTAATAGTCAATGCTCGACCACGAGCAAACGCCCCAGCAGTCGTTAAGCTGCCAATACATTGAACCGTTGCATCTGCCCTTATTTCTTCTCCAGTGCTCTGTAGCGTCGGCTATGCACTCGTTTTGAGTAACCTGAGAAAGATAAACCATATCTTTAAATCTCTTTGGCAAATTAAAGCGAGAGGCAACATAATAAACCATTTTATCGTTACCGTTAGCACATTTTTGGTGAGCGTTAAAAACTTTATCCTCAAGCGAATAATTGCCCTTATGCTCGGCAAAAATGTCAATCGACTTCATATCAGGCAAGCTTTCAAAGCCGAACTCACTGCAAAAACGGGTCATACGCTTACGGTAATAGTTCATAGGCTTTAAACCGTGCCAAACTGCCCACAAATGGGTGTCGCCAACATTATCGCTTTGCACACCGTAATTATGCTTTTCGCCAACGGGAGAGGTAGGAGTATAAGGTGTTGAGCGGTCATATTTTCTAATCTCATCTTCAAGAATATGGTGGAAAAACTTTTCAGTCCAGTCAACATACTTGGTCATATACGCCCACGACATATGCATATCTTCAATTTCATTATTACCGTTCCAAACTGCAAGTGACGGATGGGTGCAAAGCCTTTTGACATTGTATTCCACTTCCCTTTTTACATTTTCAAGGAAAGTTTCGTCAAAAAACGGATACGCTTGACACGCAAACTGAAAGTCCTGCCAAACGAGAATACCACGCTCATCGCACGCATCGTAAAATTCGTCACTTTCATAATATCCGCCGCCCCAAACACGAATCATATTCATATTTGAAAACTGAACGGCATCAAGCATATAGTTAAGCTTTTCACTGTCAAAGCGAGTAATGAAACTGTCAGATGGGATATAGTTTGAGCCTTTAATAAAAAGAGGAACACCGTTTAATACAAACTGAAAATTCCTACCGTATTCGTCACGCTCACGGTTTAGTTCAATCGTTCTCAAACCGATTTTTTTGCTTACTTCATCAATTTTCCCGTCCTTTGATTTAAGCGTAGCCGTAACGGTATAAAGAGGTTGATTTTTACTGCCGGAAAGTTCATAAGTCCACCAAAGTTCAGGCTTTTCAATAACGAACTGCTCACATTCTCCCTTTGCACTCAAAACCTCACCGTTTGGGCAAGTAACACTCAGTTCACAATCATACTCACCAAACGATGTTATATCTGCCTTAACATTCACATAAGCCTTGCCGTTTTCAAGCTTTTGAGTTACTGCGAGATAATCAATTTTAGCAGTGTTTACAAATTCAAGTTCAATATCCCCGGTGATACCTGAAAGCGGCAAAACCGGACCCCAGTCCCAACCAAAATGCGACTGCGGTTTGCGGATATGAACAATACCGTTTTGACCGTTTGAATTCACCGGAGTCAGGCAATTTTTATATTTTTCTTTAACATAATTTACAGGCGACTTAAACAGAATTCTTATCTCGTTTTCACCTGCATTAAGAAGCGATTTTACACTTTTTGAATAAGCGACAAAACAGTTGTCACCGACAAAAAGGAGCCGTGAATTTATGTACACTTCGCAAATTGTGTCAAGCATTTTGCAATTTAAAAGCACATCGTCACTTTCAAGGTCTGCTTCTTTTATTTCAAAAGTTTTTTTGTATTCCCAGTCCTTTTCACCCACAAAATAAACATCTTTTTCATAAGTTGAAATAAATGGGTCGGGTATGTCACCCAAATTCATTAAATCAAGAAAATTGCAACCCGGAACAGTTGCCTTTTTCCATTCATTTTGGTCGGTAGATTTAAACATCCACTCGCCGTTAAGCGTTTTTATCATAATTTTCCCCTTAAAAAATATAAATTATGTATTTTTATTATACATTATTTTCAGTAATAAAACAAGAAATAAGATAAATTATAATTTATAATAGGTTGACGGCTTTCAGCCACATTGTATTTTTTCTCTCCCTCAGTCAACAAAGTTGACAGCTCCCTCGTCA
>UQEY01000008.1 GCA_900540235.1 uncultured Eubacteriales bacterium
GTGCGGGCCCCCGTCAATTCCTTTGAGTTTCAACCTTGCGGTCGTACTCCCCAGGTGGGATACTTAATGCGTTTGCGGCGGCACAGAGTGCTTAATACACCCTACACCTAGTATCCATCGTTTACAGTGTGGACTACCAGGGTATCTAATCCTGTTTGCTCCCCACACTTTCGAGCCTCAGCGTCAGTTAAAGCCCAGTTGGCCGCCTTCGCCACCGGTGTTCCTCCGAATATCTACGCATTTCACCGCTACACTCGGAATTCCGCCAACCTCTACTTCACTCAAGAATACCAGTTTCAACTGCAGTCTACAAGTTAAGCCCGTAGTTTTCACAGCTGACTTGGCATCCCGCCTACGCTCCCTTTACACCCAGTAATTCCGGACAACGCTTGCCACCTACGTATTACCGCGGCTGCTGGCACGTAGTTAGCCGTGGCTTGCTCCTTAGCTACCGTCATTATTCTTCACTAAGAACAGAAGTTTACAATCCGAAAACCGTCTTCCTTCACGCGGCGTTGCTGCATCAGGGTTTCCCCCATTGTGCAATATTCCCCACTGCTGCCTCCCGTAGGAGTCTGGGCCGTGTCTCAGTCCCAATGTGGCCGTTCAACCTCTCAGTCCGGCTACTGATCGTCGACTTGGTAGGCCGTTACCCCACCAACTATCTAATCAGACGCGAGCCCATCCTTCGGCACCTCAGTTTTGATATATCAACCATGCGATTAATATATGTTATACGGTATTACTGTCCGTTTCCAGACACTATCCCGTTCCGAAGGGCAGGTTGCTCACGCGTTACTCACCCGTCCGCCACTCAGTCATATCATTCGTCATTCCGAAAAAATCTGAAATCAAGCTTCGTTCGACTTGCATGTGTTAGGCACGCCGCCAGCGTTCGTCCTGAGCCAGGATCAAACTCTTAAAACAATTGTATTAATTCGCACTCCCGTGCGCTCTAATCATTTCAAGAACTTTTGCTCTCTCGAACACTAGTTCGCAATCACTGTTTGTATCTTTAAGATACGAGTACAGATAAAACTCTTTTGAATCTTATCGGGTTCCTTTTTATCTCGTCGTTGTTTAATTTTCAAGGTCCTATTCGCTCTCTCAATTAACTCGCTTTCGCTCGTCTCTCTCAAGTGCTTAGACATCTTATCACAACTCGTTGCGTTTGTCAAGTACTTTTTTTAAGTTTTTTAAAAAACTTTTTCGCTACTCTTTTTTACTCAACTTGTTGCCTTTGTCTGCGTCGCTCTCTCGTTGCGACTTGTACATAATACCAAATCATTCTCCGTTTGTCAACAGTTTTTTCGAGTTTATTTACACTGCTCCGAGTGTTTCAAAATCGCATAACAACAATATATCGTTCCTATATATTATATACATTATATATAGCATACCAAATACAGTATTCAAAACAAATTCAAATAACTCGTTTTATATGTTTAACATCTGTTTATTACATATTAATACTGCCATTTGGAAACGCTTTTTCTATCTTTTTTCTGATTTTCTTAATATCTTTATCCTTAATTTTAAAATCAAGAAACGAATACTCTCCGTCACCTGCCGACACAATTACCGGCTCTTCCTCATATATCATTGAATAGGTATTATAATACGCCACGCTTATACCCGCAATCAATACAACTGCCGACATCATCATAATTAATAAAACCTTCATTTTACTTTTCAATATAATCATCCTTTAACAATTTTGAAAGTGAAGTTGCAAATAGCCTTGCAGAATATGTTGCTTCATCAAGAGTGTTTGCATCCGTTCCTATTTCAAGCAAAAACGAATTGTGGGTTAAGTCCATATTATACTTTCTCTCGGCAAACAATATAGGGCGCATCAGTGACGGATAATCACTGTCAACCTGATTTTGAACTGCCGTCACAAACCTCAAATTATATTCCCAAGTTGAATAATTTGTAACCGAGCCGTATTGCGCCCCGGCAATTATCATCATTCTTGCCGCTTTTTTGCCGTCTATCGTTGCAGTAGGCTTGACTTTCGTTTTATTTTGATAAGTTATATCGTCACGGTGGACATCAATAGTAATATCGATAGTTGGATACTGCTCTAAATATTTCAAAACCGTTTTTCTTGAATTTTTATATGCCCCCGTATAGTTTTCGTCGTGAATCTCAGTGTCGTGAATCGTATTGATGCCGTTTGCGTTAAGATATTTGCATAAATCGTCCCCTACTCTAACCATATTTCTGTCAGCATTTTTTGAACGAGTGTCAAGCGAACCGGTGTAATAGCCGACATCAAGAAGCGAATACGATTCCGTTGTGTGGGTATGGTAAATCAATACCGTAGGTTTGGTTGCATCTTTAATTTTTAAATCAGCTTTCTGCTTTAGCAGTTTTTTGGCATCGATTTTATAAAAACTCTCCGGAATTTTGCTTTGATATTCAATTCCGGCGCTTTTAACTAATGTTCCTCCGCCAAAGTATGGTGCTTCCGTTGTGTTTCCTATTTTCTTTTCATTTTTTATGTCAGACTGAGCTTTATCCATCAAAGCCTGAATATCTGGCGGAACGGTTTTTATATTGTCAATCACTTCAACTTTTTTGCTGCCGGTCGTTTCTTCGCTTTTGGTTGTTTGCCTCCTTGAATTATTTGTATCGTTTTTATTCAAATTATTTTTGATTGAATCTACAATCTGTGACGGCAAAAAAACATCGAGGCTGTCATCGTCCACAACACTTGAATGAGGAGCAAAGGTTACAACAAGAACCGTTACGCAAAGCACCGCTATTGTATTAATTATAAATGTATATATTTCCTTTTTCATAACTTCACCGATACTATATATTATTTTATACCTAATATATATGATGAAAAAATTGTAATATATTACACAACGAGCGAAAATAAATCTTTAGGGTCAATATTTTTTTGTAGGCATACATTGACTGTCATCGCAATCAGCTTTGCGCCGTGCTCAATTATTCTGTCGATTTCACGGGGAGTTACAAACATTCCGCAGCTGTCATTTTTCCCCCTTATGACCGAAGTGGACACAACCGTCGGAATACCGATTGAAACAACCGGCACGCCCAAAGTCTGTCTTGAAATTTCATACCTATGATTTCCGACGCCTGAACCGGGAGAAATTCCGACATCCGACATCTGAACCGTAGTACCTAAGCGAGAAGAACTTGAAGCGGAAAGCGCATCAATGGCAATTACAAAATCGGGCTTAATCTGATTTACTATTCCTTTAACAATTTCTGCCGATTCAATTCCCGTATCACCGAGCACTCCCGTTGAAATTGACGAAACATTGAAAAAATCTTTGAAATAATCATTTTCTTCATAACTGTCAATTATATGCCTTGTTGAAAGAATGTAATTAATCGCTTTGGGTCCGAGTGCGTCGGCAGTAATGTCCGTGTTGCCAAGTCCGACTGCGAGAACACTTTCAGCTTCGGCGGGAATAAGCGATGAAAGAATAGAAGCGAGTTCGTCAAGTCTGCCGTCAAACAGTTCGGTATCGTCGCCCACATCGTCGGTGCTGTATGTTATATATTTGCCGACAGGTTTTCCGAGTGCAATCGCTCCGTTTTCATCAAGAACGCTTACCGTCGTCACATTATCATTTTCTTCTACCTTAACTCCGCTAAGCACTGTTTTTCCGCCGTTTTCATACGATTCAACTGCCAAATCAGTACGATTTTCCATTAAAATCACCTAAATTTATAGTTTTTTTAATAAAAGTATGCCCAAAAATAAAAAAATACTTGCATTTTTTGCTGAGGTATGATAATATGTTTAAGCATTAGAACACAAGGGAATACTATTCCCGTATATACACATCACGAATTAAAGGAGTGAAAAATATGCCAAACATTAAGTCAGCAAAGAAGAGAGTAAAGGTAAACGCAAAGAAGGCTGCTGCTAACAAAGCTGCTAACTCAGCTCTTAAAACAGCTATCAAAAAAGCTAATGTTGCTATCGAAACTAACGCAGCTGATAAGGATGCACTTGTTAAGGATGCAGTTAAGAAGATTGATAAGGCTGCCGCTAACAACCTTATCCACAAGAACTGTGCTGCAAGAAAGAAGAGCAACCTTGCAAAGAAAGTTAACGCTTAATTATATTTAAGTAATATTAAAGAGCAGACTCGTTTGAGCCTGCTCTTTTTTTGCGCTTTTATACACATCAAATAGAATATCCAGCGTAATTCGCCCACTGTTTCTTACATAAAAGAAGGAGAACCTTTCAGCTCTCCTTTTTTTATGTTAAGCTTATTTAAAACTTACTTTGTCTTTACAGACTTAACCTTTGACCAAGCTGAATATACATTCTTTTTGTTTACTACTTTATAAGTACGAACACGAACATAATATTTCTTCTTAGCCTTGAGTTTCTTTACAGTTTTACTTGTTGTCTTTTGCTTTTTTACAGTTACAGTCTTCTTGTTTTTGGTAAACTTCTTGTCTGTAGCAAACTGAATCTGATAACCTTTCACACCACTAATCTTAGCCCAAGACACCGTGATTGCTTTCTTTGCGCTTTTAAGCTTTTTGATTGAGGTCTTTTTAGGCTTTGTTGTCTTCTTTGCAGTACTCTTAGCAGTGGTCTTAGTTGCAGATGCTGTGGTTGTAACAGTTGCAGTAGCAGTAACAGTTGTAGTTGCAGGAGTTGAAACTGTAGTTGTAGTAGCTGCAGTCGTAATTTCACTTGTGGCAGATGCTGTTGTATTATCTGTTGACGGAACAATTACAGGCTCAGTTGTAGTTTCAATCGGTGACCATACGGCTGTAAACTGGGTATTCTTTTCAAGTACTATTACTGTACCACCAGGATAAACCTTATTGCCATCGCTCCAACCTTCAAATTTCATACTTTGAGTCGAATCTAAAATTGGCAATTTAACAAATGAAGCATTACCGCTATTGATTTCAGTGCCATTATTAACAATTTTATAATCAAATGCTGCAATAGGACCGTTATCAACAAAATTTATAAATGTATCATCTGTTGCATTATAAATTGATGTAATATATTTAGAATTATTGTTATATTCAACCAAATAATAATTCTTTGATGAATCTTGACAATAATCTTTATAAGTGGAATATGCTGCATTAGATATATCTATTTTAGAAATAAATGCATCCATATCGCCTGCGTACGAGTCATTTGCAGTACTGTATGCTTTTGTAGCACCGAAAAGTGTACATGCCATTTCGGAATTTGTAACACTGATAAATGTTGAAGTTCTATAACCGCAAAGATAAATGTCCGGATAGAAGAATAAAATAAGCTCTGCTGCTATAGACGATTCTACATCGATTACATTAAGACTGTCAAGTTGCGTCTGCTTTTCAGGATACATTCCTGTCGGTGTAGCGGGATGACCTTTATAATAATATACAAAATCATCTCCGTAAACTTTCTTTACATACTTTACATAATCTTCAAAATTTGTTTCTAAGTCAACACGAGTACCGAGAATAAGCATTGCCTTTTTGCCTTGCTTTTCAGCTTGTGCAAACATCGCATTATTAAATTTGTACATAGCTTTAAACTCGTCTACTGCTTTGTCGCCTTTTGCCTGAAGGGCAGAAAGCATTGTGTTCATAGCTTTAACTTTAATACAGCCGTTGCTGTCAGATGCTTCTGCTAAAGCTGAGTTTAAAAAGTCTTTATCTGGTGATGACAATGTACCTTTAACTCTTGCCAGCCACCACTCTGCATTCGGTTGTTCTTTTGCCACAACATATGCGTATTTTTCCATACGAGAATATGTTTGACCTTCAACACCAATATATTTTTCGACCATTAATGGGTCATATTTTCCTGTTGTATATACAAGATTTTTCACTCTGTAATATTCTTCAGCCATATCATTATATATATCAACAGAGTTTTCGCTGTTATATACATTATTAAAATTGCTGTATGAACCTGAGCCATCAGAAAGAATATATATGTGTGACTGACTATCAGGAATACGATTTTCTACAAGAAAATGAAGATAATTATCAACATAATTGTCTACTGTATAAAGATTGTATTTTGAATTCTGATTTAATTCATTAAGGTCTTTTACATATTGTGCCATCTCAGCTCCAAAATCGCCAAAATGACTTCTGCCGTTATTAAGTTCTTCTTTTGTTGAAAGCGGCAAAGCATAAACATTTTCCGGAAGCTTATCCCAATCATAAGCATCATTACGCTCAAGTGCTATAAATGTAGGTACAGGTTCACCGTCTGCATTTTTGCTGATATCTTGAACTACCAAGCTGAAATAGATTACAGGAAAGCTCGCATTAAGAACGGCTAAATTGTATTCTTCTGCAACAAGTCCTGCTGTTGCGGTTGCCGTGCAATAAGTTGCACCTGTTTCGTCAACAAAAGTAAGAGTTACTGCATACTTACCATATTGATTATATTCAACCGAGTAAGTTGTTTTACCTCTTTCAAGGGTAAAAGTAGCTTCTGTATGCTGAGCAATTCTTGATTGATAACTCATTTCAGCATTGAGTTTTACTGTGGTAACACCTGCTTCGATAAGTTCATTTGCATTAGCTATCTCAATATTTTGCTTAAGATAGTTAACTTTAGCTTGTGTTAATGTTACTTTGGGTGTAACACTAACATTTTCATTGACCGAAGCTGTATAAACCTCAGCTGTGACAGCGTTAGTTATTTCAGCATCTGCTGTAAAGCTTAAACCTGCAAGACAGGTAAAGCACATAACCACTGCCATAATAACACTTAAAATTTTTTTCATTTTTTGTTCTCCTTCTTTTTTATATTATATTTTATTCAAGTGAGAAACACTTAAATAACAAAATTAATTAAGCGGTGATGATTCGTTATCATCATTGTTATGATTTGCTACTTTAACAGTATCTTTATTAAGGCGGATAATAGGAATAAGAAGTCCCGACATACCTGTATAGCCCGTTACATTATGAATAATTTCACGAATGAATGGAAAAAGCTGGTCAAACGAACCGGTATGGATGTCAGGCTTGGCATCCTCGTCACCGTAGCTGAATTCCGCAACTGCTTCAATTTTAATTTCAAACGGCTGCAAATCAGCATCGGCAACACGAAGTTCCATAATACCTACGCACTTTTTGTCGCCGTCCATATAATTTACATTATATTTAAGCTGATTTTGAAGTTTGAGCTGAGTACCCGGCGCCACCTTGTTTTCAACTTCAAGTTTGTTTACCTTGAATGCTCTGAGTTCTATCATTATATTTTACCCCTAAAATTTATTTTACAAGACTTACATTGTCAAGCTTGTAATCATCAATACTTTCATCGACGCTGTGACCGTCAAATCTGCAAAGTTCAAGATTTTCAACATTGGCAGCGTCAATGGCATACTTATAATTGTCGCAAAGATTACCCCAGCGAGTTTTTGTTTTCATAATAGTTACATCCTTGGCATAGCGAATGAAGAAAGCCGAGTTGTCGTAACTTTCAACACCCCAGTCAAGGCAAGGACGAAGGTCATAAAGACCGCACTGCCACTTACTTGTTTTTGTAAGCTCGATTCGGCAGTTTTCAAAAGTAATATCTTCAATAATATTTTCGGCGTTGCCGTGGATGAGAACACCGTTTTCACCCTTAGCGGTAACATTGAAGAAACGAACATTTTTAATAGTGCCGCTCTTTGTGTTTTCATCACGGTTAAATGTTGTGATAACAATAGGCTCTGCAGTGCCCCACCAGTCAGGGCAAAAGCGCCTTGTTTCAATAATAATATTTGAATAGCTTACATTTTCAACGCATCCGCCGTCACGAATTTGAATTGAAAGGCCACGGTTTGAACGACTGATAATGCAGTTTGAAACGATTACATTTTTAAAATCGCCGACACCCTCCGTACCAATCTTAATAGCGGCAGAAGTTGAAACGAGTGTACAACCGTCAATAACAATATTTTCACAAGGACCGTACTCGCTGTTGCCCTTAGAAGCTTTTAAGCAAATGCAGTCGTCGGCACAAGTAACATGGCAACCGAGAATTCTTACATTTGAGCAGTGGTCAGGGTCGATACCGTCACTGTTTGCAACATCAAGGTCATTGAGAATTCTAATCTTATCAATAAGCACATCATCGCATCCTGCCGGATGAAGCGTCCAGAAAGGTGCGTCAATAACTGTAAAATCTCTAAATGAAATATGATTACTCTTTTCAACATACATAACTGTCGGACGAGGATAGAAATCACCGGTCACATAATACTGGTCTTTCCTTGCAACAAAAGCGTGACCGTTGGCATCAATAGTACCTTCACCCGATATTGAGCAACCGTCAGCCTCATAAGCGTAAATAAATACAAAGCTCGGTTTGCCTGTTACAGGGTTGCCGATTAACGCAGTCTTAGGGTCGTTGATAAGCTTGTTAGGTCTGATATAGCCGTCAATATTGCTTGTGGCTTTAATAGTTGAGCCCTTTTGAATATGAAGGTCAACATTCTTTTTAAGCCTTATTGAATCGCTGTAAAAAGTGTAGCCGCTCGGAAGCACAACCTGACCGCCGCCGTTTTTTGCACAGTCGTCAATAGCGTGCTGAATTGAAAAAGCATCGTTTGTTTTGCCGTCACCTTTTGCACCGTATTGCATAACATTATAAATCTTCATTTATTTATACCTCAAAATTCGTAATAACAAAATAGTAATAACAAAATAATAATATCACAGATTATTTTTATTTACAATAATATTTTACAATTTATAAGCTTTGAAATATAATCGTCTGCATAATCTTGATATGTTGATTTCAAAATGCTATAATTATAATATAGATACAATTTTACAAGATATAATATAAAAAGTCACTATCATTATTGCGCTCTTTATCAGCAATAATAAATGGGTTATACGCAACAGGGATGAATAATCAAAAACCGCAAAACATCAAAAAGCAAATAAAAAATTTTATATAAAAGGAGAAAAACAATGAAAAAATTTTTATCAATCGCATTGTCATTTATTATGGCAATAACAACCTGTCTTTGCTTTGGCACATTTGCCTTTGCAGGCACTTATTCGAGCGTGGAAGCAATTCAAGCGGCACTTGACCAAAACAAATTTGATTCGTCAAAGCCTATAACCGTTACAGTTGCTCCCGGCACATACAATTTGAGTGAACGAATTGTCGTTTATTCAAATACAACATTCAACTGCGACGGTGCAACCTTTATAAAAAAGTATAAAGACAGCACACTTATCGCTATCGGTCAAAACCAAAATGCACCTACCGGAAATGATTACTACAAAAACATTACCATTAACGGCGGTACATTTGACGCAAACAAAACCACCGGCAGTATTTTAAGTTTCGCTCATGCCAGCAATGTATCAATAAGCAATGCAACATTTAAAGACTGTTCAGCTGGTCATCACCTCACTTTTGCAGGTTGCGACAATATTAATGTAACAGGCTGTACTTTTTCAGGCCATTTTAATGCCAGCGATGATAATATGGAAGCATTGCAGCTTGATATCCTTGAGCCTGAACACTTCCCTAACTACAAAGATTATCCTAAATCTTACGATGGAACAATGAACACCAACATCAATATCACCGGTAATACATTTACAAATGTAAACCGTGGCGTTGGTTGCCACAGCGTATTTTCAGGCAAATATATGAGCGGCATTAACATTTCAAACAACACCTTTACAAATGTTGCCGGCTATGCCGTTTTAGCTTCGTCTTTTATCAACACAACCATTAATAACAATCTTATTACAGATTGCGGTTCAGGTATTTATTATAAGAGCATAAACCCTAAAAACGGCAGTACAGAAAGACCTAACACCTACAAATGTAACGGTATGTCATACGCTCCTACAGTTGACGCTTCATCACAAATTTGCAATAACCAAATCAAGGTGGTTGATACGACAGACGCTACATCTAAGCAAAATCCTTACGGTATCCGTCTTTACGGCGAAGTGCTTGGTTCAAACGAAAGCGTTGCCGTAGCCGGTGATTACAGCGCTCAAAACATTAATGTTTCAGGCAACACAATTTCCATTAATCGTGGCGCTATGGGTATTTGGCTTGTAGGCGCTAAAAACAATACGATTTCAAACAACACGGTAAGCTTTGACAATCCAAACTTTAAAGCAAGCAATAAAACATTTGGCATAAGACTTGAAAATTCATCAAGCAACTCAATCGTTTCAAACACCGTTTCGGTAAACAATGTGTCTTATGTTGAAAGTGCGGTTATACTTGATAATTCAAAGTCAAACACACTTTCTTACAACACAATTTCAGGAGCAAAAAAGCACGGCGTTAATATTACAAATTCTTCTGCCGTATTAACTTCAAACAAAATTACAAATAACGGAGAAGTCGGACTTTTCTGCTATAACGGCTCGACTGTTACAACAAATAAGAACACAATAAATAACAATAAAAAGCACGGAATATTTGTTGTTAACTGCAAAAAAGGCAAATCAAAATTTAAAAACGATACCGTTTCATCAAATAAAATTTACGGCATCGCTCTTCAAAATTCAACCGGCATTACAATCAGCGGCGCAAAAGTAAAAAGCAACGGTCAATACGGTATTTATCTTACTCAAAATTCAAAGGCAAGCATAAGCAAATGCAGTGTTTCATCAAACAAAAAAGAAGGTATTTACACCACACAAAAATCAACTTCAAATATAAATAACTGCACAGTTTCTTCAAATAAGGGTTGCGGAATTTACTTTACCAACAAAGCAAAAGGTTCGATAAAAAATACCAAAGTTCAGAAAAACGGCAAGCAAGGTATTTACCTTACAAAAAAAGTCGGCAAAATTACCATTTCCAAAGTAAAATATTCGGCAAACAAGGGCGGTAAAATTAAAAAATAAAGTTGACATTATATGATACCTATTATATAATAAATCAAGGGCACAGTGAACAAAGCGTCACCGTGCCCTTAAAAATTGAGAATAATAATAACAGGAGATTTTTAAAATGGTAAGAGCTATTGTCGGAGCCAACTGGGGCGACGAAGGAAAAGGCAAAATCACCGATTTATTCGCAGGTCAAAGCGATATCGTCATCCGTTTTCAGGGCGGCGCAAACGCAGGCCACACAATTATTAACGAGCACGGAAGATTTGCATTTCATCTTATGCCGTCAGGCGTATGCTATGACCATACAACCTGCATCATCGGCAACGGTGTTGCACTTGATATTAATAAGTTTTGCAAAGAGCTTGAAGATGTAAAAAAAGCCGGTCTTAACCCTAAGCTTTTGGTAAGCGAAAGAGCGCAGATTCTTATGCCTTATCACATTTTGCTTGACGAATATGAGGAAGAAAGACTCGGCAAAAACGCATTCGGCTCAACAAAGAGCGGTATTGCACCTTTCTTCAGTGATAAGTATGCAAAAATCGGTATTCAGGTTAATGAGCTTTTCGATGATGAAACTCTTAAAGCAAAACTCAAGAATATTTGCGCACTTAAAAATCTTACTATAAAATATGTTTATAACAAGCCGCTTCTTGACGAGGATGAACTTTTCAAAACCTGTGTTGAGTACAGGGAAAAGATTAAGCCGTATGTTTGCGATACTCACGCTTATCTTCAGCAGGCGCTCAAGGACGGCAAAAACATTCTTCTTGAGGGTCAGCTCGGCACTCTTAAAGACCCTGACTTCGGTATTTACCCTATGGTTACATCATCATCTACCCTTGCTGGTTACGGTGCTGTCGGCGCAGGTTTACCTCCTCATTCAATCGAAGATATCATAGTTGTTACAAAGGCTTATTCATCAGCAGTAGGTGCAGGCGAATTTGTTTCTGAAATTCTCGACGAAGACGAAGCTCAGGAGCTTAGAATTCACGGTGGCGACAAGGGCGAATTCGGTGCTACTACCGGCAGACCGAGAAGAGTTGGTTGGTTTGACTGCGTGGCTACCCGTTACGGCGTTGCCTGCCAGGGTGCTACTCAGGTTGTTATGACCGCTCTTGACTGCCTTTCATACCTTGAAGAAATTAAGATTTGCACAGGCTATGAAGTTGACGGCAAAGTTATCAAAGACTTCCCTACAACTCCTACTCTTAAAAAGTGCAAGCCTGTATTCACAACTATGAAGGGTTGGCACTGCGACATAAGAGGTATCAAGAATTATGAAGACCTCCCGCAGGAAACAAAAGATTATGTAGAATTTATCGAAAAGGAAATCGGATACCCTATCACAATGGTATCTAACGGTCCTGAAAGAGAAGCTATTATCTACAGAAATAAATAAAATCACATAGCGTAAAAGGGTTCGTTTTGATTACACAAGACGAACCCTTTTTTATTGATTCGTATATTAATGTGTGCTATAATATAAATAAAAAAACGGAGTGATTCAAATGAAAAAAGTAATAAGTATTTTTTTGGCATTGACAGTTATAATTTGTTCGCTTTCTTTAAGCGTTCCTGCCTACGCCGCAAGCAAAAGTATTAAAAGTGTGGTAACTTCATCAAAAACTTGGTGTGATGTAGGCAGAGAAAACGGCGGAAATACGACCGAGTACAAATTTACCAAAAACAATAAAGTAACAATCATAAATTCCGACCTTGCCCAAACCGTAAAGAAAACCGTAAAATACAAAATTTCAAAAAACAAAATAACATTTACATACAATATGTATTCATACAAATATAAATCGACAATATCAATGATAGACGGTTCAAATCTTTTAAAAATCACCACAACATCAGACGATATTAAATATGTCACCCTGCTTGACAAAGGTTCATTCAAGCAACGCTCAAATACCAAGGTTATGAAAAATTTTGAAGACAGCAGTTGGAAAGCACCGTCGCTGAAAAAGAAGTTTTCTTCAAGCGAAAATCTGGTTGTAGATCCAGCGGATGGCACAGATATAAATGCATATTTTGACACATCAGATGACTATATAGAATTTTACGGTGTAACAAACACTGTCAATACAATAAAACTGCAAAATTATGATTATCAAGATGTATATATAATTGAAAAGACAAACAGTCCAAATAAGATGAAAGTATTTATCTTCAAAAACGGAAGCAACAAATACACAACTGAAACTTGGACAAAAGTAAAATAAATTTTGATATAAAAACATCTGACTAAAAACAGTAAACCCCGCACAATCAACCGGTTGTGCGGGGTGTTTTTTATATAAATATAATTTGAATAATTAAAATTATCGTAGGGGGCGAACAATGTTCGCCTAAAAGGTTATTTGTTTAATTCCGCCCTACCCTCGTCAGTATCACGATAATATTGAGTAAACGGATGGAAGCGCTCCTGCTCCTCCCAAATTTCCTTTGCTTTTGGTGCCCAAGCCTTTGCATACTCATCACACTTAGCACAAAGTTCTTCTGTGCTTTCGGCTTTAAGAAGATTTGTTGACTTAGCATTTGTTTTTGCAACAAGCTTACGAAGCGCCTGCGGGTTTTCAAGCATAGGGCACGGACGAAGCATATTGTCGTTAAACGGCTGACCCTTATAATACTCGTGGAAAAGAGGAGATTTAAGACATTCAAGTATGCTCTTTTCCTTAATATTGCAATCGGAATAGTGAATAAATACGCACGGCTCTGCATCGCCCTCGCTGTTAATATGGAAATAATTACGACCGCCCGCAATGCAACCGCCGACAAATTCGCCGTCATTTTGGAAATCAACGGTAAAAATAGGCTTGCCTGTTTTGCTGTTACGCTTAGCACGAATTGTACGATAAACATATTCCCTTTGCGCAGGTGTAAGAAGCAAATCTGTATCTGCATCGGCACCAACCGGCATATAGTGGAAATACCACGCAAATTTTGCGCCGTTTTCAATCATAAAATCGTAAAATTCATCACTCGTTACACTGTAGCAGTTTTTAGAAGTATAGCAAACAGAAGTACCGAAAAGGCATTTGTGCTTTTTAAGAAGCTTCATAGCGGCAAGTGTTTTTTGATATACACCCTCGCCACGCCTGCTGTCGTTAACTTCTTCGCTTCCCTCAACCGAGAGTGCAAGCGCAAGATTGCCCGCTTTTTTCATATCTTCGCAAAACTTATCGTCAACAAGCGTTGCGTTGGTAAATGCAAGGAAAAGACAGTCTTTATTTTCATTTGCAACAGTCAAAATATCTTTTTTGCGGATGAGCGGTTCGCCGCCTGTGTACATAAAGAAATGAGTACCGAGCGCCTTGGCTTCGGTAACAATTTTGCGCATATCATCAAGGGTCAAGTTGGAATTATGACCGTATTCAGCCGCCCAGCAACCTTTACATTTTAAATTGCAGGCAGAAGTCGGGTCCATAAGAATAACCCAAGGAATGTTGCAATGCTCAACCTCACGCCTTTTGCGAATGGTTTTTGTACCGTTCAAACCGAGATCAATGGCAAAAGTAAGCGCAACCGACCTAAAAAGTTCAGGGTCAATATCTCTAAGTCCGTCAAAAAGATATTTGTGCCAAACATTGCTTTCGTCGCTGATAATTTCAATAGGTTTTGTAAATGTGCTTGCAGGATACATTTTTCCCGCTACAGCCTTGCCTATTTTTACAAGCTTGAGCATATTTCTTTGAGGATTTTTATAAACATATTTTAAAAGTTTGTTGCCTACAAGGTGAAGCGCCTTGTCCTTTATGTTTGCCATATGTTACCTCTCTTACATAGCATTAGGAGTTGTTATTTTAAGCATAGTTAAAATGTTATGAATCGTATCTTTTACTGCTTTGCAAAGGTAAAGTCTTGCCTGCATAAGCGGTTCGTTATCGTCAAGCATAACTCTTTGCGCATTATAAAATTTGTGGAAAAGAGTAGCAAGCTCAACAACATAATGAGTAATTTTTGCAGGGTCATAAGCCTTTGCCGAAGCTATAATTTCATCAGTTAAAGCTGAAAGGTGGCGAATCAAATCTCTTTCTTCTTCACTTGAAAGAAGATTGAGTTCTTCATCTGTCGGAGTTCTGAGAGAAATGCCCTGAGCCTCAGCCTTTTTAATAATTGAACAAATTCTTGCGTGAGCATACTGTACATAATAAACAGGGTTTTCGCTCGACTGCTTAGCCGCAAGTTCCAAATCAAAGTCAAAATGAGAATTCGGTTCTCTTAAATTAAAGAAAAATCTTGCCGCATCAAGCGGAACTTCATCAATAAGAGTGTTGAGAGTGATTGCCTTGCCCGAACGCTTTGAAAGCTTAATTGTTTCGCCGTCACGAACAAGCCTTACCATCTGCATAATAACGCAGTCAAGCCTTGAAGCGTCAAGACCGAGAGCGGTTAAAGCGGCTTTCATTCTCGGAACATAGCCGTGGTGGTCAGCGCCCAAAACATCAATAGCCTTGTCGTAGCCACGGGTAACAAGTTTGTTATAATGATAAGCGATATCAGGCACGATATATGTCGGAAGACCGTTAGCCCTTACAAGAACTATATCTTTATCGTTGCCAAATTCACTTGCTTTAAACCACAATGCGCCGTCCTGCTCATAAGTTACGCCCTTTTCTTTAAGCGCATCAATAACCTTTTGAACCGAGCCGTCATTGTGAAGCGTCGATTCTCTAAACCACTTGTCATAAGTAATTCTGTATCTGCCAAGGTCCCTTTCAAGACCTTCAATATTTTTAGGAAGGGCATAATCTACAAGCGCTTTTCTGCGTTTTTTAGATTCAGCGTTTACAAACTTGTCACCGTATTCCTTAATAAAATTCTCAGCGTGGTCAACAATATCCTGACCGTGGTAAGCGTCCTCCGGAAGCTCAACCGACGCATCAAAATGCTGAAGATACCTTACTTCAAGTGAAGTTGCAAACTTTTCAATCTGGTTGCCTGCATCGTTAACATAAAACTCACGGTTAACGCTGTATCCTGCCCAGTCAAGCACACTTGCAAGGCAGTCGCCTATTGCGCCGCCCCTTGCGTTGCCGATATGCATAGGACCTGTCGGGTTTGCCGAAACAAATTCAACAAGGACCCTCTTGCCCTGACCGAAATCACTCTTGCCGTAGTCACTTGCGCAAGCGAAAATATCTTTTAATACATCTGTATAAAACTTCTGTGAAAGGTAGAAGTTCATAAAGCCGGGACCTGCAATCTCAACTTTTTCAAAAACCGTGCCGTCAAGTTCAAGGCAATTTGAAATAGCCTCAGCAATCATCCTCGGCGCTTTCTTAAACGCTTTTGCACCTGCAAGCGCAACATTTGTTGAATAGTCGCCGTTTGCCTTGTTTGCAGGTTTTTCAATATTAAACTGAGGAATATCGCCTTGCGGCAAATCGCCGTTTTCTATCGCCTTGTTAATGGCAGAGGTGATTTTTTCTTTTAACAATTCTTCTGTCTGTTTAACTATTTTTGACATATCTTTACTCCTATTTATTAGGTTGCTTTTTCTTTTTATAACTTAGCTTAACACGGTTTTTAGATGCCAAAGCACCGTTGATATCAATATCGTAGCTGAAAGTAAACTTGCCGCCGTGTTCATTAGGCTCGTGCTCAATCGAATAGCCCGAAATACCCATAAGTATATCGCCGAACTGCGTACCGTAATGGCAAAGGTTTCGGCGTGACCGCTCAATAACAAGCCTTGAAGAAGCCGAACCCGAGCGTGTCATCTCGACACACTTTTCATCCTTAGCCACAACAACACAAACATCAATCGGCATTTCAGGAGGCTCTTGCTCCTCACGGTATTTGATAACAAATTTATCCTCAAATTCTTCAATCGTGCCAAGAGTATTGAGCGTAGTTTTGTCAAACTGCTTATCGATATTTTGCATACCGATTATTTCTAAAATTACTTCTTCCATAAATTAAAACTTTCCGCCTCGTGAAAGCGCACATTCAATAAGCCTGTCAATAAGTTCTTTATAAGGTACGCCTGCTGCTTCAAAAAGTTTTGGATACATACTTATCGGAGTTTGACCCGGAATAGTATTAATCTCGTTAAGAAGCACTTCACCGTTATCGTTTCTTACAAAAAAGTCAACTCGTGACATACCTTCACAGCCAAGCGCTTTATACGCTTTTACTGCCTGAACTCTTACTTCATTTCTCTTTTCCTCGCTCAAATCGGCAGGAATATGAAGTTCTGAAGCAGGGTTGTTATACTTAGCGTCAAAATCGTAAAATTCAGCCGCAGCTTTAATCTCACCGACTTCGGCAGGAATAGGCTCTTCATTGCCGAGAACCGCACACTCAACCTCGTGACCGTCAATAAATTCTTCAAGAACTACTTTTTTATCCTCGGCAAAAGCCTTATTCATACCGTTAATAAGTTCTTCAACACTGTTAACCTTTGAAATACCGACTGAAGAACCTGCATTTGCAGGCTTAACAAAAATAGGAAAACCAAGCTTACCGACAGCCTCATCAAGGCACTGCTGACGGTTTTTGTTAAACTCATACTGAGTAAATGCGCACCACTTAGCCTGAGCAATACCGAATGCATCGGCAACGGCATTTGCTACGGCTTTATCCATACATACGCCTGAGCTTGTGGCATCGCAGCCTACATACGGAATTTGAGCAAGCTGCAAAAGTCCCTGAACAGTACCGTCCTCACCGTTTTTGCCGTGAAGAACCGGAAATACGCAGTCAAGCCTGATAGTTTCACCCTTTGAAGTCACAATACCGTGAATTGATGCATCAGGTGAAATGTAAGCCGAAACAAGACTTCTCGACTTAGTCCATTCATCATTTGGCAAAAGGTTGATATCGTCGTTAAAGATATACCATCTGCCGTCTTTTGTTATACCGAGCAAAATAACATTATATTTGTTAAAATCAATATTTGAAATAATACCTTTAGCTGAAATACAGCTGATATCGTGTTCCGACGAAACACCGCCGAACATAATTGCAAGTGTCAATTTTTTATCCATTATAATTGCCTCTAATCTAATATATATTCGTATTATTTTAACATAATAATTAATAATAATCAATATTACATATATGGTTATTTGTACACAAATAGAAGTTTTTATATTAATAAATTTTATATATATTATAACATTTTAATTAAGATTAAAAAATGTCGTGACATTGCGCACCTTTAATGTTATAATAAGCTGATTAATCAGATATATAATATTTCAAAATCAGGAGAACGATATGGAAATTATTGATGTATTCAATATAGCTGAAAAGCAGCTTGCTCAAACTAACGAGGAGTTAAATTTTAAGAAAACAAATTCAGACGACGGCAGTGTGATTTTCGCTGGGGAAAAAGGTGCGTACAAAATCGCATACAATAAAGAAAACAACATTGTTTCCTTTGAATGTTGCTACGATTATCAAGCTGACGAGCCTAAGTTTGAAACTATTTCTCGCAGTCTTTTTGACCCTGAAACCTATAATGAAAAGGATGCAAAGTCACTCGGAAACGAAATTAACGATGAGATTGCAGGCATTTTCAAAACAAGGAAAAAGGTTGACCTTGACAAGGTTAAAATGCCTAAAGCCGTTTCAAGAACCAAGGTTAAAAACGGAATTATCAGCTATGACTGTGATTCGCTTGCAAACCGTTTCGGCGCACTCTACCCTGAGTTTAAGGACGATATCAAAGCCAACATTGTGGCTTACGGTGAATTTTTACCTGAAACTTTCTTTACCGAAAAAGGCACTGCAAAGGTGCTCGATGTTATCAAAAACGGCAATGCCGCTGAACGCAAAAAGCTTTTTAAAATGCTTAATGATGTTTACGAGGACGGCACAAACGAGGTTCAGGATGTTATAGGCGTAACTATTCTCGGCGCTATTCAAAACGACAAGGATATGATGGCAATATGCGACGAATATATGTCAGATTATATGTCGGGTCCGGTTCACGAAATTAACAAGCTTACCGCCAAGAAGAACAGCTCACTAATGAAGAAGCTTAAAAACCCACCTGCATATAAGCCTAAAAAGAAAAAGAATAACTTTATGCAAAACGCACTTCAGGCTCAAGATATTAACAGATAATAGGCAAACTAATGACAAAAAATGAAAAAAGATTAATTAAAAACGGTATTGTAACACCTCTTATAATATCGATTGTTCTCGCAATAATTTATGTTGCCGTATTCGGCAACTTTGTGTTTAACAATTACGGCAAAACTCAAATTACAAGCACCGGCTACAGCAACCTCAGTGAAATTACCAAATTTGACGGTTCGCCGGATGCAGATACAATTTCAAAATCGTTGCTTAAAAGCGTTGTTTCAAATGCGATTATCGGCAATATTGAAATCGGAAATGACAGTTTTGACCTTATCAACAATGCTGATTCGTTCTACGCTCTTGACAGATTTAATATTAATGCAGGCAACACTTTACCGGGTGAAACAGGTGTTTGCTTTGCCGAGGTTTATAAAAACCACGCATCAAGCATTAAGCTTTTGGCAAAGGGCGACACAATAAGTATAAATACATTTTATTCTTCTTATGAATACACGGTTGAGGATACCTATACCGCTAAAAACCTGCACGATTTAAAAAATGCCGGTGCAGGTCTTGGCAGAGCGCTTGTGCTTTATACCGACAACAGTGTCGGCGCAGGTATCGGCAGCGAATACTTTGTTTGCGTTGCAACTATGAAAAGCGGCGCAAAAGTGGAAGCATAAGGAGGTAAACAATGTCACTGCATAAATCAAGAAAAATAATCAGCATAATTCTTACCGTTCTTATCGCTTGCGGCAGTATACTTTTTTTCGGCACGCTTATTACAAAAGCAACTGTTATGTCGGAAAGTTATACAAGCTATGTGTTTGACAAGGTCGGTGTAAATAAAAATTCTAAAGAAGCATTTGCCAATCAAATAAAAGTGCTTGAGGCTCAAAGCGGCATACCGGCAAGAGTTTTTAACTCGGTATATAACTTTAACGACGCTACAAGCAAAACTGCTGTTGAACGCTTATTTTCTTCAAGCAATACCACGCTGAGCACAAACAGTCAGACTGACAAGTTTGAAAGACTTTGCAAGGAATACCTTGAGGGCAACAATATGCAGTATGACGAAGCATTAATTCACAACACTGCGCTTAAAGCCACCGAGGCTTACTCTAACTGCTTTGGTATGAAAAATACAGAGCAGATAAGTTCATTTATTAAAAATGTAAACGCTCATTACCAAAGCTATCTTTCAATCGGCGCATTGCTTTTTATTGTGCCGCTCGTACTTTTCATTATATTATTCAGGCGTTCGCTCGATGTTGCGTTTAACATCTTTTCTGCCCTGACCCTCTCGGGTTTATCTTTTGTTGTCAGCGGCATTGCAAGTCTTATTGCAAAGTTTGGTTTGCACGACATAACGCCGACAATATATCAACAAGCTTTTTACAGTTGTGTAAAAGGTGCATGCTATATAAGCATTATTTTCGGCGCTGTACTCACCATAATTTCTGTTATAGCGAACATCAAAATAACAAAAGCGCTTGACAGAAATAATCTAAGCAAATAATGCAAAATATTACAAGTCTGTAACCTATTCGACGGTTACAGACTTTTTTATTACATTCACTATATATAATAGTTTTAAATATATATAATATATAATATATTAGTATTAAGGTGCAAAGCCAAAAAGCCTTGTTTTTAAGCCAAATCGCCGATAATCAAGACTTTTAGGGCTCTTATTTTTGTTCGTTTTACAAACTGTTCTGTATTTTAACATTTTGTATATATAGTATGTCATTTTATTGTTTTACATTTTTTACACTACATATTGAGTTTTTAGATATTCACAAATTAAATTGTTACAAATTGTAAGAATTTTAAGTGGCATTTCTAATGATATCACAAAAAAATACTTTTTCACACTAAATCGTTAAAGAGTATAACCACAACATATAGTGTAACCGTTTTGTAACCATACTACAATGTTAAAATCGTTTGTGCAATCTATCCAAAATCTTACTTCTCAAATAGTTGACACATTATGCATTTGTCACTATAATGGCAATCGCTCGAGGAAATAATAACGGTGAAGCAGAAAAAACTATTCTGCTCGGTATGAAATTAAGTAGCTACATTCATACCGGTATTAGGAACAATGTTTCAAAGCGAAACCCTAATATTTCTATCAACAAAGGAGATTAAGATGACTAACCAATCAAACCCCGGCGACATACGAACAAAGAGTCGTAAAGTCGTAACGGCAGTAATTGCGTTCATTTTGGTTGCGGTAATTTTTGCCTCAACTGCTTTTGCTCAAATCATTTCTAACTACAAAGTTGAAATTATGGTTGACAATAACAAATACACAATTACAACAAATGAAACGGAACCTATCGAAATCCTGTCGCAAGCAAACATCGCACTCAACGATACAGATAAACTTGATATCAGCTCTTTTGAAGCAGGTAAGGGCGGTACAATTAAAGTTGACAGACTTAATGACATTCATGTTGAATTCAGCGGCATCATCAACACCTACAGTGTATACGGCGACACAGTCAAAGATGCGCTTAACGAAATCGGATTTAACACCAAAAATGTAAGCCTTAACTGTGCGCTTACAGACAATATTACAAATGATATGGTTGTTAAATACAATTCATCTGCATCATCTTCAATTACTGCAGACGGTGTAACTTATGAATACCCGATAGTAAGCGGTACTGTTCAAAATATCGTTAATGCCGCAGGTATTGTTCTCGGTGACGATGACTACACTTCCCCGTCTTTGGACTCTTCAATTAAAGACGGAACTAATGTTAAAGTAAACCGTGTAACTTATAAAGAAGTTACAAAAACAGAATCAGTAGATTATAAAACAGTTGAAAAAGAAAATTCCAAAGCATACGAAGGAATTGAAACCGTTGTTACAAAAGGCAAAAAAGGCAGTGCCAATGTAACATATCAAGTTAAATATGTTAACGGTAAAAAATCAACTCAAAAAGTTATAAATACAGATATCATTAAAAATGCCAAAAACGAAGTTGTTAAAGTAGGCGTAAAAGAAACAAAGGGCGCTGAAGTAACTTCAAACGGCGTTACAAGAAAAAACGGATATAAAGTAGGTCAAACCATCACAGGCAGATATACTCATTACTGTGCTTGCGGTAAATGCGGCACAGGCACAGGCAAAACCGCCAGCGGCAGAAAAGTATACAACGGTATGAAAAATCCATACTACATCGCTTGTAATTGGCTTCCTATGGGTTCAATCGTAAATATCGACGGTACAAACTACACAGTTGTTGACCGTGGCGGCTCAGGTCTTTCAAGACAAGGCAGAGTTGATATTTTCACCCCACAGGGTCACAAGGCTTGCTTCAAATACGGCACCGGCAAATGCACACTCACAATTATGCGTTTAGGCTGGTAATGTTATATAAATAAAGGTTCTAAAAAAAGGGGAAAGCAACTGCTTTCCCCTTTAGACTGTCGATAAAGTGGCTAAACCGTGCCGAGTTTTAAAAATTCAGTAGGAATATTCGTAAGGCAAAGGATTGCTCCTGCCGAAAACATTCTAATAAATTATTGTTTATCTTAACATAGGTTTCTCTCCTATCGACGGCGAAGCCGCCACTTCCCTCATCAGAGGGAAGCAAGAAAACTCGGCTCCCTCTGACGAGGGAGCTGTCAACTTTGTTGACTGAGGGAGAGAAAAAATACAATGTGGCGTAGCCGTCAACCTATTATAAATTATAATTTATATTATTGACAAATAATAATCATTGTGCTACACTCAAGACGGTTAGAGAAAGCTAACTAAAGGAGATGTTTGACAATGATTAAAACGACACTTGGTATTAACGGTATGGCTTGCGGTATGTGTGAATCGCACATAAATGATGTAGTAAGAAAAAACTTTAAAGTTAAAAAAGTAAGTTCTTCTCATACAAAAGGCTCTTGCGAAATTATAAGCGAAGAAGCGATTGACGAAGCAAAAATCAGAAAAGCAATCGGTGACACCGGTTATGATGTTACAGCCTTTGAAAGCGAGCCTTATGAGAAAAAAGGCGGTTTGTTTTCATTTTTGAAGAAATAAAAAAACACGCCCATGCGTGTTGACAATTAAAAATATGTATGATAATATAATTATAGACAAAGGGCTTATCGGACAGACGGTTAGCCCACAATAGTTAGATAAAAATAATCGTCCTATGTTTGGTAGACTGCAGGGCGGTTATTTTTTTATTATAAGAACAAGTGTAATAATAAGTACTAATGTAATTATTGTTGCATATTCCATAATATCTCCCTCCTCAGATAATTCTCAAGAGGGATGATAACCCTCTTGGATAAAAAAAGAGGGCTAACCGTCCACCGTATTCGACAGTATCCTTTGTCCAAGGAAAATTATAATATATATGATATTTTTTGTCAATAAATGACAGAAAGCTACAAAACAAAGCCTCCGATTTCTCGGAGGCTTTGTTGTTATATAAAATCAGTTATTCCACTCGTCAACTTGTGCCTTGAGCCAGGAGCACCAAGCGTCAACGCCTTCACCGGTTTTTGCAGAGATAAAGAAAATTTCTGCCTTTGGGTTAAGCTTTTTGATACGCTCAACCACTGCGTCATCGTTAAAATCAAACACGCTCTTTGTGTCAATCTTATTAATAAGAACCGCATCGCAAATTGAAAACATAAGCGGATACTTGAGCGGTTTGTCGTCACCCTCCGGTACTGACAAAATCATTGCATTTTTAACAGCACCCGTGTCAAACTCGGCAGGGCAAACAAGGTTGCCGACATTTTCAAGCACAACAAGGTCGAGGTCGGAAGTACCGAACTCGTCAATGCCCTGCTCCGTCATACCTGCGTCAAGATGGCACATACCGCCGGTGTGAAGCTGAATAGATTTAACACCCGTGTCGGCAATAGCTTTTGCATCAACGGAAGAATCGATATCAGCCTCCATTACGCCGATTTTCATATCATCTTTAAGACGGGAAATGGTAGCTTTAAGAGTAGTTGTTTTGCCGGAACCCGGAGAAGACATAAGATTTAAAAGGAAAGTGTGTTCCTTTTTCAGCCTGTCCCTTACCCTATCGGCTTCTCTATCATTATTTTCAAAAACACTCTTTTTAATTTCGATTACTTTAAATTCATCCATTAAAAACAGCTCCTTAACTGAGTTTTGAAATTACTGTTTCTCTTGTGATATTCTGCTTTCTTGCATTTTCATTATGAGGAACGGCACGAAGAATTTTACCGTCGTAACGAGATACAAGATATTCGCACTTTTTGCCGTCAAATTCAAGAGATTCAAGCGAATACTTTTCCGCAAGAGGAACTTGCTTTGCAAGATTTGACTTTTCTGTAAGCGCACCGGTTGGGCAAAGGCTTACGCAAAGACCGCAATTTGTACACTTTGTCTGGTCAAGCGGCAAAGCAAAAGCAGGAGTTACGCTTGTTTTGAAGCCACGACCGAGAAGACCGAGAACGCTTAGTTGCTCAACTTCACGGCAGGAACGAACACAAAGACCGCAAAGAATACATTTAGCAGTATTTCTTTCGATAAATGAGTTATTGTCCTTAGTATATTTCTGTGGCATTTCACCCGCAAAACGCTCAGGGTGAATATCGTACCTCTGTGCAACGCTCAAAAGCTTACACTTAAAATATTCACGGCAACCGCATTCAAGGCATCTTGAAGCTTCTTTCTTAGCTTCTTCAACTGTTAAACCGAGTGAAACTTCATCGAAAGTATGCTTCCTTTCCTCGGCAGGGAGAACCGAAGCGACAATCTGTGCCTCTTTATCTTTACCCGAAAAGTCGATTTTATCCTCGTCACGCTTGCTGATATAGCGCTCGGTAAAATCGAGTGTTTCGCCGTTCAAGTAAGCGTCAACAACCTTAACGCACTTATCTGCTTCTCCGATAGCGGCTATAGCGATTGAAGCGCCCTTATTTGTTGCATCGCCGATAGCAAATACGCCGTCAAGATTTGTTGCAAAAGTATCTTCGTCGGCTGAAATTGTACCCCTTTGAGTGAGGTCAACAACGCCGTCAAAATCAGCGCTGTCAAGTTTTTGACCGATTGCCATAATAACGCTGTCAAGCGCAATATATTCGGTCTTGCCCTCGATTGCAACCGGTTTTCTTCTGCCCGAAGCGTCAGGCTCGCCGAGTTCCATAAGTTGGAGAGTCATACCCGAAACCTTACCGTTTTCAGCGTGAATTTCAAGAGGGTTAGTGAGGAACTTGTAAGTTACGCCTTCTTCCTTAGACTCTTTAATTTCAATTTCTTCCGCAGGCATTTCCTTTTCGGTTCTGCGGTAAATTACATAAACTTCCTTAGCGCCGAGACGAACAGCAGTTCTGCAAGCATCCATAGCGGTGTTACCGCCGCCGCAAACAGCAACTCTTTCGCCGATTTCTACAGGGTTGCCCTGAATTACGCTTCTAAGAAAATCTATACCGCCCCAAACGCCCTTTGCATCTTCACCCTTAACACGCATAGGAGTTGACTTCCAAGCACCCGGAGCAAGGATAACGGCATCGTTTACGCTTCTGAGGTTTTCAAGAGTAATATCTTTACCAAGCTTAACATTGTTACAAAGGCGAACACCTGTTTTTTCAATAAGCTTAATTTCAGAATCGAGAACTTCCTTTGGCAAACGATATTGAGGGATACCGTAGCGAAGCATACCGCCCATTTTATCCATCATATCAAATACGGTAACTTCGTGTCCAAGCTGAGCAAGGTAATAAGCAGAAGTTAAACCTGCAGGACCGCCGCCGACAATGGCAACTTTTTTGCCTGTTTTAGGCGCACACTCAGGAATGAAGCTGTCACCTTTAAGGTCAAGGTCGGCAGCAAAGCTCTTGAGCTGAACAATATTGATAGGTTCTTCAACCTTGCCTCTGCGGCAAGCCTTTTCACAAGGGTGAGGGCAAACACGGCCGATAGAAGCAGGAAGCGGAATTTTATTTTTAATAAGTTTTAACGCACTGTCAAATTCGCCGTTAGCGATAAGGCCTACATATCCCTGACAATCTGTATTTGCAGGGCAAGCAAGTTGGCAAGGAGCAACGCAGTCGCCGTCGTGAGCCGACATAAGAAGTTCCATAGCAATTTTTCTTGACTTAACAACTCTTTCGCTTTCGGTATTGATTACCATACCGTCGCTAACCTTTGCCGAGCAAGAGCGAAGAAGTTTTGGTATACCCTGTGCCTCAACAACACAAAGACCGCAAGCACCGTAAACTTCTACTGCTTCGTCATAGCAAAGAGTAGGAATATAGATACCGTTTGCCCTTGCGGCTTCAAGAATTGTACTGCCCAAAGGAGCAGTGATTTCTTTACCGTTTATAGTTAATTTTACATTTTCCATTTTATCTGCCCCTCCTTACTTTCTTACTACTGCACCGAAATGGCAGGTAGCAATACACTTTCCGCACTTGATGCATTTGTTTACATCAATAGTGTGAGCGCTCTTAACTTCGCCTGAAATAGCATTTACAGGGCAATTTCTTGCGCAAAGAGTACAACCCTTACACTTATCCTCGTCGATAGAATATTCAATAAGAGCAGAACATTCACCCGACGGACATTTCTTTTCATTAATATGAGCTTCGTATTCGTCACGGAAATATTTAATAGTAGTCAATACAGGGTTTGGCGCAGTTTGACCGAGACCGCAAAGCGCACCGTCCTTAATACCGTAGCAAAGTTCTTCAAGAAGTTCGATATCACCCGGCTGTCCGTTGCCCTCGGTAATTCTTGTAAGAATTTCAAGCATACGCTTAGTACCGATACGGCAATGAATACACTTACCGCAGCTTTCCTTAGCGGTGAAATCGAGGAAAAACTTAGCCATACCTACCATACAAGTACCCTCATCCATAACAACCATGCCGCCTGAACCCATAATTGCACCTGTTGCGCCGAGCGCCTTGTAGTCAATAACGGTGTCAATAAGGCTTGCAGGGATACATCCGCCGGACGGACCGCCCATTTGAACTGCCTTGAACGCTTTGTCGCCTTTCATTCCGCCGCCGATATCAAAAATAACATCACGCAAAGTTTTACCCATAGGAATTTCAACAAGACCGCTGCGCTTAACCTTACCGGTAACGGCAAATACCTTTGTACCCTTTGAGCCCTCTGTGCCCATTGCGGCAAAAGCTTCACCGCCGTTATTTATTATCCAGCTTACATTTGCAAAAGTTTCAACATTGTTGATATTTGACGGCTTTCTCCAATAACCGCTTTGAGCAGGGAAAGGAGGTTTAAGCCTTGGCATACCTCTGTGACCCTCGAGTGATTCGATAAGCGCTGTTTCCTCACCGCAAACAAATGCGCCGGCACCTGCTTTAATAGTCATTTTGCAGCAAAAATCTGTACCGAGAATATTGTCGCCGAGATAACCTGCTTCGGTAGCCTGCTTAATAGCTCTTTCAAGCCTCTTAATAGCAAGAGGATATTCCGCTCTTACATAAACTACTGCATTTTTTGCACCGATAGCATACGCACCGATAAGCATACCCTCAATAAGAGTATGAGGGTCAGATTCTATAACGGCTCTGTCCATAAATGCGCCCGGGTCGCCCTCGTCGGCATTACAGATAAGGTATTTTTCCTCACCCTCGCTCTGCCTTGCGGCATTCCACTTGAACCAAGTCGGGAAACCTGCGCCGCCACGACCTGCAAGACCCGAAGTTTTGATAACCTCAATAACATCTTCAGGGCTCATAGTGGTAAGCACTTTTTTAACAGCGGTGTAGCCGTCAGCCTCAACAAAATCTGAAAGTTCGTCAGGGTTGATAATACCGCATCTTCTAAGCGCAATACGGGTTTGCTTATTTAAAAATTCTTTATCTTCATCGGAAACAAGGAGAGAAGAAATTACACTTTCATCGCCTGTTTTTGCATATTCGGCAATTTTCTCAGCGTCGGCTTCGGTTACACGAACAAGCCTTTTAACTTCTTTTCCGTCTTCGTAAATATCAACGATAGGCTCAAGGTAACACATACCTATGCAGCCTGCAATAGTAAGCTTAGCGCCGTTTAAATCTTGCTTTAAAAGCGCCTGCCTAACTTTTTCTGCACCTGCGGCAATACCGCAAGAACCTTCACCTACAACAATTTTCATTACTCTGCCTCCCTTAACTCTTTAAGAATTTTTTTCGTTTTCTCAGGAGTGAGTGAGCCGTATGTGTTCTCATTAATCATCATAACCGGTGAAAGAGAGCAACATCCGAGGCAGGCAACACATTTAAGCGAAAACAAACCGTCATCGGTAGTTTCACCGTCTTCTATACCAAGTTCATCCTTGATTGTTTGCAAAATAAGTTCACTTGAATTTACATGGCAGGCAGTACCCTGGCAAAGCATAATAAGATACTTGCCGACAGGGGTAAGACGAAACTGGGTATAGAAAGTAGCAACACCCATAATTTCACTTTCCGCAATTCCTGTGCGCTCGCTTATGTAAATGATTGCATCCTTCGGCAAATAGCCATAGATATCTTGAGTTTTTTGTAATATGGTAATCAGAGAACCTTTAACCTGAGCAAGTTCGTCAAGAACTCCCTCAATCTGCCCAAGGTCAATTTTCTGTTCCACAAAAACACCTCCAAAAGTTATTTTATCACTGAGTTTATAAATTAAACACTAATTATAATACAGTATAAAAGCCTGAGTTTCAAGATTATATTTTAAAATATATAATTATTTAATATATGGTTAAAATATGCTAACAAATATTTTCGGTTAAACTAATCTAAAACAAAAAGTCTGCCGTATTAATTAATAAAAGCTATACAAATTCTTTAGGTTCATTGACCATGTTGAAAATTTATGATATAGTTTATTTAATCTAAAAGGCGAAATACGAAATATTTTTGATAATGGAGGCTATTTAATTTATGTACGAAAAAATGAATAAACTTGTAAGAGATAATATACCCAATATAATAGAGCAACAAGGGGATAACCCGGATTTTGTAATTCTTGATTCTTTTGATTATTATAATGAATTAAAGAAAAAACTTACGGAAGAAGTAACCGAATTTACTAATTCAGATGATGTCATAGAATTATGTGATCTTGTCGAGGTAATAAGTGCTATTTTAGACTACAAGAACATTAACAATAAGGAATTTGAAGAAATGCGTTTGAAAAAGAACAAAACCAATGGCAAATTCAAAAATAAAATATTCCTTAACGGTGTCCATCGAATGTCGTAACTATACAAAACTTTAATAGTGCCAATTAATATGTGTTGCCGCAAGTTCAAGTCTTGTTTGGTTATATAAAAAACAAAAGACACCCTCACGGATGTCTTTTATTTTTGGTCGAGGTGCACAGAACTGAACTAGCCTTCTACGAAACAGTTCACTGAACTGTTTCTCCCAAATTCGTTACTCCTTAGGTCGCCGAATTTGCAATCCGGGTTCCCCGGCAAGTTGCAAAACTTGTTGGGGAAAAGGAAAAAGGAATGAAGTGTTTACTATAAATTTTCAAAGAATAATCACTTATAAGAAAATTTATTCAAACACGAATTTTCTTTTGACGAGCCGCAAGTTCAAGTCTTGTTTGATTATATAAAAAATAAAAGACACCCTCACGGATGTCTTTTATTTTTGGTCGAGGTGAGTCGGGTAAATCCGAACAATTATTCAATTCATCAAAGGTAATGGTTTTTGTTGACTTTTTATAGTTAAAGAAAAATTTGATTTTATCATCATAGATAATTATTGAATTTACAAACAAATCAACAAGCTTTTGTCTTTGCTCACTTTTTGAAATATCTAATTTTTTCAATTGGTCAAACCAAAATTTGAATTGCTTTTTAGTAAGCATTGGATTTTCTATTGACTCTTTTGAAATGGACATTTCAATATCATTTTTGCGTTGCTCTAAATCAAGCAATCTTTCTCTTGTCGATTTTGTGCTGATACCTTGCTCAATCGCATCTACAATATTTTTTATACCTTTTTCTGTTTGAGCGAGCTGTTTTCTTAAAAGAGGTAACTGTTCATTTTCTTTGTGTTGAGCATCGTATGCTAAATCAATAAGAGTGTTGATTAAATCTTCATCATTCAGAAATTCCTGTATATATTTAATTGTCATATTCTCAATCAAATCTTTTCTGATTGATTTCATATCGCAGCCTTGATGCTTTTTGTGATTAACACATTTATAGTAACGATATTTTTTACCTTGAGCATTTGTCCCGCTTTCACCAACCATAAAGGATTTGCATTTACCGCAAAATAATTTAGTAGTTAAGATATAGTCATCATCAGCCTTATGGCTTGATGGTGCTTTTTTCGTTTTAGCAAGTCGGTCCTGAACTTTTTCAAAAAGTGATGTAGAGATAATAGCAGGTATTCCGTCTTTGATGGTAATATCCTGAAAAGTATATTCACCAAGATATTTTCTGTTAGTTAACATTCGAGAAATAACATCAATAGAAATCTTACCACCTCTGCTGTTTTTTACACCTTTCATATTCAGCTCATCACGGAGCTGTTTCATTGTCATGCCGTCTGCATAATGCTCAAAACACTCAACAACAAATGGTGCAACACTCGGATCAATTTGAAAATGCTTGCTTTCATCTATATAATAACCAAGTGGGACACTTCCACCATTATACTTACATTTCAAAGCATTTTCTTTCATTCCACGACTTACTTTTTCGGCAAGCTCCGCAGAGTAATATTCAGCCATACCTTCAAGCACAGATTCAAGAATGATACCTTCTGCACCACTGCTTATTGCTTCAGTTGCAGATACAACTTTAACACCGTTCTTTTTGAGTATGTTTTTATAATGAGCAGAATCATAACGATTACGGGCAAAACGGTCTAATTTCCAGACAAGAATAACGTCAAATTCACCTTTTGCACTATCCTTAATCATTTTCTGAAACGAAGGACGATTATCAGTTTTAGCAGAAAAAGCACGGTCGATATATTCACCGACTATTTGAATATCGTTATGCTGTGCAAAAGCAGTACATTCTCTCAACTGACCGTCAATAGACTCTTCTCGCTGATTTTCACTCGAATATCTTGCATAAATTACACCGTTCATATCATCACCTCACCCGCATTGTAACGCTCATTAAAACTTTTTGCAACTAATATTCATTAAAAAATATTATATGAATTTTATTACAATTTCTATAAAGACTTCACCGATAAATTATCTATTTCATTTTCCATACATTCTTTATCACGCATTATTTTCCATTTATCAATCCAATATTGTTTTGTTTTATATAATTTGTTTCCTTTAATTGATAAAATCAATTCTATAATAACTAATAATATCGGGCTGATTACAGCTATCCAAAAATCAAAATTTATTTTATAAGTCATATTTAAAAATCTTACTACAAACAATATGTAACAAGAAATTGATAGTATCAAACAATCATAGTTAATATTACTTCTCAAAGCCTTTGTAATATTATTATTAATTGAGATGTTTAATTTATGGTTTCTTGTTTCCCAATTATAGTTCTTGTTTTTATGTTCAATAAATACAGCAATATATGCAGAGATTTTGACCATTGCCGATCTGTAATAAATTACTCTTAATGATACTGGTATTATAACACAAAAAGGTAAAAGGAAAAGATAAGCATTGTTTTGGGAAAATGCAAAAGCTAAAATAGCAACGGTGGTTGTAATTGCAAACATAATCAATTTATTATGCAATTCAATTTTTTGCAATACCTCTGCTCTTAAAGTATTATATTCTTCATTCATAAAATGCCTCCAAATAAGTATATTTTAATATGATATAATTCCGGATATTGTAATTATCAAAACAATTTTAATATTATTTTTACTTGTCCGAATTTTGTATTTAACTTAGCTATAACAATTATTATTGAAACATCTCATATCACTAAAAACAAGTGCTATGAGATTTTTTTATATACAGCTATGCTTATTTTTTTTGATTCCTAATATGCATAAAAATACACCTATGATTCCTAAAGGCAAATAAAAGCAACATAAATTCGTGTATGTTATTTGATTTATTACATATAGCGGGAAAATAGTATAACGACCACCTAAAATTAAACTACTTATTATATAAAGCAAATCAATCATAATTACAATTGTCAATGATTTAGTATAAAAGAGAAGAAAATAAGAAAGACCAAATAGAAAAATTGAAATAAGGAAAATTGAAATAAAAATCGGTAGTGCTGTATTAATCACACAGCAGGTAATCACTGCAATGATTGACATATTAAAAAACAAGCTGCAGAATGCACCGAGTATAACGATAATAGATCAGGAACTGTGGCAGACACTGATAGACTTGAACAAAGACCAAACGACATTGCTGGAGGATACAGCAGATATACAGACAGTGAAAACCTGTACAGAGAATTCAAAGAAAGCAGTGAAAACGGAACTGATAAATCAAACGGATTCTCTGAAAGCGAAGATAGAGGATTTAGAGAAACAGGTTGGGAATCTGAACGAGAGTATCTCTTCAGTGGAGAAGCGATTGAAGAAGACGGACAATATATCGGAAGAACTGAAACAGAAATGGTTACCACTA
Source organism: uncultured Eubacteriales bacterium (assembly GCA_900540235.1). GTDB lineage: Bacteria > Bacillota > Clostridia > Oscillospirales > Acutalibacteraceae > Eubacterium_R. Next base: position 32,447 of record UQEY01000008.1, read on the forward strand.
CTGATTGGAGTACCGACAGCAGTACAAATCCTATCCTGGACAGTTTATATACTCTGGCAAGTGCTGCAAAAATAATACAAAAACCAACAACAAAAACGCCAAGACAAGCAAAAAACAAAAAGAAAGGTCTTGGGCAAAGAGAAGATGACCACAGCGGAGATTATCAGAATAACAATGAACTCTACTACGGACCATCTATGTAACAAAACAAAAGTCCTGTTGAGTAATCGGCAGGCAGAAAGGATAATATATGATAATTAAAAATATGAATAGGATAAATAAATTAGGATAGGAGTAATATAGAAAACTAATAAAAGAACTGTTGCCGTATGGCAGCAAGCAAAAACAAAATCTATGAAGAACTGAATCTATCAAAAGAAGATTTGCAATCATTGGTAAGATGTTTTCTACCAGATATTCAAGCGTACTTCAAATCAGAAGAAGGCAGAAAAGCTTATGAAGATTGGGAGAAAGAAAATCCATAAACAAATATTCAGCGAGGACTTAGTCCTCGCTGTTGCTATTTATTGGTTATTTGTTTTATATGCATCATTGTGTATTTTAGGTGTTGCTATATTACCAAGTAAGTATGAATTTATAAGTTTTTTGTCTGCTCTTTCAGAAGTACTGCCTAATGATAATAAATTAGAAGTATTATCAATTTTTTCCACTAACCAAATTTCGTCTTTTCTTAGTAACTTGAAATCTAACAACAAACTTTCATGCGAAGTAACAATCAACTGACATTTTTTTTGAGGCGCTTTTTCAGTTAAATACGCATGGATAAAATTATATGTCAATAAAGGATGTAAACAACGATCTATTTCGTCAACGATATATGTAACATCATCTTCTTCTTGAAATAAAATTTCCATTAATTTAAATATTTTTTTTGTTCCATCAGGTTCTTCTGACATCGAAAATTCAGCATTAGAATTTCCATGATAAAAAACAATTGTTTTACATCTTAATTCTCCTGACGACAATTCTGCTAAATAAAAGTTATCATTAATCCCAAACATTGCTTGAGAATGCATTGCGTTTTCTAAATCTGATAAGAGTTTGTTTTTAAAATCTTGAAATACTTCTCTTGGAAGTTGTAAAGCAATTTTTTCAAGAGGACAATTAACAAACTCATATTTGGAAATTGATAAATCAAAATCATTGAAGAATTTTTGCACTTTTTCAATGTTTTTTGTAGACATAAAATATGCATAATCATTGAGAATGGATTCTGGCGATTTAACAATTAACTTATATCTAAACCAATCATAAATATTCTTTATTACTAAGGCTTCATCAAAGTCTTCAAAAATATTTTTATATTGATTTAGATTTTTTAAAAAAAGGATACTATTTTCCGCTTTTATTCCATCCGCGTATACCTGTAATTTATTTATTAATTCTTTATTACTAAAGTATTCACCAATTATATATTTGCCTTTTTCTATATCCCTACTAAATATTGTTATTTGTTTGCCGTGCTTTAACAGGGTTAACCATTCATTTTTTAAATCGTTATTGGATAAAATTAATTCAAAACCATATTTATATACTTCATTATTCAATTCGATTTCGTATTCAAATATAGATGTTTTAAATTTATTATCCTCATTAATTTTATAATATTTTGATATTACTGAACTATTATTTCTCTTTAAAATATAACTCTTTGAAAATTCAATAGCTTTTACTAAATTTGATTTACCAGATCCATTAGCACCAAAGAGAGAGGCGAATTTTAAAATTTTGCTATAATCACTTTTATATACCCTATCATTAAAGGTTCTTCCTTTTCCAGCAGTTAAATTAAAAACAACCTCATTTTGAAAAGAAAGGAAATTTTTCACTTTAAATCTTATTAACACATATACCATCTCCGTTTTAAATGAATTATACGATTTTTGAGTAATTAAGTCAACAAATATGACAGTATTGTAACCTAAAATTTCGATTTGTTAAATAATTTAACGAAAATTCCGGGAAATTTATTGACAATTTGATATGTATGGGGTATACTATGTATAGAATTTTATTGACAATATTTTACTATATGTTGAATATGTTAATAAAATTTCACATTAAAAATAGCGAACTCATTGAGTTCGCTTAAATAAGGAAATACCGCTAGAAAAAATCCAACATATCTCCCGATAACATTTGATATGATACCATAAGTTTTCTCTTTTGTCAAACAGAATTTTATGTTTCTAGCGAGAAAGGCGGCTTGATTATGGCGAGAGTAAAAGTTACTCGTGAGTCTGAATCAGGAAGGAATTTAGGGTTTGTTGATACAAGTACAGGTTCCAAAATGACAAGGGCTCAATTTGTTAGTGAGATCAAGCGTGGAAGTTATGATGAATATTATGTACGAAACATAAATGGAATCCCAACTCCATGTGGAAAACCTGACAATAACAAGAAAAACAATTTAGGTTAATTAACTAAAATCAAGCCCTTTGTTAAGCAAAGGGCCTTTTTATTTAAGAAGGAGAACCAACAAAATGGATTATATATCAAACTATTTATCTGGAAATCTTCCAAGGCATTATAATATTGATTATGTTAATATAGATATTGACAAAGATCAAAGGCTTTTTATAGATCCTTTGTTAATCGAAAAAGACAATACAGCATTTGGATTAATTGCGAACAGAAAAGTCTCGAGCTATTTTCGAGAAATGTATAGGCTTTATAAGAACAATAGCCCTATACAAGAACGGATGAAGCTGTTTTCTCACTGCCATGAAATTCAGTCTACTCATTTAGGATATGCTACAACAAAATCAGGTAGTGGAAATACTCCTGAAGGTATGAATCTAATCTTCAGTGGAGTAACTAATTACATAAAAAACTGCAATTTAAAACGCACATATGAAGCGGTATTATTTACTCCGAATTTTGCGGAAGATGGATTATCAGACCTAATTACTAATGTTATTTTTAAGGAATTGAGCGAATTTACAATTTCCCAATGTAAAAAATATGGTTATCCTACCACTTCATCAAATGGTAATAGATATTATTGGGATGATGTATCAAATACTTGGAAAAAATATACAGGGGAAGCGCTAGTTATAAATGGCAAGGAAATTTTGCTTGTTCCAAAACGGATTGTTCAAACCAAATATCGCTTCACTACAGATAATTATATACGAAGTGTAATTGTTGAAAATATTTGTAAAGATAAAGCGACATATGATAATAATGGTAAAGAAATTAGACCTCCAAAGGGTAAAATAAGAGAGAAATTAATTGAAGAATATGGTTCTCAATTTAATGTTTCAACTTCATTTACTTTGCAAAAACCCGATAATCTTGATATATACTACAGTATTATTTCAGGAAAATATAATGATTATGCATTATCCGATGATCAATTAGATGCAATCATTTATAAAAATTCAGCTAATTAAAAGCTAAATCATTATGAGCAAACAAAAAATCCGAACACACCATCTTTAATGATGAAGTTCGGATTTTTCTTGTTTGGTCGAGGTGACAAGACTTGAACTTGCGGCCTCTGCGTCCCGAACGCAGCGCTCTACCAAGCTGAGCTACACCTCGTTTTATATAGCATTAAGATTATATACGAAAAATTCAAAAAAGTCAAGAAAAAAGATAACAAAACGCTCAAGCTTTTGCCCGAGCGTTTTCTCATAATTATCTAAAAAGCAAATAGCAATAAACAGTACCGTTGTTATTTAAACTCATAACTTCATTCCTGATTGTATTCACTTGCTGCGGAACTGTTAATGTCTTATCCGTAGGGTTAAGTTTCATTCCGTAACTTGAAGCAATAGCGGATGCAAAGCCGAAATACGAATAGCCCTGATTTGTACTTGTATCTCTGACATACGGCGGAGTATTATGTGCAAAAACCACAGCCGCAAGCGGAGTGAACGGACACTTGGTTTTAATTGTTTGATATTCACTTCCGCTTCCCGCATAAGCACCGTAAAACACATTCTTATCCCATCTCGTTCTGTCATCACTTGACACATGAGAAAGCGTGTCCTCAATATGTTGTTTTATTTGACTGTCGATAATCTCATTATCATTACAAAAGTCAATTCGTTGCGGCTTATCACTGCCGCTCCATAAATTTAAACCTAAACTTGTTTTGTTTGAACTGCTCATTTAAACACCTCCCAAACTGTCAATAAATGAAAATGACGCAGTTGCCAAATAGTCCCATTCGTTTGCATTAAAATCAAACGAGTCTAAATCATCAAAAGAATATCCGCCACCTCCGTATTCAGCAATAACTCCGGGGCATAAATAAGTGTTAAGATATTCAACCGCTTTTTTTAAATAGTTAAAATCGTTATCGCCGAGAGTTACCGTAGTTACAAATTTTCTGCATTTGCAAGAACCACCCGGCACATATTTTCTTGAATACAAACTTCTATAATCGTCATAAACATAATTTTCACTGCTTTTTGAAAAACTGTTTCTAAGCTCTTCTTCATCATATTCTTTGAGTCCAAACAGCGAGCAATATTTTTCAATACCGTACTGCCCCATTGAATCAAAAAAGAATTGATTAAATATATTTAAAAATTTTTCATCAACAATGTCGCAACCTGCAGAAATTGCACCGGCAAAGCCTTTAATTTCAGCATTGTTTGAAGCGCCGGCTTTAATTTTATTTAACAAATCGCATATCCTTAAATAAGCATCATCCGACACAAAGTTCCACCTCCAGTTCGGTTAGGTTCAAATATTCCTTTGCACCGCAAACGATTACATTATCATTAAGCAATTTATCGCTTTGGATTGAGATATCGTTTACGCCATCAATTTTAAATACCGCCTTTTTAAGGTCGTCAAGAATTACAGTTTTGCCTATTTTCTTTCTGTCAAGAATTTCAAAAAGAGCATTATAGATTTCCTCTTTCTGTTTTTCTTTGTCAAAAATCGCATCAACATATACCTTTGCTTTCAGGTTGAAATCTGATTTTTTTGCTTGTTCAACAGTAAGATATATACCAAAAAGCTGAATTTGAGGAATAAGACGGGATATGGTATATATGTCCATATCGTCAATATCGTGATTTGTTGCTACAACTACAGTAATATTACCGCCGTTTTCACTCGGCAGCACAACGCAATCATCATATTCTTCCTGATTTTTAATAATACTTTCGATAGATTTAACATTATATCCGTTTAAAGGAAGCTTAAAATTTTCAATAATTCTTTTTCTGAAAGCACTGTCACTCTCGTCGTCAGTACCACCTTTGATTTCATTATTGTTGGCAACTCTTTCGACCTTTGCCGGAGCATTGACAAGCACAGCAACTTCATTTGGCAAAGCGTTGTATTTATCGCCTGTTTCAAGAGCTTCAACACTTACATCAACGCTTGTTTGACCTGCCGATATCGTTGCCGAATTAAGCGTTTTGTAACTGATAAGCGGATTACTGAGTTTTGAACAAATAGTGTTTTCTTCAATAACAATATCATCATCTTGCGCTTCGCTCACGCTGAATGTAAGCACACCCGATGCCTTTCGTCCCGTCTTTCTTTCACACATTCTCATGTACCCGTGCCTGTCAAGATACTCGCCGCCCGCGCTTTGAACAAAGGCCTGTTTCAAAATAAAATCACCGTAACACGAAAGCGAATAAAGTTCACTTGCCGCCGCTTCTATCACTTTGTATTCAAATGAATTTTCATTAAGTTTTTGTCCGCTTTTATCAAAATAAGCTTGAGCCATCTTGTCGAGTATTTCATTGTAAGTACAATTCATAATTTTATACTCACCTGCCTTTGCTCATTATTTACCAAAATCTCCAAAAAAACAAAATCACCGTCAAATTTTGCGTTTTTAACATAAACGCCGTCAATATCTTTCAGTGCAGACCTTACAAACGATAAAAGTAATTTTTCATTATCAAGCGATTGCCTGATTTTTGAGCCGAAATCTTTGTCGGGATAAAATTCTCCTTTATTGCAAAAACAAGCACTTTGGCACGATTTTAAAGTCTGCTCAATTTTTTCGTTAACTTCGTTCAATAAGTTTTCCCTCCTTCGTTATCGTTGCTCCGTTAATTTCAACGCTTCCGTCATTTTTAAGATAAATATATCCGCCAAAAGATGACGAAATTTTGATTTCACCCATTTTTAAGGCGGAAGCGTCACTTTTTACACCCAAACAAACCTGCTCCCCGCCGCCCTGGCTGAGAAGTAGCTGAGTACCGCTCGGAACACTTGCGTTGTAGCCGAACGGTGCATAAACACTTATGCTTCGCTCAACTCCCGTAGATGTTGCTTCAATAGAGCCGTCAATATTCATCGTCAATTCTCCGCACTGGGTCGGAGGTTCGGTTTGTTCTTTGATAATTTGTTTACTTATCCACATAATTTACCTCTTTGATATCAATATTTTTACTCAAAATCAATTTTGTTTTTTCGCCGTTTGAATCGTAATAATAAATCTTTTCAGATAAAAGATAATCGTCAAAATTTCCGATTTCACACCGAATATTAAAACGCTGATAGAGTTCTTCCTCAACATATCCCAAAACGGTAAGTTCAACATTCTTGTAGTTTTTGAAAGACTCTTTAAACATATTTGATATTTTATAGTTTCTTTGCCACGGTGCATATGAAGCTAAGTTAACATATCTTTGCCTGAAAAAGCCGTTTGCCGCCGCACTTTTAGACAGAGTATGACAGTCATATTTAAGTGAAACATCCTTTTTGTAATGAACGGCAGATATCGGCTCGCTCCTGTTAATAACACTTTTGACTGAAACAATTTTGTTATTATCAAGCTTAACCGTATTATCGCTCGGCTTCAAAAGTACAATTTCATTGTTTGTATTAACTCTGATTTTATATGTACTTATCATTGAAACAAAATTATTAAGTGCTCCGAAAAGGGAAGAAGAAGCCGACACTTCATATTTCCTATAACTGCATATATCAGGCAAACTGCATTTAAACCCATACGGTTTTGCATAAATTGTATAAAGGCTGAGTGCCGACGGTCGATTATATGTATAAGCTTGTGCCTGGTTATCAACAAGCACACAGGCACTCGACCTTGCGTAGATATACAGCTCAACACCGTTTTTGTCGGCAGTCGCCCTTTGGCAGTCACAATAGCCGCTAAAAATCAATTTTTCATCCTTATACGCTTCTACCCTTTCAATTTCGCCGGGTAAATTTTTCATAACAAACTCCACACTCAGGCTGTCACAAGCCGCATCTGCCGACTGCGTTAAAACTGCCTTTTTTATGTGTTGCAGTTTAATAACTTTTTTATCAACCGTTATCACAACAATTTTCATTTAAGTACCACCTTATCGCCGGTTTTAATATCAAAAGGAGTAGGAAAATTATTTTTTCCCATAATCATATCAATGCTCACGCCTGTCCTGTAAGCAATATCAAATGCGTTTTCACCAATTTGAGCAACAGTGTAATCTAATTCGATTTTTTCCCTCTTGTCACTGCAAACTTCAACAAAAGAAAACGAATAGTCCATCCCGTCTTTTGTCGCATTTTGACTGTAAACAAATTTTTTGAAGTATGCATTAATAGGATAAAGCGACGGACAATGAAGTTCGCCTGCTGTTCCCTGCTTCAATAAATAGGAAAGGTAAGCGCAAACTTCTTGAGCTTCTTTTCCGTAAAATGTTCCGTTTCCCGTCACTTTTATAGGCTTTTGAGCAATATCCTCCACATTGCTTTTTTCACCGTAAATCGATTCTGTTTGCAAATCTCTTTCACTTGAAATCTCAATATGCTTAGGGTTTTGAGGAAAAACAAAATCTTTATATCGCATTTTAAAATCTTTCATCAATTTTCAGTGGAGCTGTCATAACGATTTTGGTCAAGGCGAATAATCTCGCTGATAATTTGTGCTCTTTCAAATTCATCGTCCACCACTTTCACCTCCGAATTCAAAATTTGTTTTAAAGGTAAATTCACTTTTCAAAACTACGGCTTTGGCATATTTTGAATATTCGCATTTGTAGCTTTTTATCGAAACGATATCGCAGTCGCTGCTTACTCTGCAAATATTGTAAAAAATCGTTTTGGCAAAGTCGGCATTGATATGCGGCACATATATATCGGCACGAATACTTGCTTCTCCGCTTTTGGCGTTGTCGCCTATTTCACAAGGAGAAAACTGTGTGCTTCCCAAATAAAGCGCAACGACATTTTGCTTTATCTGACCCGAATACGAGGCATTCGCAAAAGGCTTGACGATTTTTATATCTTTAAAAAAGTCATCACTTTTAAGCTTTTTGGCAAATTCATTAACAAATAAATCAATATTCATCGTATTTTGCCTCCTTAACTTCTCTTGCAATTCCCGTAAAATAAATAACTTCATTATTTATTTTCACACTGTTTCTTCGCATAAAAGAAAACTTTTTGCCGTCAACGATAAGATTTGCATCATCGCTCAAAGAAGTAATATCGTGCGTAAGAGGTCCGATATACAAATAATATCTTCCCTCGCATATGCCAATCATACTGACATCATCGTCAAACATACTGCTCTTTCTTCGCCATAATGATTCAAGAAAACATTTAAACGGCATAGAAGTCCAGTTACCGTCACTCAAAACTGCATTGCTGCCTGTTTTGTCAATCTGTCTTTTTATAATGTTCGATATGTTCATATCAAATCACCTCAAACGCAAAGCTTTCATCTTTTAAAAAAGCCGAACACTTTGCAAGGGCAAAGTCGCATATTGCCCTTGCATTGTCCAACGCTTCGCCGGTGTCAAGCGAATATGATATATCGCCGGCTTTAAATGATGAAATACCGTCTGACTGATTTGTAAGAAGACACTGATAATATGCTCTTGCCGCACAAAGAAATACTACGCACGCTTTGTTTTCATCCTCTTTATTTTTAAGAAGTGAACTTACATATTCTGCCTCAGCTTCCATAAACGGTTCAAACTGCTTTGCTTCTTCTTCGCTGTAAGATGAAAGAATAATAAAATCTTTTTTTATCAAACTTAAATCAGTCATTTATTCACCCTGCCTTACGCTTTTTTAAGCATTTTGCAAGCGTCGGTATAAAGCGCATTGAAGCCCACGATAGTCGATACGCTTGCTCTTTCAAGCTGGCAATCAATAAGCTTGTCAAACTCGGTTGTGACATCGCTTGCAATAACTCTTTCGATTGTATAATTTCTGTCAAGACCGAAAACAACATTATCTTCAAGCTTGTCGGAACAAAGCACTTCTGCGCCAAAAGGCGTAATCATTCTGCCGGTGCCGTGAAAATCAAGACCTGCGTTTGCATCTCTGAATTCAGGCATTTTAAGTAGCTTTGCATATGTGTTATAGTTCATAATTAAAGTTGTAAGCTTAAACGGCGATACCGCATTGTAAAGATTTACAAGGTCGCCGTATTCAAGATCGGTACCCTCAATATTTACAACGCCGAGCTGTTCTTCAGGGAGCGCTTCAAATGCAGTTTCAAATTCCATATGCATAATATTTTCACCGATACGCTTGAGAGCAAGTGAAAATACATCAAGCTTTTGAAACTTAATTGCCTCGTATGAAGCAGAAATAATCTTGCCGTACTTTTTAAGCTTTGTAAGATTTGAACTTACTTTAATCTCAACCGTTTCAAGCTTGCCACCCTCATTAACAGCGGTAAAGCTTGTCATTTGGTCACTGTCTTCAAGCGACAAAGACCTGTAATCGAGTGAATCAACATATGTAGTTGTTGCAATGATTTTGTCAACAGTACAATCATCCTGCATACCAAGCTTGATTGAACGGGAAACAAATTCAGGGAAGAGAGCTGCAGAATCGGTTGTTTTAAAAAACTTTGAAACCGTGTCGCAATCTCTGCCCGAAACCTTGATGTTAAATCTCTTGAGCTGTCTTTCATAGGCGTCAAGACCCTCAAGCGGTGTGCCTGCATAGTTTTCAGATGGGTCAAGTTCCTCAAGAGCCTGTGTGAATGATTTACCGGTTGTGTATAAACCTTTTTCAATTTTGATAGTATCGTATGCCATAAATAAATTCCTCCTAAATTATAATTTGTATTGGTTTACCGAATTGTTTGCTTTATCTTCACTTTTGATTTGAAGATTTGCTGTTTTTTCTCTGTTTGACTGAGAAAAAGCTTTTTTAAATGATAAAAGTTCTTTTGGTGTCATAACCTGCGCTATGCCTGAAAAGGTTTTTATGTCCATTGAAGGCATATTTGTTGCGCAAAGTCTTACAACCTCATCGCAAAGGCTTTTCCTGTACTCTCTGCCAAGTTGCGCTTCGTCCTGAAGTTCGTTGATATAATCAACAATCTTATCTGCCTGACTTTTGGTCAGCACCGTATCATCTTTCATATTTTTAAAAGTGTTAACTATTTCATCTGCACTGTTAAAACCGCACAAGTCAAACGCTTTTGTCACGCCTGCACCACGCTGAGCCGGTACCGCAACAAAACTGAACTCGTATGCGTCGGTAATATCCTCCAAAACCGAGCAAGCCTTTTTGCCCTTATATTCTTTGCCCAAAATATGCTCGCATCTGTCTTTTCTTCTGTCACCGCCGCAAATACTGCAAGTCGATTTTGATGAAGAACAGGAAATGGAAACTTCCTTTTTAATTCCTGCGTCAATCTCCGTGATAAACTGCTCGTTGGCATCGTTTTTAACCATATATGCTTTTGCTTTAAGGCAATAGTAATCTTCGCCGTCAGCCGTTTTTTTACCGTCGATTTTTTCAACCCATGTATCAAAAATTCTTGCTCTTTGGTCGCTTGATTTCATCGAATGGTCGCTTATACCCGTTTTGCCGACAAAAAGGGTTTTTAGCTGATTTAACGCACCGAGCGAAAACTTTTCATAATCTCTGTCGATATCGTTGTCGCAAAGAACAACATCAAAGGTATAAAGACTGTCCTTATCAAATTCACGCCTTGTAAACGAGTTGATTTTTTTCATATCCTCGTCGGTCGCATCATAACTTTTTTCAATATATCCTGTTGTCAATTATTTAACTCCTTTCTGATTTTCTCCGCCTGAACCGTGTAAAGCTGAGCCTTAGCAAGCTCACACTCATCTTGAAGCGTAATCTTTTTCCACTCAACTTTTGCTTCGTAAGGCAAGCCATTAAGCGCAAGATACATATTACCTATCTTTTTAATTACAGGTTCAAGAATTCGTCTGTACGATTCAAGCTCGGTTGTCAAAATATCTGCCTGCTGCGTGCTCATTCGCTCTGTTGATGACCAACTGAGTCCCAACATAAACGGCGGAAGTCCTGTTTTTGCAACTATCTGTTCAAGAAGCTGCTTGACCGGAATTTCACTGTCGAGCACCGCATTGTCTGCACCTATAACTTTAACGCTCACATCCCCAACGGCAACAAAGTCTTTTACCGTGTTGCTGTCCATTGCGTCTTTCCAAGCCTTTGCAACGGTTTTGGCGGTTTCTCCCGCATTTGAATAAGTGCCGTTATTTTCAGGCTTACAAACCACAGAGTACCTTATGTTTCCTGCGTGCTTCCAGTTTTCGCCGATAGTGTTATAAATTTCAAGCAAAATATCGCTTATAAACGGCAAACCTTTTAGCAAACTCGTCCCGCACAAATCACCCGGCTGAGGGTTCAAAACGGAATACAAAACCAAATTAGGTCGACCGAGTTTTGTGCCGTAATTGTAAAAGTCAACATCAATACCGTTAGCCGCTCTTTTAAGTTCAATAGACGAAAGCTCACTGTTATAAAGGGCATATATTCCCTCATCGCAAAGTACTATTTCGCCTATCGCCGTGCCGAAAGTTAAAAGCTGATTAAGATAATTTGAAATAAAGGCGGTTATTCCTTTTTGATTACCGCCGACATTGATTGACTCAAAATATGAATTCATCATATCGTCAACCCTTTCATTTCCGGTATCAAACTTAAAACCTTCGCAAAGCCTTACTATTTTGTTGATTGCAACATCCAAAATAGGTACTGCGTTTCTAAGCTCAACATAAACTCTTGATTCGCCGTTAATCGGCATATAACTTGAAAGCTGATAATAAGGATGAGCACTGCCGTTTGATGTTTGAACAGCGCAGGCAATATCAGAATTTTGACTTTTCTTTTTCCTCAAATCTAAAATTCCCATATCTTAATTCCTTTCTATCGCAACGGAAGCAAAAGAATTATTTTGTTTATTCGGCGATAAAACCGTTGCAACAAAATATCTTATGTCGTCCATTGCATGGTCGTTTTCTTTTTTTACCGCATCTTTTCTTATACTGTCATCCCAGCGATAAATTGAAAATTCTCTTATTGCGTCACTGCAAAAGGGAGAAATATAAATTTCTTCGTCTTTTAATGCTTGGCAAACTCGGTTAATACCTGAAAGAACATCATTGTCAGCTTTTATAACCTTGTATTTGCCATGCCTTAAAACTGTTTGAATAAAAGATGCGGCAGACGGGTCAATTATCAATGCCTCGATTTTTTTATCCTTTGCAAGTTCTTCAAGATGAGCGTAATATTCTTCATCCGTTTGCTGCATACCGTTATCTCTGCCCGAATAGTAATATTCGTCAACTCTGTACCACTTGCCTGCGCTCTCTCCCCAAAGTCCGAGTGAAAACGGGTTTACCGTGCCGTAATCACACGAAAGGTAGTAGCGACTTGTTTTGCCTTGACACATTTTTATATGCCTTTCGGCAGAAAACATAGGATACACAAGACCTTGAGCCGTGACCCATTTACCCTCAATAAAGCGTTCATAAAAAGCACCGGAATAAAGACCTTTATACCTTTCTTTAACGCTTTGCGACAGTGAGGGGTTGTCGTCCATAGTGAAATGGATATACAAAACATTTTTTTCTTTGGCTTTTTTTATCCATTCCATATAAAACCAATGGTAGGGATGCTCGGGATTGCAGTTAAAAAAGTACTTTGCATTTTCAAGCGAGCAACGAGCCAATGCCTGTTCAACAAAACTGCGTGGCATAAGCGCAACCTCATCAAGCATAACGCCACCCAATGTCATACCCTGAATGAGTGATGCACTCGATTCATCTCTTCCGCCGAAAAGATAGTAATTATTTGTCACACCGTCTTTTGAAACAGTAAGCACATTTCTGCTTATCCTCAAATCACATTTAAAGCCAAGTTCGTTAAGAGTGGGAATGAGCGGAGTAACAACATTTCGTCTGAGCGAAGATATTGTTTTACCGCAAAGTGCAAACGAAGTGTCGCAAAAGTTATAAAACGACCAACAAATAAACGAGATACCCATACAAAGCGTTTTGCCGCTTCTTACCGCACCGTCGCAAATTATTCCGTTTTTGTCTGACACTCCGCTTTCCTTGCACCACCAATTAAGTACCGCAAGCTGCTTACTTGAAAAAGGAACAAATTTACTCATCATATTCCTCCCCGTACTGTCCACGACTTGCTTTTGCACTTTTTTCAAGCGCTTCATAAAAAGAAGTAGGTTTTTTGCACTCCTGCTCGCTGACAAGTTCCCTGATTTTGTCGATTGCCTTTAATCTGTCGAAAAATTTAATTTCCATCCCTCCGCCTTTAGGCCGCTTGATTTCGCTGACATTAAATAAATCAAGCTTAGGCAGTTTACGGAGTATTTCTTCTTCGTCTTCAAAAAGCAGACCGACCGCATCGGTAATATCTCCGAATGCAAGCTTCCTAAGTCCGTCGCATACCTCCTTTTGGCTTATCTTTTTCGTTCGTGACATTTATACACCTCCAAACCGTATTTGCAGGGATAAAAGAAAAAACTCCCTACACTAACAGCGTGTAGAGAGCAAAATATAGCTTCAAAATGCTATAAAAAGGTCAAAATTTCTTCAAAAAAATTTATTTTCCCCGTTTTATTCAAATTATGCACATTTTGCGCATAGAGCGATTGCACAAAATATTCAAATAATTTTTTTGCAGAAAAAAACGCCGAGTAAAACTCAGCGTTCATCTGAAAAAATATGTATAGGTCTGCGTCACCCGACAACCCGATACTATTATTGCTTTTATAATTATTTAAAAAACACTTATCCCTCATCAATAGGGTTCTTGCTATCTTTCTTAGACTCTCTGCCGTACTTTTCCTCGTAGCCCGGATTGATATAGTCCTCAACAAGCTTGCCGTCACGAATACGAATAACTCTTTCAGCTTCTTCCGCAATTTCATTATCGTGGGTGATAACAATTACGGTTCTGCCCTCGTCTTTAAGCTCGTGCAAAATTGCCATAACTTCCTTTGTTGACTTTGTATCAAGGTTACCGGTAGGTTCATCGGCTAAAATCACAGGAGGTCTTGCCGCAATAGCTCTTGCAACCGCAACACGCTGTTGCTGACCGCCCGACATTTCCGCCGGCAAATGATTCATACGACTTCCAAGACCAACACGCTCAAGCGCATCCTTTGAAATTTCCCTTCTCTCCTGCTTCGACATACCACGATAAACAAGCGGAAGTTCAACATTTTCAAGCGCAGTAAGCGAAGAAATAAGGTTAAAGCCTTGGAAAATGAAACCGATTTCCTCGTTTCTGATGGCACTCATTTGGTCGTCGGTCAAATCGTCAACAAGCTTACCGTTTATATAATATTCGCCGTGAGTAGGTGTATCAAGCAAACCGAGCATATTCATAAGCGTCGATTTACCCGAACCCGACTGACCGATAATGGCAACGAATTCGCCCTCGTCAATAGTAAGTGAAACGCCGTCAAGCGCATTAACTTGATTTTCACCCGGATTATATATTTTGTATACATCACGCACTTCAATAAGATGCATAAGTACACCTCCGATTTCAATTTACAAATAGTATATTATGATATTACAAGATATAATCAAAAAAGTCAAGTGAATATTTATTATTATATTGTAAACATTAATTATATAAATAAAAAAGGGTGATTTTATGAGTATCAGCAAAGACGATTACAGCAAAATGACCGATAAAGCAAGTCCAAACTCGCCAAAGCTTTTAAATTGCATTAAAGCATTTCTTTTCGGCGGTGCAATTTGCCTTTTGGGTCAGGTTTTTATGACAATTTTTGAAAATGCAGGCTTAAACGAAAAAGAAACATCATCCGCAACTTCAAGCGTATTAATTATTATTACCGCAATACTTACCGGTATCGGAGTTTTTGACAAAATCGCAAGGCAGGCAGGCGCCGGCACAATCGTGCCGATTACCGGTTTTGCAAACAGCGTTGTGTCACCGGCGCTTGAATTTCAACACGAAGGTTTTATTCTCGGCACAGCCGCCCAAATGTTTACAATCGCCGGACCGGTTATTGTTTACGGCACCGCCACATCATTCCTTTACGGTCTTATTATTTTTATATTTAAGCTTTATTAAATCGGTGGGCAAACTTTGTTTGCCCACTATACGCAAATTCATACATATAGCAATTATGCATAAAATTATTTTATATTATTCTTTACTTTTATTGATATTTGCTATAATATATAATTATATTATTATATTTAATATTTGGAGATAATGCTATGCTCAAGCCGTCACTTATTGCTAAAACGAATGCAAAAGCAAATGAAAGTCAAATAAAAATTATCAACAATGTTCGCATTACATATTTAACCTCTCGTCTTATTCGTGTTGAAGTTGACAAATTTTATGACGATGCGAGTTTCACTGTTTTTAACCGCAAATTTGAAAATGTCGAAAAATTCAAAATGACCAAAAGCGGCAATAAGATTTTTGTTGAAACAAAGGATGCTGTTTTCACAATAAAAAACAACAAACCGCTTTGTGTAAAAATAAAATCAAACGGTAAGGCTCAATACTTTAAAAAGCAAAAGAATCTTAAAGGCACAAGGCGAACACTTGATGCCACTTTCGGCAAAGTAGAACTTAACGACGGTCTAATCACGAAAGACGGCGCATATCTGCTTGATGACAGTAACTCGTCTTTGCTTGATGAAAGCGGTCATTTTGTCCCAAGAGACGGCGGAAAAGATTATTACTGTTTTGCCTACGGCAACGACTATAGGCAAACAATTAAAGCTTTTTTGAGCATTTCGGGCAGTGCGCCGTTAGTTCCACGCTTTGCCCTCGGTGTTTGGTGGAGCAGGTACCACGCCTACACCGATGGCGAGTACCTAAGCCTTATGGATAGGTTTGAAAAGGAAAATGTTCCGCTCACCGTCGCCACGATTGATATGGACTGGCACTATGTTGATTTAAAAAAGCAATTCGGCGTTAAAGAAAACGGTTGGACGGGTTACAGCTGGAATAAGGAACTTTTTAAAGATTACAAAAACTTTTTGGCAAATCTTCAAAGCAGAAATCTTAAAGTAACGCTTAATCTTCACCCCGCAGACGGAATAAGATTTTTTGAAGATATGTATGAGGACACTGCAAAAGCAGTCGGCATTGACCCCGAAAGCCGTAAACCTGTAAAATTCAGTTGCAAAAGTGACGATTTTTGGAACGCATATTTTGACAAGGTTCATAAGCCGTATGAAAAGGACGGCGTTGACTTTTGGTGGATAGATTGGCAGCAAGGTAAAAAGAGCGACATTAAAGGTCTTGACCCGCTTAATGCACTTAACCACTATCATTTTTTAGACAATGCCGAAAACGGTCAGCTTCCGCTGATTTTGTCACGATATGCAGGCTTGGGTTCGCACCGTTACCCTTTAGGCTTCAGCGGTGACACGGCAATAAATTTTAAAGTGCTCGACTTTCAGCCGTATTTTACCGCTAACGCCGCAAATGCCGCATACTTTTGGTGGAGTCACGATATAGGCGGTCACCACTTCGGTTATCGCAATGACGAGCTTTATCTCAGGTGGATACAGTTTGGTGTATTTTCTCCTATTTTAAGGCTTCATTCAACTTCAAATGACTTGCTCGGCAAAGAACCATGGAAATACAGGCAGGATATTTGCGAAAATGCTAAAGAATGGCTCAGGTTTAGGCACAGTCTTATCCCTTACCTCTTTACTGCCGACTATATTTGCCACAAAAACGGCACAGCCCTTTGCGGGCCGATGTACTACTCCTATCCCGAATGCGGCGATGCTTTTAATGTGCCTAACGAATACAAGTTCGGCGATGAATTAATCGTCTGTCCTATCACTTCAAAACTAAGCAAAAAAACGAATATGGGCAGTGTGAAAGCATATATTCCAAAAGGTACTTTTACCGATATTTTTACCCTTCAAAAATATCACGGTCCTATAAATATTACGCTTAATCGTGAGCTTTATTCTATCCCTGTTCTTGCAAAAGAAGGCGCAGTTATTCCTCTTTCAAACGACAGCGGCAATAAAGTTAATAACCCCCAAAACCTTAAGTTTTGGATATTTAACGGCAACAATACTTACACTCTTTATGAGGATAACGGCAAGGTCGATTTTGAAGAACATAATGTTAAAACAAAAATCATCAATTCGTTTGACGAGAGTACAAACACGGCAAAACTTGTTATAAAAAAGCCTTTCGGCGATGAAGCGCTTATAAATAAAAGCAGAAAATATACGCTGATTTTTAAAGAAATCGAAAGCGCAAGCGTTAAATGCAGCGGTGATTTTGAAATCATAAACGGCAACAAAAGCCTTACCGTTAAACTTGATTTTTGCGACAACGATATTGAAATAGAGCTTTGCAATATTAAGCTTATCCAAAAAGAAAATTGCAAAGACCGAGTAATAAATTCATTCTCACGCTGGCAGGAAGGCACAATTAAAAAATCGAATTGTTATAAACCGTTTAAAGATAAAAACACTAAAGAAGAACTTTTGAAAGCCTTAAAAATTTCAAGAATACCGAAAGATTTAAAACTTCTTTTGTTTGAACAGTTAAACTGCGACTGATAAAAGATATTTGTTAAGGGGATTGTTATGGAAAACGCACAAACATATACAAAAAAAGAGCGAAATATGTTTTTAACCGGTATGTTCGGTCAAAATATGATTTACAATGTGGTTGCAGTCGGTCTTTACTACTATTTTCAAAATGTAATTTGCCTGCCTGCGATTGCGCTGGGCTGGATATTTGCGATAGCACGAATTTGGGATGCAATCAATGACCCTATGATGGGTTCTATTGTTGACAAAACAAAAACAAAATGGGGCAAATGCCGTCCTTACCTTATTTTTTCACCTATCGTGATATGTGTTATCACCTGCGTATCGTTTTTTAACGGCAACTACGCCGTAGCTAAAATGAACGGCAACCATACGGCTATGGTGCTTATTGTCATGTGGGCAAGCATTTCGTACATTCTTTGGGGTATGAGCTACACTGTAGGAGATATTCCGCTTTGGGGTATCATTTCACGCATAACCGAAGATGAAAAGGACAGGTCAACTCTTATTTCACTTTCAAGAATTATCGCTTCAATCGGCGCCGGTCTTGTGGTTGTGTCTATCGTTGCGCTGTCACAGTCGCTCAACACAGCATTAAAACTTGATGTTAACGCTCAAAAAGGCTTTATTATAGTAGCGATTATAACAACAATTATCGGCTCGCTTCTTTTTGAATGTGCAGGTATCGGCACTAAAGAGAGAGTACCTAACACGGGCGAAACAAAAACCATGAGAGAAAGCTTTGCCCTTATGTGGAAGTGCAAACCGTTTCGCCGTATCCTTATAAGCGGTCTTCTTCGTGCGCCGCTTCAACTTATGATGAATATTGCAATGACCCTTTTGACATATTACTATTGTAAAGGCAACCTTGCAAACGCATTTACAAAGTCAGATATTTTTGTTATAGTTCTCATTTTGGGCGGCGGACTTTTTGTAGGTCAGTTCGTTTCAATGGCAATTTCACCTGCTCTTATAAAAAAATATGAGAGCAAAAAAGTATATAACCTTTTCAGCGGTTTAAGCGCTATTGCATTTGCACTGCTGTTTGTGGTATATTTAGTCGCACCGACCGAGCTTTCAAAAATCGGATTCGTAATTATTGACGGCATCCTTTTCTTTGGCACGGGTATGGGCTTCGGCGGAGTTAATGTTTGCCAGTCGGTTATGATAAGCGACTGTATTGACTATGAGGAATACCACCA
The DNA here is from genome assembly GCA_900540235.1 of uncultured Eubacteriales bacterium. Taxonomy (GTDB): domain Bacteria; phylum Bacillota; class Clostridia; order Oscillospirales; family Acutalibacteraceae; genus Eubacterium_R. Next base: position 51,450 of record UQEY01000008.1, read on the forward strand.
CGGCTACCGCCCTGACGGCATCTTTTTCTCCGGTCAAAGCTTTATTACAAAATTTTCAGCCGGCATTTCTTCCATTATTTCGGGTTATGTCTTTGATGCGGTAGGTTATACCGATATCAATATCAACAAAATGAATGAAGCCATTGCAAACGGTGCAAACTTTGCAAGTGATTTTACATCTTATTCAAAAGCCATGTGGTTTTTAATTTCAATTCCGCCGGCTATCGGTATGGTTTTGGCTGTCATTCCTACCCTTAAATATGAAATTGACAAAAAGTCACACGACCGTATGCTTGAAGAACTTGTAAAAAGGCATAAGCAAAACAATAATTAATCTAAGGAGATATAGATTATGGATAAATTAATCAAAAATATTGAGCACAAAACAGTGCTCACAATCAAGGACGAAGTAAGCTACCAAAAGGGTCAAATTGTCAGCAAAACTCTTGCTCAAAACGACCACCATTCTCTCACTCTTTTTGCTTTTGACAAGGGTGAGGAAATCAGCACTCACGAATCTTCCGGCGACGCTATGGTTGTTGCACTTGACGGTGTCGGCAGAATTACTATTGAGGGCACGGAATACATTTTAAACGAAGGTGAAACAATCGTTATGCCTGCAAAGAAACCTCACGCAGTTTTCGCAAAGGAACAGTTTAAAATGCTTCTTATCGTAATGTTCCCTGAAGAACAATAAAAAACGGCTATTGATATTAAAGCCATACATTATAATTCAAAAAAGACTGTGAACAAATTTTGCTCACAGTCTTTTATTATGTCAACTCTGCCATATTTACAGGCGCAATAAAATCGTCTACATCAAATCTTCTGTCTTTAAAATAATATTGTCTGTCATCCTCTGTAATCTCTCGCAATACTCTGCAAGGGTTGCCTACTGCAATAACATTTGACGGAATATCTTTTGTAACAACGCTTCCTGCGCCGATAACAACATTGTCACCGATATGCACACCGGGGCAAATGACACTGCTTCCGCCTATCCAACAATTACTGCCGATTGAAATATCAATTCCGTATTCGTAGCCCGAATTTCTGCTGTCGGGATGAATCGGATGACCTGCAGTATAAATAGAAACATTAGGAGCAATGAGTACATTGTCGCCGACCGTAACTCTACCCACATCAAGCACGGTAAGATTATAGTTAACCCAAAAGTTATCGCCGACAAAAATATTTTTACCGTAGTCACATCTAAACGGTTGCTCAATAACAAGACCTTTGCCTGCGCCTCCCAAAATTGAGCGAAGCACTTCTTCCCTGCCTTTTTCATCGTCAGGTTCAAGCTCGTTATATTTTTTCAGTTTCTTTTTACATTCCATTCTTTTTTCAGCCAAGCCGTCAAGCCAGGCTTTGTACGGAAGATTTGCTTTCATTCTTTCTTCCTGATTCATTCGTTCTCTCCTTTATTGAGTTTAATAGTATCAAGCCTTTTGAATTCTTTCCTAAACACAAACAAAAGGTAAATCGCACCAAGCGTCCAACTAAGCGGCTCGGCAATGCAAGCGCCGAAATATCCCCAAAGCGGAATAAAAAGATAAGCCGCCGCAATTTTTGAAGCAAGTTCCATTGTGCTTGAAACAATAGGCGGAACTTTTCTGTCAACCGACTGAATTGAAAATCTGAGCGTAAACAAAAGTCCCAAAACAAAATAAAACGGTGCGTTAACCCTCAAATACATTTGCGTGTTCTCAAACACAATTTGAGAAGCACTTCCGGTTACCAGCCTTGCAATCTGCCCGCCCGAAAACCATAAAATAAAGAAAGTAATAACCGACCAAATAAGCGAATAAAGCGTGCTGTATTTAATTGATTCTTTAATTCTGCCGATTTTACCTGCGCCGTAGTTTTGACCAACAAATGTTGAGCAGGCAGTACCTATAGTTACAAGCGGCTGCATAAACATTTCCGCAACTTTCCTTGAACCAAGGTGAGCCGCAATAATATCGTCGCCGAGTGCATTAATCGAGCCCTGCATAATGATTGAGCCGATGGAAAAAATCGAATTCATTATTGCCATCGCCATACCTGCACCCATCATATTTTTAAACAAAGCAGACGAAAATTTAAAATCTTCTTTGGAAAGTTTAATTATTTTAAAATTCTTTAAAATAACAATAAAGCAAAGCACAACCGACAAAAACTGAGCAAGCACGGTTGCAACAGCCGCACCCATAACGCCCATATTTGTAAACTTAATAAGTACATAGTCAAGCACAATATTGAGCACGCTTGAAAAAATCAAAAAGTAAAGCGGAGTTTTGCTGTCACCGAGCGAGCGCAAAATTACTGCTTCAAGATTATAAAGCATAGGAACAATAATAAACGCAAGAATCACCGCTATGTAGCTGTTAGCCTCATCAAGCCTTGCAACCGGAGTATTTAAAAGTTTTAGCATAGGCTTACTTGCAAAAACGCTTACTATTAAAACAAGAAGCGAAAATATCACATTGATAAGAAGCGAAATTGCCACGCTCTTTTTAAGTTTATTGTTGTCCTTTGCACCGAAACTTTGAGCGATAATTATACCGAAACCGCCGTTTAGTCCCCACGCAAAACTTAAAACAAGGCTGTTAATCGTTGAACTTGCACCTATTGCAACAAGTGCATTATCGCCGAGAATATGACCCGCTATAGCCGTATCCGCAAGATTATAAAACTGTTGAAAAACATTACTGAGCAAGGTGGGAAGCGCAAAAGCAAGAAGCAGTTTCCAGGTTTTACCTGTAGTTAAATCTTTAGTTTTTGCCATTATTTTTGCTTATCCTTTTTCCTGTTTCTCAAAATAATCATAAATACCATACCGATTAATCCGCCCACAGCATTCATCATCATATCCGTCATCGTGTCTACCAAACCGAGGTAGCCATATTCGTTATGATATTTTGAAATGTCGAACATTGCCGTTTCCTCTCCCGCTTTTGAAAGCTGGAGATTTGTACCGTGAAAATAGTCCATCAAAAATTCGTAAAATTCCCAACCTACCGCTATTGAAAGCGCAAACATAATTGAAAACAGCGCCGCCAAAGTTGCCGCACATTGACCCTTTTTTCGCTGAATTATGCACGCAAAATCATAGCCGAAAACTGCACAAACAAGTCCCGACATAATATGCATAAAATTATCAAACCAAGAAATCTTGTCAAAAAAACCGAAATACGAGCCGATTACTATACCTATAAATATAATAATATTAAGCATGGTTTGGCTGAGCGTCGGCACTTCCTCAATAAAACTTCCGTTGCCGAAAATTTGAAACATATCCCAAAGATGAGTAAATATAAAACAAAATACACTTTCAAAACCCATTACCAAATCACCGTGAATAAACGAGTATCCGGCACAAATAAGCATTGAAATGCGAACAATTATCCAAAAAATTAATTGCGCCTTAGGTATTTTTTCTATTGGGTCTTTTTTTATTTTATAAGCCATAATTTTCACCGCCTGATTTTATACGCCTTATTCTATCATATATGTAAAAAAAGTCAATTTATTAAATAAAGTTTAATTTATTTAATTTTTGTAGATTTGCTGTCGTTTATTTGTTATAATGAAGCTACATTATGAGTAATTGCACAAAACAGTACATTGTGTTCATTATTTATTAATTTTTCGGAGGACAATATGATAGAATATACCACAAGATACGATGTCAAAAAGACCATGTATGAAAAGTTTGCAGATTCTGCCGCTCAGCACGCAGATGAAGCTTGCTTTTATTACTATAACAACACAATAACTTGGGCGCAGGCTGAAAAGATGGTTGACCTCTGTGCCGCAGGTATGCTTGCAAACGGAGTCAGAAAAGGTGACAGAGTTATAATTTGTGCGCCTAATATGCCTCAGTGCATAACCGCTATTTACGCTGTTAACAAAATCGGTGCTATTGCATCAATGCTCCATCCGCTTTCTGTTGCAAGTGAGGCTCAGTATGCAGTTAACCTTGTCGGTGCTAAGTTTGCATTTTGCTTTGATGTTAGCGAAAAAGCGTTTAAAGGTATGAAGCATCTTACTCTTGTAAGATGTAAAACTGCCGAATATTTCCCTAAAACTCCATACGGATTTATCGCTAATCAGCTTTACAAAAAGAAAATTAAAGGCAAGACTGCTCCCGCAACCGATGTTAAAAAGAATATTGATTGGAAAGAGCTTTTAAGAGAGGGCAAGGAATACATTGCAAACGGCAACAACATTCCTATTGCCGAAGACCCACTTGCAGTTGCAGCTATTATGATGACAGGCGGTACAACCGGTAACCCAAAGGGTGTTCAGCTTTGCAACGAAGCTATCAACAATCTTTCATATCAACTTTGCGATGTTGTTGAAAATGTACTCGGTATGAAATGCGACTCAAATGAAGACGCTATGCTTACCGCTCTCCCTGTTTTCCACGGCTTCGGCTTTGCACTTTGTATGCATGTTTCAATCTGCACCGGTATGCCTCAGTCACTCTTTCCGCAATTTGACGCTAAAATGTGCTCTGACGCTATTAAAAAATACGGTCTTAACTACATTTTCGGCGTTCCTGATTTCTTTGAAAAAGTTTATAAGGCAGGTTACCTTAAAGGTATCGATATGTCAAATATGAAGCTTATAGGCTCAGGCGGAGATGTAGTTCCTTATTCTCTTACCGAAAAAATGGATAGACTTCTTAAAGAAAACGGCGCTCACTGCCACTTTGTTTCGGGTTACGGCCTTACGGAATGTGTAACCGTTTGCTCCTTTACCGACCCAAGGAGGGAAGCTCCGCAGGGCTGTATCGGTATTCCTTGCTACAATGTTCAGGCTATGACAGTGGCACCGGGCACTACAGATGAAGTTAAGGGAGAGGACGGAGAGCTTTGTATCTATGCTCCTACTCTTATGGAGGGTTATTATCACGACCCTGAAGAAACTGCAAAAGTTCTTGTCAAGCACGCTGACGGCAAGGTTTGGCTTCACACCGGTGATATGTGCTATATTGAGCAGGAAACCGGCGACATTTATTACCGCCAAAGACTTAAAAGAGTTTACAAAATCAGTGGCTACCTTGTTTACCCGTCATTTATCGAAGAAGCATACAGGGCAATGGCAGAAATCTACGATTGCTGTGTTATCGGCGTAGGCGAAGAAGGACAAACAAAGCTTAAACTCTTTGTTGTTAAAAACAAGAAGTTTAAGACCGACAGCGACGAAGAACTCAAGGAAAAAATTATTGAATTCGGTATGCAAAACCTTTCAAAATGGTCTGTTCCTAAAATTATTGAATTTATCGACGAACTTCCGAGAACTAAAATCGGCAAGGTAGATTTCAAAGTTTTGAAATAATAAATAGCTATAAAAAATGCTCTTTCGTTTGAAAGAGCATTTCAGCGTGTAGAAAAAGTCAAATAATAAATTTCTACACGCTGGAGAATGTTGA
>UQEY01000009.1 GCA_900540235.1 uncultured Eubacteriales bacterium
CGGGCATAATTTTGAGATGGCTAAAATCACCATTTACGCCTGTTCAGGCAACGCAGGATTAAGGTGATTTTTAATAAACTATTTGTTGCCTGAAAGGCTATGGTGATTTAAATGAATAAAACTCTTCGTAAGGCTATTATTGCCGGTAACTGGAAGATGAACAACACTCCTGCCCAGACAACTGCGCTCATTAACGAAATGAAGCCGCTCGTTGCCGACGCTGACTGCGAAGTTGTACTTTGCGTTCCATTCGTTGATGTTCCTGCAGCTGTTGAAGCCGCTAAAGGTTCAAACATCAAAATCGGCGCTGAAAATGTACATTTTAAAGACAGCGGTGCATACACCGGCGAAGTTTCAGCCGATATGCTTGTTGAACTCGGTGTTGAATATGTTGTAATCGGTCACAGCGAAAGAAGAACATACTTTGGCGAAACAGACCAGACTGTTAACCTCAGAACACTCAAGGCTCTTGAAAAAGGCTTAAAGCCAATCATCTGCGTTGGTGAAACACTTGAACAAAGAGAGCTTGGCTATACCGAAACTCTCCTTAAATATCAAACAAAGATGGCTCTTACAAATGTTACTGCCGAGCAACTCAAGAATGTTGTTATCGCTTACGAGCCAATCTGGGCAATCGGCACAGGCAAGACTGCTACTGCTGACCAGGCTGACGAGGGTAACGGCTATGTTCGTGCCGCTATTGCAGAAGCTTACGGTGCTGATGTTGCCCAAACTGTTACAATTCAGTACGGCGGTTCAATGAACGCTAAGAATGCCGACGAACTTGTTTCAAAGGTAAATGTTGACGGCGGTCTTATCGGCGGCGCTTCACTCAAAGCTGAAGATTTTTCAATCATTGTAAAGGCTGCAAGCAAATAATTAAAATTTTAGGTGGGTGTGTTTTTGCATACCCACTTTTTTGTGAAATATATATGGAGGAACTATAATGAAAAAACCTGTTGTTTTATGTATAATGGACGGTTACGGCAGAAATGACAGCGACTACGGCAACGCAATCGCAATGGCAAAAAAGCCTAACCTTGACAAGCTTATGGCAGAATATCCAATGACTTATATCGGCGCAAGCGGACTTGATGTAGGTCTTCCTGACGGTCAGATGGGTAACTCGGAGGTTGGCCACACAAATATCGGCGCCGGCAGAGTTGTTTATCAGCCGCTCACCCGTATTACCAAGGCTTTTGAAGACGGCGACGCTGAGAAAAACGAGGCTCTCAAAGGCGCTATGGACAATGCTGAGGGTAAGGCTCTTCACCTTATCGGTCTTGTTTCACCGGGCGGTGTTCACTCTCACACAGAGCACCTTTATCACCTTCTTCAAATGGCAAAGAATAACGGCGTGGAAAATGTTTTCGTTCACGCACTTCTTGACGGTCGTGATGTTCCGCCTGCTTCTGCCGTTGAATATCTCGGTGAACTTGAAGATAAAATGAAAGAAATCGGCGTAGGTAAAATTGCTTCCGTTATGGGCAGATTTTACGCTATGGACCGTGACAATATTTGGGACAGAGTTGAAAAGGCTTATGCCGCTATCGTTTACGGCGAGGGTATCCAAAGCGATAACGCAGTTGAAGCAGTTAAGGCTTCTTATGAAACTGTTGACGAGGACGGCAAGCACCTTACAGATGAATTTGTACTTCCTACCGTTATCGGCGGCAGTGAGGGCAGAGTTAAGGCTGACGACAGCGTTATCTTCTTCAACTTCCGCCCTGACAGAGCAAGAGAAATTACCCGTACTTTTGTTGACCCTGATTTTGACGGTTTTGAAAGAAAGAACGGTTTCTTCAACCTCTACTATGTATGTATGACTCAGTACGACGCTGAAATGCCTAATGTTAAGGTTGCATTCCCGCCTGAAAGCCTTACAAATACTTTCGGCGAATATATTTCTAAGCACGGTATGACCCAGCTTCGTATTGCCGAAACTCAGAAGTATGCCCATGTTACTTTCTTCTTCAACGGCGGCGAGGAAAAGCAGTACGAGGGAGAGGACAGAATTCTTGTTGCTTCACCAAAGATTTCTACTTTCGACCTTATGCCTGAAATGAGCGCTCCGGAAGTATCGGAGAAGCTTAATGCGGCTGTAAGAAGCGGCAAGTACGACGCTGTTATCGTTAACTTTGCAAACTGCGATATGGTTGGTCACACAGGTATTATCCCTGCCGCAATCAAGGCAGTTGAAACTGTTGACGCTTGCGTTGGCTCACTTGCCGAGGCTGTTATTGAAATGAACGGCAACCTCTTTATCACTGCCGACCACGGCAACGCTGATAAGATGCTTGACGAAAACGGCGAACCGTTCACCGCTCACACAACCAACCCTGTTCCGTTTGTGGCAGTTAACTGCGGCGAGGGCGTAGAACTTCGTGACGGCGGCAAGCTTTGCGATATCGCACCTACAATGCTTCAAATGCTCGGTCTTGAAAAGCCTGAGGAAATGACAGGCGTTTCGCTTATCGTCGGTCGTGAATAAGTAGCCATAACTTTTCTGATTTTCTTGCTTTCCTCTGATGAGGAAAGTGGCGGCTTTGCCGTCGAAAGGAGAGAAAGGCGACCGCAGGTCGCCCCTACGGTAGTCTTATCATTTTAGACTATTCAAAATAGAAAAATTATCATAGGGGCGAACTGCGTTCGCCCGTTTATTATAAATACATTTTTTGAATGAGGAAAAATATGCCGCTTGAAATAATAAGAAATGACATAACCAAGCTTGAAGTTGACGCTATTGTTAACGCAGCAAATTCGTCTTTGCTCGGCGGTGGCGGTGTTGACGGCGCAATTCACAAGGCGGCAGGCAGAGGACTTTTAGCCAAATGTAAAACGCTCGGCGGTTGCAAGGTCGGCGAGGCTAAGCTTACAAAGGGTTATAATTTGCCTGCAAAATATGTTATTCACACTGTCGGACCGAGGTGGTGCGGCGGTGACAATAACGAGGAACAACTGCTTAGAAATTGTTATGAAAATTCGCTTAAAATTGCGAGGAAACACGGTTTTAAAACGGTTGCGTTTCCGCTTATAAGCAGTGGAGTTTACGGCTATCCAAAGGCGCAGGCTTTTTGTGTTGCGGTTGACAGTATTCGTGATTTTCTCTTTTTTGAAGATGACATAAGCGTTTACCTTGTTTTGTTTGATAAACGCTCTTTAAGCGAAGCTCAGGCGCTTTATGACGACATTAATGAATATATCGACGACAATTATGCAGAAAATCATTATGAACTCAGCCCGGGTCAGCTTGACGATTTGGCGCCGTCTTATCAATTTTCAAATGATTTTGAGTGTCCTGCGGCTTGTTTTCCTTCGTTGAAAGAAGCGGTAAGTTCACTTGATGAAAGCTTTTCGCAAATGCTTATTCGCCTTATTGACGAAAAGGGTATGACCGACCCCGAGTGTTACAAAAGAGCAGGGGTTGACCGCAAGCTTTTTTCAAAAATCAAGAATGATATCAACTATCGCCCGAGCAAGGCTACTGCGGTTTCGTTTGCTTTGGCGCTTGAACTTGATATTGACCAAACGCAAGACCTGCTTCAAAAGGCGGGTATGACCCTTTCGCACAGTTCAAAGTTTGATATAATAATCGAATATTTTATAGTTCGCAAAAACTATAATATGTTTGAAATTAACGAGGCTTTGTTTGAGTTTGACCAAGTTTTGCTTAATGTTTAATTTGTCGCTTTGTATGCGACCATAAATCTTAATATTTTCACTATAATGCAGATGTAAGGTTAAGAAATTACATTTGCATTATTTTTTTAGGAGGAAATACTATGAAAAACGAAAACAATTTATGCGAGCTTGTATTTATTATCGACAAGAGCGGTTCAATGTCGGGTCTTGAGGGTGACACAATCGGCGGCTTCAACTCTATGATTAAACAGCAAAAGGCGGAAAAGGGAAAATGCCTTGTTTCAACCGTTTTGTTTGACACTTATTGCTCGGTTTTGCACGACAGGGTCAATATCAGGAGAGTTAAATTTATGAAAGCGAAAGATTATATTCCCGGCGGCTGCACGGCGCTTCTCGACGCTGTCGGCGGTGCAATTCACCATATCGGCAACATCCACAAATATGCAAGAAAAGAGGATATTCCGTCAAAAACTCTTTTTGTAATAATCACCGACGGAATGGAAAATGCGAGCCATTATTATACCTGCGACAAGGTTAAAAAAATGGTTGAAAGGCAAAAGAAAAAGTATGGCTGGGAATTCATTTTTCTCGGCGCAAATATCGACGCTTTAACCACGGCGAAAGGATTTGGCATTGAAGAAGAATTTGCAACAAATTATATGCCCGACGCTCAGGGCACAAAAAATGTTTACGAAGCGGTTAATCAGGCGGTTAACAGTGTTCGTTTTGATTGCCCGATGGAATTTTGGAAAGAAGGCGTTGAAAACGATTATGAAAACAGGAAGTAAGAGAATATTTTTCAATACTCTTGACTGAAAAAATCGGGCGAATGATATTCTCCCCTACGGTAGTCTTATTATTTCAGACTTCTGCAGGGGTCGGCGTCCCCGACGACCCGTAAAATAAACAATAATTTATTTTATGCAGGAAAAGTGCATAAATTATTAAATTTTGCATAAAAAACAGAATAATATAGCCTTTTGGCGCTATAAAATATCTCCTTTTACGCTGTTTGTGAAAGGAGATTTTTTTATGAACAAAATCGCAAATGAAAATTATTATATCGTTTATTACTGGATGACGGGTGAACTCGGGCTTACGGGCATTACAAGGGAAGTGTACGCCGTGCTGTTTGCGTTTTACAAAAACGGCTTGGCGTTTAACGGAAGTGTAAGCTACCTTGCAAAGTTTATCGGAGTTTCAAGGCAAACGATATTCAAATCGCTCAACTCTCTTGTGGAAAAAGAACTCATTTTGAAGCAGAGCGAAACGGTTAATAACATAAAAAATGTTACCTATCAAATAAATTTACTACCGCTAAAGAAAATTGACGGGGGCAGTCAAAATATTTTATCGGGGCAGTCAAATTTTTTGAGCGGGGGCGGTCAAAATTCTTTACCCAATAATACTATAAATAATACTATAGATAATTCTATATATAATAAAGGTGCAAAAAGATATAAAAGCAAAAAAGAAGAACGGCTTAAATCTAAGCCGTCCTATAATCTTGAAGAAATCAAATTAAGAGCAATGAATAATACTGAAATTTGAGGGCTTCTTCGCAATTTTTGTTTTTTGATTTTTTATTAATCTACCGGTTTAATTCTGTAAACAACCGTTGCGTGTTTTGGAATGGTTGCGGAGATTGTTGTGCCGGTGGTACGCTCGTCCGTCCAAAGGTCGTGAAGTTCATATCCTGACGGCGCAGTTTCAATGCCGAGGTACTTGTCCGAAACTAATTCGTCAAGGTTAAACGAAATGCTCTTAACACTGCCTGCGGTGTTGAAAAGGCAAAGAGCAATATCGCCGTTTGCAAGCGGACGGGCAATAATATCGATACCGCCGCTCTTTTTAATTCTTTTAGCACTCTTGCAAAGCGGGTCCTGGTCAACTGCGATAAGGTGCTTGTTGGTAACAATCTTTAATGTTTCGTTTTCTTTGTTAGCAGCACCGTTAACAACAAACTCTCTTATATCATTGCCGAGCATAAGCGGAGCGGCAAGCATACACCAAAGTGAAAAATGCGCTCTGTTTTCGTCGTCAGTGAGTTTTCCATTGCCAACCTCAAGCATATCGGGGTCGTTAAAATGACCTGCTCCTGTGCTTTTGTAGAGCCTCAGAGTGCGGTTATATATCCAAGTGATACTTTTCCAATTAGCCATAATGTCAGGCGTTGTGCGCCACATAGAGCCTGCCTTAGCGCCCCAAAGCCACGGCTTCGCAGTGCCCCATTCGCAAATGGAATAAGTAATCGGCTTTTCTTCTGTGTTTGTAACCTTCGCCCAAAGTTCGGTTGCTTCCTTTAATGCGTCGCCCATACGCTTATATTGAATGTATGACGAGTCAATAGCGGTTGCAATAGGGTTTTTAATTTCCATATGGTTTGTGCCTGCATTAAGCTCAACCTTAACTTGCTGCCTGCCGAGAGGCGAGAAACCCTTTGTTTCAGGGAAAAACACTTCGTAAAGTTTGCCGTTAATGTGCATTTGCATATATTGCGGCTTTCTTGCCATTGTTTTGTGAAAAACGAAAGTGACGATATATTCACCGTTTTGCTCTGCGTCAAAATCAAAGCTTGCCGAACCTGAGCCGTGGCTGATAAAACCGATGGCTTTTTTGCTCGCAACATCAGGCATTTTAATAATTTTTGCCCTGCCGGTAAATGTTGCGTCCTCCGGTCTGAGGTCAATCTCAAAGCCGGTTTTAGGCTTGGTTATAACAATATGCTCAACTGCCGGGCAGTCGCCGCTGATACGCTTGTGGTGGCAAAAATCATATTTGAAAAATTCGCATCCCCACGAAGCAAGAGTTTTAGCGTCAAGCCTTTCGTTGCCGAGGGAGGCAGGTAAATCTTCGCAGGTGAGAGTGCCGTTAGACGAGTAAAGACCGACTTTTAAGCCGAGTGCGTTAATATCCTTAATAAGATTTGGAATACCACGGCTGAAAGTGCCGAGGTCGCCCTGAAGCTTGCCGTCACTGTCACGCATAGAACTTTGCCAGCAGTCGTCAAGATTGACAAATTCATATCCTGCCGAAGCAAGACCGCTTTGCTTCATTGCCCTTGCGGTTTGCATAATAATGTCCTGGTCAATATTGTTTCTGAAAGTGTTCCAACTGGACCAGCCCATAGGCGGAGTTTGCGCAACTTTGGCAGAATAATCTTCCTCCTCGCTGATGTCAATGGTGAGCTTTGTAGGAATAAAAATCTTTTTAAGCGCACAAAGAGGGCACTTGCCGTTAGCTTTCATATTTAAAAACCAAGCAACAAACAAAACAAGCAAGATTGCAATTACGGCAATCAAAACTATGAGAAAATATTTCATTCTAATCCAATCTCCTTAAAAAATTCAAGCTCAGCTTTTGCCAAAGCCTGCGTCTTTTCATCATTAAGCGAGCTTACTGCATTTTTTGTAAACTCTTTCCTGTTTTTTAAATTATAAATAATTCTATAAACCCAAGCGTATAAAATGAGCCAAGGTCTGCCGTCGATAAATTTTATATAGTCAATATCTTTAAGCTTAGAATAAGGCGGGAAAAGAAGCTTCAGCTTAGTTTTAAACGGAGAATATTTTTCATCCTCCTCAAGCTGACGCCTCGCAAGGGTAACGCCCTTATTATCATTGTCGTTGCCGAATGCACCGCACTTGCAAAGGAAAAGCTCAACCTCATCCGTGTCAATTCCAAAGTCTTCACCAATGCCGAAAAAGTGATTGCAAACGGTGAGGATAACTTTTGCAAAGCGCACAAGATTGTATTCATTTAATATTTTGAATACATTTTTAAGGTCGATATTGCAGGTTTTAAGCATAACGGCAAGGTCGAGCACAAGTTTAATGCCGGCACCGTAAAATTTGAAATGGTGAGCCGTGTGAGCAATAAGATAAGCAAAATGAAAATCGTTTCTGAACTCGCCGAAACAACCGTCAAAAATCGCTTCGCTGAAAGCGTCGGCAAAAACTCCGAAATCGTACTGGTTTATAAGCTTTGTGTGAATTTCAAAAAGGACTCCGTTTTTTGTGTAATTATAAACCGGTCCGTTTTGCTTAACGCACTCAAAGCCGTTTGAAACGAGAAGTTTTTTAACACTGTCCCTATCCTGCTCGCTTATGAGCATATCTATATCGCCCATAGCACGGCTTTCAGGCACGGGATACAATTCTCTGAGCCTTGCGCCCTTAAACACGATATACGGCGTGTCAGAGGACGAGAGGAGCGCTTGCACCTCTTTAAGTTCATTCGATTGCTTTTCATAAATAAAAATAAGGTCGAAAAACTTGTTTTTTATAGCTTCAAGAAAATCGGCAGGCAGTTCATCCCTGTTTTTCATTTTTGCCACGGCGCAATAGACAATGCCGAGCAAATTGTGAACCTTGGCGTGTTTAAAAAGCTTTTTAAAGTTTGTGCTCCTGTCCCATTCAAGCGTAAATTCTTCGCCGTCAAGGCAGTGAGCGCATAGGCTTAAAAGAAGTTGATATTCTTTATCCATTTTTTATGCGAAAACTGCGTTGCCGACAACAAGGCTCAAAATTGTCATAATAAGACCGGCAATAAATACGCCGAGAGAAATTACGAAAAAGCTCTTTTTTTTGTCAAGGTGGAGGAGAGAGGCAAGAAGCGCACCTGTCCAGCCGCCTGTACCCGGAAGCGGGATAGCAACGAAAATAAGAAGACCCCAAATGCCGTACTTATCAATTTTGTCACGCTTTTTAAGAGTTTTATCCTCAAGCCAGTAAACAAGTTTGTTAATTCCCGGCACTTTTTTGAGCAAGTCAAATATCCAGTTGATAAGAAGCAGGATAAACGGAATAGGCAAAATATTGCCCAAAAAGCTGATAATAAAGCCGACAAACGGGTTCATCTGCAACAAAACTATAGCCGTAAACATACCGAGCCTGCACTCAAGTATAGGGCAAAGTGAGATGATAAACACAACAAGCCAATCAGGTATGCCGTGCATAGTTAAAAATTCCTGTAAGTTTCTGCAAAATTCCTGAACCATTAATTAATCCTCCGAGTTGTCAGTGTAGTCATCGTTATATCCATTATTGTATTTTGCTTCCTGCTTGGCTTTTTGAGCAAGCTGAATTTGCTTTTTTCTTTCCTGCTCTTCAGCCATTTTTTTCATGGTTTTTTCATTAATAATAACTTTTTGATTATTTTTTTTGAGCGCTTTAAACTCTCTTTTTTGCTTTTGCGTTAATTTCTTATACTGTTCAAATTTCTGTTGATGCTCAAGATATTTTACCCTGTGATATTCGGCAAGCTGCGCCTCACGGTTCATAAGTATCTTGCAGTTTGCATTTGTAACAAGTTCCTCCTCGGTTTCAACAGCTTCCGGCAGAGGAATGTTTTTAGAAATTATGTAGTCGTTTTCTTTTAAAAATCTGATTGCGTTTTTAAGTATTTTTTTGTCGTTGTCAAAAGTGAGAGCGTGCAAAGCCTGGTCAAAAGCAAGCCACTGATAGTCGTCAATTTCCTCTTCTTGAATTACTGTTTCACGGTCGTCCGTTGCTGCAACGAAAATATAAACTTTTTTGTCAATCTTGTCGTGAATTTTATATTTTGAAATACCCTCGTATCCCAAATGAATTCTGATATTAAGTCCCGTTTCTTCAAGCACTTCTCGCCTTGCGGCGTCGTATTTTGTTTCACCCTTTTCAATGTGACCTTTAGGAAAACCCCAATTATTTGAGCGCTTATTTTTAATAAGAAGATAACGGAGCCTGCCGTGCATAACTCTGTAAACCACAGCTCCTGCGCTTGCTTCATAATAGCAAACAAGGTTATAGTCCTTAAAAGTATCTTCCATATCAAGATATTCTTCGATATCGTTGTTTATGTAGCGTGAACTTTTGGATGCTATAACCCAAAGTGTTTTAAGTCCTTTTTCATTTTTTTCATCTTTTGGATAAAGACCTGCAATAATTCTGCCGTCAAAATTACATACTGTGTGGTCAACACCCATAACGAAAGCATAACTGTCTCGTCTGTCAATTAGTTTTACTACATTAAGAGGGAAAACATACCCACTTTCAGGGTCGACCGAATTAATCGGCCGAACAACTTTGCCCTTTGTAACATAGCCGAGCATAACATTCACCACCAAATTCAAAATAAAGATATAAATACATTTTTTATTATATCTTATTTTAGACATTAATACAAGAAAAATTTGATACAAGTTGAATTTTTGGTGTTTAGGTTTTCTCTCCTATCGTCAGAGGGAAGCAAAAGGACTTGGCTCCCTCTGACGAGGGAGCTGTCAACTTTGTTGACTGAGGGAGAGAATTAATACATTTTAATTTAGTTGATGACAAAAAAAGAAGAGCAACCCTTTCGGGTCGCCCTTCATAAAGATTGGGTTTTATTATGCGAGTGTCTGGAGGAGATCAACAAGGTCTGCAATAACCTTATCTGTGTCACCCTGAAGCATACCGAGAACCTGATTTACTACATCGGATACTGTTGAGTTAGAACCATCGCCGAGGAGACCGCCGATAAGACCATTAATCTTATCGAAGTTGTCACCTGTGTTAACAGTTTGAATCAAGTATCTGAGAACAGCAATAAGAGTTTCGGATGAATCACCCTCAACATAAATTCTTGCACCGTATGTTGCAGCCTGAGAAGCTGAAACAACTGTCTTGCCGTGGCTTGCAAGCTGTAACCAGTTAACATCGTTAAGTTTAAGACCGAGCGGCTGACCGCCAATCTTAATAAGACCGAGAAGATTATTCACAAGAGGAATAATTGCGTCTCCGCTGAGAAGCGGCTTGAGAGTAGCGTTAAGGTCATAGATGTCAAGGCTGAAGTTTGTAATGCCAATCTTAGCAAGAGTTGAGTTAAGGTCAACATTGAGAGCTGAAAGAACAGCAGTCAAAAGGTCGTTGAGGTTAACTACAGGCTTGATAGCATCAACAAGAGCAGAAACAGGAGTGAGGAGGTTGTCAATAATCTGGCAAAGTCCGTCATTGCCTATAAAGAGTGCAAGGTTAGGAAGTATTGCAAACAATGTTTCAAGAGGAGCAGAGAGAATATCCTCAACCTTATCCCAAAGTGGGTTAATGATGTCAAGAAGAATATTATCATAAGCTTCCTTAATATCTTGTCTGTACTGGTACTGAGTCTTGATATTGTACATTGAGAATGCTTCCATAAGAGGAACGATTGATGAAGTATAACCGTTCGAACCAGGAATTCTTACGATATTGAAGATGCCGAGTGATGCGTCATTAAGAAGAACATCAAGTACACCGTAGATTGGACGAAGAACAGCAACAAGAGCGTGGAAGAATGTATCTGCATCCTTAACACCCCACTTGAGTGAATCTTTGTTAACCTTAGACCAAGAACCTGCAGCTGCAATAATCTTAGCCTGTGATTCGTAAGTTTGACCGTATGCCTTGTCAGTAAGAAGTTTTGCAACATTCTTAGTAGAGAAGTCAATACCTGTTTGAGCAAGGAGAGAGGTGAGCGAGCCGTCGCCGACCTTTACACCTTCGACTGCACCGTAAAGACCGGTAGCAAGTGAGTTAATAATGTCATCCTTGAAGATAAGACCGCCGATAGTAGCGTTGAGGTCAAGAAGACCGCCAACAAGACCGTCGAGCATTGGAGGCAAGTTCTTTAAGAAGTCTGTATCGATTCCTTCAGGATACGAGAAATCAAATGTACCTGTCTTGTATGCTGTGTAATCCCAGAATGCATTAGTAGGTTCGCTCTTTAAGAAGTAGAATACTGCACGAACGATATCATCCTTTTCGGCAATGCCGATAGTGTTGAATACACTTGTGATGATTGACTTGAGCATATCGTTCTTCTTAATAGCGTCAATGTTTGAAATAAGTGATTTAAGAGTTTTAGCATTCTTAACAAGAGTATCGGAGATGTAACGAAGAAGTGCTACAAGAACTTCACCCTTATTGCCGATTACTTCCTTATTTGTAAACTTGCCTTCAGCGTTTTCAGCCTTAGAAGTTGATGTTACAGCCTCACCGTGAGATGCGATTGTAGCAAAGTCGAAGTAAGGAAGAACGATGCCTGTGCTCTTAAGTAAGCTTGTTACGAGTGGGTAAACAACATCATCAATGTTGCAAGCCTTGAGATTTGTAAGTGAAAGCTTAATCTTAACACCGTTAATCTTGAGAGCCTTTGTGATGATAGTGCCGAGGTCTTTACCTGTAATCATCTTGATAATCTTGTCAATATCAACACCCTGCTTCTTAGCATCCTTGAGGAATGCGGTTACAGGTGAAAGGAGATTGTCAAGAAGCTGAGGAATACCACCGTTGTCAATGAAGTATGCAAGGTTTGGAAGAACGCTTGTGAGTGTATCGAATGGCTTATCAAGAACATTTGATACGAAGCTCATAAGAGGATTAAGAACATCAAGGAGGATGTTATCCTTAGCTTTCTCGCAGTCCTTTACATACTGGTCGAATGTCTTAATCTGGCTGTTTTCAACCTGAAGAACATCAAGGAGAGGAACGATAGCGTTCTCATATCCGTTTGAGCCGTAAAGGTTGAGAGTCTTGAGAGTTTTAAGGTTTGCAAGATTAAGTGAAAGAGCGGTTGAATATTTACCGTTCGATTGAGTTTTGATTGTAAGCTTGCCGTTCTTGAGTGAAACAAGTGTTTCGCCCTTCTTCTTGTTGCCTGTGTTGATGTCAAGACCGACAACTACACCGTAAAGAATGTTACCGAGTTCAAGGTTAGAACCGTTAAGGAACGGACCGAGAATATCAAGGAACGGACGAAGAACTGCTGTTACTGCGTTAATGAAGCCCTGCTGTGCATTAGCTGCGCCGTCTGTGAAGCCCCAGTTAACCTTAGCAACCTTGCTCCAGCTCTTAGCAGACTTAATAGTCTTAGCTGCTGAAGTGAATGTTTTGCCGTAGCTCTTATCTGTTAAGAGTTTAGCAACACCCTTAGTTGTAACATCAATGCCTGCCATTGAAAGGTAAGGAGAAATCTTATCTGTATCAAGTGCACCGTAGAGTGCAGAAGCAAGCTTTGTTACCATTTCGTTAGTGAAGAGTAAATCACCAACAACGCCCTGAAGGTTAGATGATGAAACAACGCCGAGGCTGTTAAGCAGAGCCATAACGCCGTCAACTGCTCCGTCAAGCTGACCTACTGCGTTTTCAGCATCCTCGGCACTGATACCGTCAGGATACTTAAACTTAGACATTTGATGCTTATATTCTTTATATGACCAGAATACTTCGGTAGGTGACTGAGTGATATTAACAAGTCTGAATACGAGAGCAAGAAGCTGGTCTGCATTCATACCGAATATCATATCAAGGATATCCTTGAGTGTACCCTTATAAGAATCACCGAGAAGACCCTTAATAGCATTAGCATTTGAAAGAACTGCATCAAGTACATAGCGAAGAACCGCAATGATTACCTTGCTTGTGTCAGCCTTAACAACAAGTCTGTCGCCGATTACCTTAACGGCACTTGAAGCCTTAGTTGTTTTACCGAGTGAAGCAAGACCAAGCCAATCAATTTCAGGAATTGAAATGCCTGTTGTTGTAAGGAAGCTGTTAAGTGTAGCGATGAGCTTGCCGCCGTCTGTGTACTGACCGAGGAACTCGTCAAGCTTTGTGACAGAAATCTTCTTGCCGTTGAGTTCAACCTTAGTAAGGTCATAAAGAAGGGCGTCAACATCAATTACAGGAGCAACTGCCTTAATTACCTGAGTTACAGGAGTAATAAGATTTACTGCTAATTGAGTAATACCATTGTTGCCAATGAAGAGTGCCAAGTTCGGAAGAGCAGAAGCAATAGTATCAAGCGGGCTTGAAACAACGCTGTCAACAAAACCGAAGAGTGGGTTAAGAATGTCAAGGAGAAGGTTATCGTAAGCCTTGTTAACATCTTTAAGATACTTGTCGTAAGAAAGAATGTTTTCGCAACCGAGAGCCTCAAGGAGAGGAACGATTGAGTTTTCATAACCGTTTGAACCAGGAATTGAGATACCCTCAAGGATATTGAGCTGACCGTCTGCAACAACGACATCAAGAACGCCGTAAAGAGGACGGAGAACTGCAACGAGAGCATTGAGGAATGTCTTCTGGTCCTTAACACCCCAAGAAAGTTTGTCAAAGTCAACCTTAGCAAAGCTGCCTGCTGCCTTAATAGCATCAGAAGCTGACTTAAACTGAGCTGTTTCGCCGTACTTGCTGTTAACAAGGAGATCAGCGAAGCTGTTAGCTGTTACATTGACATCAAGAAGAGCAAGGATATCGCCGAGGCTCAACTTGTCGTTAATCTTAACTTTTTCAATGTTTGTGTAGATAGCCTTAGCAAGAGTGTTGATAAGACTGTCTGTGTAGAGATACTGATTAAGGAGAGCATTGAGGTCAAGCTCGCCGATGATTCCGTCAAGGAATGAAACGAGAGCTGCTACATCAGATGCATTAACACCCTTAGGGAACTTGAATGTACTATTCTTTGTCTTGTAACCGGTGAAGTCCCAATAAGCATCGGTTTGTTCACCAACGAAGAAGTAGTAAAGTCCGACAATAATTTGGTCTGCAGAGTGTGTCTTAATCTGAGTGATTACATTAGAGATGATTGCCTTGAGCGTATCGTTCTTAGCAATAGCATCAATATTTGTAAGAATTGAGTTGAGCGGGTCAATGTTGTTCTTAACTGTGTTAAGTACATAGCGAAGAACAGTGATTAATGTCTTGCCGTAGTCAACATTTTCGAGCTTCTTACCTGTAAGAGCATTGCCGTTAAGGTCAGTTGCCTTAGAAGTGTAAGTTACTCTGTCGCCGAGTGAAGCAAGGAGGTTCCAATCGATGTTGCTAATCTTAATCTGATGAACATAACCGATAATCTTTTCGCTTGTTTCATTAGCTTTTTCGTTTTCTTTAATCTGAGCGTCTGTAAGCTTATTAGGACACTTGCTTGAAGAACATGGACAAGATGTTGTGCTCTTCTTGCTTGCCTTAATAATATTAGGGTCAGAAAGGATGAAGTTGATGACAGGAACAACAGCATCCTGAAGATTAAGAGTTGAAAGGTTTGAAAGGTCGATTATAAGCTTGCCTTCGCCCATACCGATTAAGTTGCCGACAACATCGCCGAGAGGCTTAACTGACTTAGTACCTGCAATAACAGCTACGATATCGTCAGCTGACAAGCCCTTGAATGACTTGTTTTCAACATAGTAACCGAGTACATATGAAAGAACAGAGTTTACATCGAGTACATCGCTCAAGCCGTAAATAACCTGAGTAATAGGAGCAATAAGATTTGCAACAAACTGTGACAAACCGTTTGCGTCAATAAATACTGCAAGGTTCGGAAGCATTGTGCAAATTGTTTCAAGTGGGTTAGCAACTATATCGTTGAGGATAGAGTTGTTAGCACCGACGATTGGGTTGAGGATATCAAGAAGAAGATTATCCTTAGCCTGTGCAATATCGTTCTTATATTCAGCGTCGGTCTTAATATTCTTAGCACCGAGAGCCTCCATAAGAGGAATGATTGCACTGTTGTAAGCATTTGTGCCGTAAATGTTAAGGTTTTTAAGAGCACTGTTTACATCAATCTTGATTACAGAATCTTTAGAATCGGCATTTTTTTCATCCTTAACTGTAATTGTAAGAATGCCGTTCTTAAATGTTAATGTTTTAGTTTGAGAATCAATAGTTTTAAGAATTTCAGTAACAACAGAGCCTACATCCGCACTGCCTTCGTTAAGAAGGATAGAAATTACAGGGTAGAGAGGACGGAGAACTGCAACGAGAGCATTTACAAAGCCCTGCTGAGCGTTAGCCGCACCGTCTTTGAAGCCCCAATTAATTGTTGGGTAAGTCTTTGTTGTTGTTGAACCTGCTGTACAGTTAGCTTCACCGCAGTCACACTTGTTCTTTGTTTCAGTCTTAACAAGAGCGTCCCAAGAAGAAGCGCTTGCAAGGAAGTTAGCTGCGTCAGTGAATGTTGCACCGTAAGATGTATCGGTAAGAAGCTTAGCTACATCTGCAGGGCTTGAAGCAACGCCTAAGCCTGACATTACGCTTGCTACAGTAGCATTTGAAGAAATACCGCCGTAAATTGTAAATACAAGCTTTGTAATAAATTCGTTTTTAAATACATTTGAACTCAAGATGTCCTTGAGGTTGTTACCGCCGAGGTTAACGCCGAGTGAAGCGAGAACAGGGAAGATGTTGTTGATAACAGCGTCGATGTCCTGTGCAGCCTCGTCAGCCTGAGCCTTTGTGATACCCTGTGGGTAAGCGAAGCCTTCGGCTGCCTGCTGGAGGTATTGCTCAAATGACCAAGCAAAGAGCGTTGGGCTTTGAGTAAGGTTGAGAACCTTGTTAAGAACTTTAAGAAGTGCGTGAGCGTCAATCTTACCGTTCTGGATAGCATCAAGAACAGTAGTTACCGTATCGTTGCCGATAAGGTTTGCGATTGCTTTAAGGTTGTCGTTTGCAACTACTGTATCAACAAGATATTCAAGTACATAAATGACAGCCTGACCAGGAGTGCACTTGCTTACAAAGTTCCAATTAATATTGTTAAGCTTAATGCCAAATTTAGCAAGAATTGTGTTAACAATAGGAATAATGTTGTTACCTGAAAGAGCAACATCATTAACCTTGAAGCCGAGTTCCTGTTTGCCGTTTACCTTAGTAAACTGGTCAAATGTGTCGGAAGAAACTTTTTCAAGAAGTGAAGCGAGTGTCGGTGAAAGAGCACCGAGTTTACTGCTTGTAAGCTTGAGAATGTTTGCGGCTCCGTTAAGCTCGTTTTGAACAGGAGTTACTGCACCGGAAACGATGGAAGCAACCGTACCTGCTTTTGTATTTGTGTCATCAAGAACTGCCGACAAGCCGGTTATTGTGTTAATCAAGGTTGTAACAGGCTTTTGAAGGAATGTGTCAAGCCAGCTTACGAGCGGGTTAACAAGACCTTTCACAAGTTCGTCACGATACTCGTTAGAAGCGTCTGCAAGTTCCTTTGGAGTATCAATCTTTATACCTGTCTGCTGAGCAATAGCATTGAGAGCAGGGTAAAGAGCATTTTCATAAATGCCGGTGTCAAGAAGGATAACGCCTACGATAGAAGTGAGAATTCTGATTGATGCTGAGAAAGCATTGAGGAATTCATCTCTGTCGCCCTTTGTGATGCCCCAATTAATATCAACATTAATTGTGCCGTCCTTTTCAATAGCGTCGCTCCAGCTTTCAAGCTTCTTAATTTGTTTGCTTGCGCCACCGAATTCTGTTTCCTTAATTCTTACAGCGAGTGAGTCAGGAGAAATAAGACCGTTAACTGCTTCGCTGATAAGGTTGTATTTGGCTTCCTTGTCAGAACCGTTGTCCTTATAAGTATATGTATAAGCATATTTGTCTGTAAGGTTTGCAACGAGTGCTTCAACAAGTGCGAATGTTCTTACTACAACAGTTGTAAGACCTTCGTTTGTGTAGATATCCTTAGGATCAACATTACCGTCGGAGTCGGCAGAACGCTGATCTTCGCCGTTAAGGTAATATAAATAGGTATTAAGTAAGTCAATAACCTGATTTGAAGCGTCAGTTCCTATATAATTAGAAAGGAGTGAAACAACGCCGGTCACGATATTGCTTGTCTTGCTGAGGTTATAACCGTTAATGTTTGAATCAACAAGGAGAGAAGACAACATGCTGTCAAGCTTAGCGATTGTTTTGTCAACTGTACCTATTTCATCGTTTGTGTAATTTGAAAGGTCAACCGATGACATCGGAGTGTCACTTGCGGTAGAAGCGTCTGCGTTGTTTGCTAATGCATTCATAGCAATATCGCTGAGCGATGTTGTGCCGTCGCCGTTACCCTTATCGTCGTCTGATTTCTTAAAGCTGTCAATAAGAGCTTTAACAACATCAACAAGCTTGCTTACATTAGTAATAAGGAAGTAAGCATTGTCTTTGTCAAGACCGACAAAACCGCTTGATTGCTTTTCAAATGTGAAGCTGTAGTCGCTTTCACGGGTAATTTGGAAAATGCTGTTGAACAAATCAGTGAGAGCACTTGATTCGCCAAATCCGCCTACAGAATTAAGAAGTCCTGTAACGATTGGAAGATTCTTTGAAAATTCACTGCCGTCAACACTGATTACATTGTTAACAAGACCGAGGATAGCGTCGAGCCAATCTTCAACGAAGATTTGAGCGAAGCAGTCAAAAATCTTAACCGGGTCAGGGTTAGCTGCAAAGTTTTTAAACTCTGTCATCTTAGCGTTGCTTACAACGCCGTCATCGCCGGTAGAAGGGTCCTTGCCTACGACAATCTTGCCGTCGTAGCAGTAAGTCCAAGCATTTTTAGGAACGCCGTACTTGTCTGCGCCGAGGTTTTCCATAATATCAAAGAGCTGAGGAAGAGCAACTGTGATATTGTTAAGACCTCTGTTTACTGCAGCGCCTGTGCGGTCGTTAGCGTAGCCTTTAACCTGATTTCTGAGCTCAGGAGTGTTAACATAAGTGTCAACTGCATTTGTAAATAAAGTAGCAAGTTCATCAATTACTTCATAAAGACCTGTACCGATTTGACCGTCCTGTGCTGTGATTGCACCTGAAAGAATGTTTTTAAGGTCGCTTATCTTAGCATATTTGAGAGCCTTATCGGCAATGTAAATACCGGTAATTCTTGGTACGCCTGCTTCATATGTGTACTGAACATTAAATCTTGTAGCACTTGGAATGTTTGCCAAAACATCTGTAAGATTGTCGGCAGTGTTTCCGTTATATGAATAGGTATATACTGTCTTACCTTCTTCATTTTTAGATTCTTTATAAGTGAGTTCTTTGCCGTTCTTATCAATAACCTTGTCATACTTGAGTACCAAGTTAGTGTCAGAGATAAGGTCGTTAGCAGTGTAGTCCTTGGTTTCATAACCTAAGTTGTTGTAGTATGAAAGGTAACCTGTCTTAGCTTTACCGTCATTCCAGTAAGTACCGCCTGCTCTTTCGTATGAACCGTCATTCTTGAGCCAGTGCATAAGCTGAGGAAGAAGTGAGTTGAGGTCCCAAGAAAGCTGGTCGATACCGATGTATGAACCTGACTTAGCGTTCATTTCTCCAAGAGCACCGTCACCGAGTACATCGTAAAGAAGACCGGTATTTGTACTCTTCTGAGCGTCACCTGCCTCAGCAAAGAGGATAGGTTCAATAAGTTCGTTAACAAGAACCGCAAGTACAGGAAGAAGGTTAACTACTGTCTTGATTGGGTTATCAACAAGGTCAGACCAAATATCTGTAAGTACAGCCTGAAGGTTAACATTTGTTTTAAGAAGTGACTTGAGTACGCTGTCAACAATTTTACCGGTTGAAGTGCTAGGGTCAACGATGTCACCTACTGTATTGTTAAGGATAATGTTAACAATTTCAGTACCGACGCTGCCTGTAAGGTCGGTGTTGTTGCCGTTTAAGATAGCCTTTTGGGCGTCTGTAAGAACAACATCTGTTTGGATAGCTGTCTTCTTCTCAATAATCTTATTGAATACAGTGTCGATATCAATGAGGTCGTTCATAATGAACTTTTCATCGTACTTGTAAGCGCTTGTTTTTGGTTTGCCAAGTTCGTTTACATCAATACCTAAGTTCTTAGATAAAGTCTTTGTTACGATGTAGTTGTATGAATTGTCTGCCCATTTTTGGATATCGGCTTTGCTGTAACCTGTTTTCGAGTTTTCGTTTTTGTTAATACCGGTTCCTTCGTCAGAGTTTGAATAGTCAACAAGTGAATTGCTTGCTGTATATTCTGTCTTGGAAATTTTAACTTCCTTCGGATAGTCACCTGAGAATGCTTTCATAAGAGCAATATAGTTATTACTCTTGAGTGAAGCACTACCCGAATCAATATTCTGACGGGAATAAAGGTTGGCAATTTGATACCAGAAATCAAGTGTACCGCTGCCCTTGAGTGAGTCAGGAATCTTGATTGTCTTTTTCTTGCCGTCACCGTATGAGTCGGTAAATGTAACTGCTCCATCGTTAAAGAGGTTTGTTACAAGTGTTTGACCCTTACCGTCTTTGTCAAGACCGTTAAGCCAAGCAATGTTGTTTAAAAGGTCGTGCAACTGGTCAAGTTCTTCATCGCTGATAAAGAATGTGTCGCCGTCCTTCCAATCTTTGCTGTAGCCCTTAGGGAGCTGAGCGTCGATTGCAGCATTGATTTCGTCAAGGCTCATAGGTTCGCCGTTGTTGCCGAAGTTTACTGCAAGACCCTTGAGAAGGTAAGGATAATAAGAAGATTCGTAAGCGTTAACATGCTTTTCCAAAATTGCTTTGGTAAGCAAGTCGGAATTGATTACACCGTCAACCAAGAAGTTTGAAAGTGTATTGAGCGTATCTGCATCAAGCTCATCGCTTTCTCCCATACCCATCATCATCTTGATGGCAGAAGCGATATTGTCAACACCCATTGATTCGCAAAGTCCGGCTTCAACACGAGCGAAAATATTGTTTTCGGTTGCATTGATTTTAAAGCCGTTCATTGTTAACGGTGCGCCGGTCATACCGCTTGCTTCAACGCTTGCAGTGAGGTTTAAACCGCCGTCCTGAATAAGCTTGATGTATAAGCTTGCCTGAACTGCACTTGCACCCATACCGAAACCGTAGTAGAGAAGTTCTGCAACATCGTTAACTTTGATGCCGACACCGTAAACTTCCATCATCTTGTTGTATACGGAAATACGGTCGTCAACAACTGCTTGGTCTTCAGCGGTAAGCGCATAGTCGCACTGCTTTAACTGATAGAGCGAAGCGGTTTCATAAGTAGAACCGATGTAGCTATTGCCGTCAAGCGACAAGTTGAAAATCTTCTGGTCCTTAAACGCTTGATTGTAGCGCTGACCAATTTCGTTTACCTTAGCAATGATTTCTTCGTCATTACTTGCCTGCTGTTGGTAAAGTGTAGCTAAGTACCAAAGGCTGTTAGCCGAATACTTAACTGTTTTACCGCTTGCATCTCTGCCTGAAAGGGTACGGTCATCCTTAGCGCCGTATAACCATTCTTCAAGCTGCTCTCTCGACTCCTTAGACAAACTTGAGTTGTCCTTGTAGTTGTAGCAAAGAGCTGCAAGTGTGTAGTAGTCAACCGAACCTGTTGAACCGCTCAAATAATTATAGCTTGATAAGTCACCGGTGGTGGTATCGCCATAAATATTACGAACGAAGTCTGATTGACTTGTGGAAGCGAGTGCACCGATAAGTGTCGGTTGCAAAACGCCGAGCAAATCTTGAAGCGTTGTTTCACTTTCGATTTGCTTTTTTTGTTCGTCGCTCAACTTGTCAACAGTTGTGCCGAACTTTTTAGCGCCCTTTTCATATACGGCATTTTTGATTACATCAATGCCCATGAGAAGGGATGGCAGGTTGTCTGCCAATTTGTTAAGCGTGTTGAAAGCCGAGTCGGCATCAACACCGGTCGTTTGCCATAGCGGGTTGTCATTACTTTTGGCGAATGCCGTAAAGCCAACCGAACATGTGGTCACGACCATTACTACAGCTAAGAAAAAGCTGAGTAGTTTTTTGCTCGTTCTCATATAAATCTCTCTCTCCTTTACATATGAATTACGAACTTGTCGTTTTTGGCAACGCATATGGGTATGCGACGCCCTCCGAGCAGTATTTGTTCACAGTTTCTACACAAAAAACTGCTTTTTAGGCGCAGGATATCCACACGCGTATAAACAAATACAAATTATTTATATCAAAGAATATATAATAAGTCAATATTTTTGTAACAAAAAATTAATTTATTGTGAATTTATAACATATTTTAGCGAAGATTTTTGACGATAAGCAGTAGCATAACGGACAAAATAATTAAATGTGTCTAACAAGCAAAAATCGACAAAGAAATAACTGATAAGCGATATATAATGTGTTCACAGTCGTGTAAATAAACTGCGTTCTTGTAAAGCTATTCACCTTTACAAATGTAAACTTTATGTAAAGCTTGGTGACTTTACTCACCGTAAAATATCGATTTTTCAGCAAATAAATGTAAACTTTTTGTAAACTCAGTGTGAATAATTTGTGCAAGCCGACAAAAAACAGTCTGTTTTTTTGGACAAAGTTACAAAAATTCAGTTTCGTTTATGCGATTATTGACTTTTTTGCCTTATTATGTAATAATTATGATGTGTTTGAAGCACATATTGCGCCCGTTTAGGAGCGTGGTACGGTTTGTAACCGTCCATTCAGTCTAATTCAGATTGCCTGATGGTCAGAGATTGCGACAGGCTGCCAAGCGCAATATGTTAACACTCTAAACTTACTTACTTTAAGGAAATTTAAAATGGAGGTAAATTAATGAAAACGAAGGCAAAAAAGTTTTCCCATAAGCTTTTAGCTTTACTTATGGCTGTGCTTATGGCTGCTTCTTGCTTCACCGGTGCTATCTCGGCTTATGGTGCTACCATGAGCAGTGATAAAACATATGCCGATGACTCAATCGAATATAACGATTTGGCATGGGCTATTCTTTCCGATGAGCAAACAGCAACAGCTTTGCTTGACTATGCCGACATTATGCTTGCTGAATACGGTCCTATGATTGATAAGCTTCTTGAAAAGCTTCCTTCTTCAATCACAGCTTATATGACTTGGGACTCTACAAACCGTTTGCTCAAACTTAACGCATTCGGTATCATCAAGTATAATATCGCTGTTCGTACTCACAGTGTTGACGAAATTTTCCAAACACTTGAGTCTGTTCGTGGTGTACTTGTTAAGTTTGGTGGCTACATTGGTGACGCTAAGAACCTTAACTTCAACTCTGTTGCAACAAACGACGCTGACGGCAACGGCTGGCATATCACAAGAGAAACAGCTTCTTCTACTGAGATTCTTCAGAGAGTTATTGCAATTCTTCAAACAAATAGTGGAGACTATAACGGCAAGGATGTACTCGGTCAGTTACTCAGAGGTGATTTTACTCTCGGTACTCTCGGAAGCCTTGCTAATATAGATGTATATAACATTATCGGAGGTTTGCTTGGTTTTTCTGATTCAAGCTATAAGTCAAACTTTGTTTATAACATCGTTCAGCAACTTATCTTCAAGTATACTAATTGGTATACAGATGAAGAAATTGCTAATTTCAAAGCTAACCCATCAACATTTAAGTTTGATGAGCAGCTTATGAACAAGCTCACAACTGAGCTTCTTGATAAGATTTCAGTTCTTGTTACATATAATCAAGAATATAAAGATAAGAGTGACACATCTGCCACCCGTTACCTTGAAATTAAAAAGGAAATGGATGCAAAAAGTTGCGATTATGCTACCGCAGCTAAAAATCTCGGTTACGACCCTAACCTTGTTTATTCAAAGGAATTCCTTGATGACGACGGTAACCCGCAGAATGTTCTTCTCTTTGCTTACGGTGCTCCGGATGCTAAGGGCTTCGCTACATCATCAACTACTCAGATTGCTCTTTCAAATAATGACAATCTCTTTGATTTTGGTTATCAGGCACTCAGCATTGCTTGGAACACAGTTCTTAAAGGTACAATCGGTCTTATTCATGTAAACGACTCTTACGATGAAGGCCACGGCGCAAACTTCGATAATAATTACTATTATTATTTCGACCAGCTTGGCAAGTGGGATAAGACAAATGTTGCCGCTAACTACACTGAAGCTAAGATTAACGAATGGGCAAACGCAGTATATAAAGATTATAAATTTGATACTGCTCAGAAGTTCCTTGATTATGTAAAGCAGGTTGTTTCTTATGACCGTACAGCTGCTGATGATTCAACAGGTAAGTGGTCAGACATTGATGAAACAAAGCTCTTTGCAAAGTTAAGATACAGTCCGCTTGCTGACTACGGTTTCAATGTAACAACAGGTCCTATCAACCTTTACTTATCTGAAACAGGTACTCCTAATGTTGACGACTTCTTTGCTAATAAGTACAAAGAATATCCGTCAATGGTAGCTGCATTTAACGACGCACTCGTTGCAGTAGTTAAGGATCTCTTCCCTGAAAGAGATAACATTATCGGTACTCGCCCTGAAATGGCAACAACCGGAAATAAGCTTACAACAATTAATGATTCTGCTATCAGAACCGTTACAACTACTCTTGTTGGCAATGCTTGTAAGATGGTACAGTATACAGCAGACGCTACAGACGCTAACATCCTCAAGGCTTTCTATACTAAGTACGGCAAAAACGCTACACTTTCTGAAAAGAACCTTGAAGAAGCAATGATTCCTATGCTCGTTGCTTGCATCGGTCAAGTTAACCTTGGCGAAGGCAAGCTCGAAAGACTTATCCACCCATCAGATTGGGACGGCTGTAAGGATGCAGAGGCAGTTGCTTATGTAGCTCTTAAAGAATACTTATCATATGCAATGCCTAAGAAAGATTATTCTTCACTTGTTACTATTGACAAGGACGGAACAATCAACGCAACACTCGAAGGCACAATTCTTCCAATGGCTCGTGACGCTGTTGCATATGTAATTGAAGCTTATGTTCCTCTTACAGATGAAAACGGCAACCCTTGGAAGACTGAAACTGCTGCAGTTAATGCAAGCACAACACTCTTCGACCTTCTTAATTCTGTAGTTTGCTACTACGGCGGCGACTACGCAATGCAGAAGACTGTAAACAAGGGCGAACGCTCAATGGGCGTTGGCGCACTCCTCGGTCTTTGCAAGAGCGGCAAGAGTGAAAACGGCGCAAGCCTTATTTCAACTGCTAATACCCTTTGGGAAAATGTAGACCTTGTTGCAAACAAGCTTATGCCTGTACTCGGTACTCTTCAGGGTAAGGGTTATGCTAAGTTTGATTCAAAAGACCTCATTTGGAACAATGTTGTTCTCTCATTCCTCAACATCGGAGATGAAAGAGCTTCAGGTTTTTGCGGTGTATCTAACTTCCTTTGGCAGTTACTTACAATCGTTTCTGCTGAGCCTATCCAGTCAACACCTGTTGTAACTACAGTTTATAACTTAGTTAAGGACCTTGCAAACGGTCTTCTCGGTGCTCGTTATGACGGACAGAGCTTCACAACAATCATTCCTGACGCAACATCAGCAACTCCGTTTGACGATGTACTTCAGGTTAAGGTACTTGCAGGTACATCAACTAAGTCAGGTAGTACTCCGGGTGCTATTCAAAAGGCACTTTGCAACTTCGCTGAATTTGCAGGTTACGGTACAAGCGGCGTAAACACATACCCTGATTCAATTCTTCGTGGTATTTGCTTCGCACTTCAGGCTGTTAACAGCTTCGTTCCTGAAGCATTAAGCACTATCGGTCAGCATCAGCTCAAGATGGCTACTGCTTCATTTGAAAAGAATGCTATAACAGGCGCTTCTGTAGGTCAGCCTTATACAACAAAGTTCAACATTACTAACAACTCAGTTGGTATCAACGCTTCTTATGTAACAAACGGTGAAGTTCAGCAGCTTTCTCGTTACTATGTACATGTTACAGATGTTAAGCGTGTTGCAGATGACGGCTCTACAGAAAATATAAAAGGTTATCCTACCGGTCTTATCGAGGCAGGTAAGACAGCTACATTTGACTTAACTGTTAAATATTCACCTGAATCAGGTGCCGACTCAATGAACTGTGAAATTCGTGTAACTTATGATATCACAGATAAGAGCGGTAATGTTCTTTACGGTAATAACACTGTATCGGCTTATCAGCTTCTTACTTCAGCATCAGGTTGGAGAGATACGGTTTATAACGAAGATAATAAGTTCAACGATGCATTCAGCCAGACTGACGGTTCTGACAGAGAAGTTAACGGCGTTGTAGTTCACAATGCTAATAAAATTGGTAGGGGCGAACTCCTTGCTGTTACATATCCACAAGATATGGTTCTCGGTACATCTACTGCAAGAACTATTTCTGAATATGGTTTTAGAGTTCACAACAACGGTAGTAACTCAGTATTCAACCGTAATACTCGAAGCCTTGACGGTGTCTTCTTCTATGATGAAATCGACAGCTTCAAGACAAATAACCTCACCACAGCAGCTACTAAGTTCAACGACGATGATACAACTACAGTAAAGATTGACAGCGGCAACGCTATCGCTTTCTGGAATAAGAATACAGGTGACCTCCTCAAGGTTGGTATGTATGACTATCGTATTGAAACTGCTGCAGGTTCAGGCGTATACGGCGATTGGCAGCGTAACCAAGTAAATGAAGCAACTGAGGGTAACTCAGGTGCTATCACTTACTACAAGGGCTACACTGAAGAAGAACTTGCTAATATCATCACAAACGCCAGTGCCCAAGGCAAGGCTATCGAAAGAAGAACTCATGTAACTTATACACTTCAGGAAGCTCTTGATGCTAAGATTATTAAGGGTTACCATATTAATGAAAACGGTGTATATGACGCTATGTATCTCCAAACCAACGGCGGTACAATCAACTACGATAACCTCTTTAACATCCTTTCACTCGGTGTTAACGGTCTTGACGGTTTCTATGTAATCAACAAGAAGGTTACAATTAACGGCGGTGAAGATTCTTATATCTATCCTTTCGCATATGATAACGAAACTCCTCTTAACGCCGGCACTTATAATGTTAAGCTTAACCTTTACAACTCTTCACAGTCCGGTTATGCTAAATTCGACATTGTTATCGGTGATACATCTTCTGCATCATCTCTTGACACTAACTACAACGAACTTTCTAAGGTAATGGCTAACTATAAGTCAACCGACTTCGTTGACCAGTCAGTATATGCTGAAGCTAAGTCTGCTCTTCTTAATGTACTTTCTGTTCAGGCAGCTCCTATGACAGCTACATCAGCTATCGAAATGTCTGATACAACAGAACTTACAGCTGCAACAAAGCAGACAACTTCTCCTACAGGCGACCGTGCATTTGTTCCTTATTCAACTTCACAGCAGTCTGTATCTTACAATGTTTCCGGTAAGACAGTAACTCGTGCAATTCCTGCATCTGTTAAGGACGCTGCTTATGTTGGCGGTTCATTCAATGAAGAACTCGGTGCAACAATCGGCGGTCAGGCTGGCGTTTACTATTATGACGCTAACGCAACAATGCCGATTTACTCGCCAAAGCCACTTGCATCTTCTGATGTTAAGGACGGTAAGGACCCTGCAGGCGTAGCAGTAATTCAGGGCGCTGATGGTAACTACTACCTCGCTAACTCTGCTAAGTATGCTACTGTTTGGGATACAACAACATATTCTAACGCTCCATGGCAGAAGCCAACTGATACTCAGGCAACAGATAAGGACAACAACCTTCTCTACAACCAGGTTCAGTATGTATACAGAGATGCTAACGGTGACAAGTGCAACTCAACAGACGCTTGGTCATGCAAGTTCCCTCAAACTCAGTACACATGTATCGCAAATACAGGTGCTGTTGACGAAAGCGGTAACAAGATTGACTACCGTGGTGCTATTACAAAGGCAAACGATAAGATTGCTTATGTACTTAGCAAGGTTTATGCTAACCTTATTAACGCATCATCAACTCTTTATAATGACATTTCTGAACGCAGAAATGACCTTGAAGAAGTTAACTTTGATATCCTTTCTTACAACAAGATGGTTCAGTATGCTAAGATTGCAGAATCTAAGTATACTGTAAGTGTTGAATACACTGACCCAACAACCGAAAAGAGAGTTGAAAGAAACGGTATGTCTTACAAGGATGCTGCAGCTCTTATGAAGAGCCTCAAGAATAACGGTACTGCATTTACTTACACAACCGATTCTGATGTTTCTTCAGTTCAGGCTAAGGAAGCTGTAAGACTCTTCAACATCTTCGCTTCTGTAGTTCAAGAGCGTGGTTACCAGGGCGATAAGCTTGAAGCTGAAATTAAGTGTGCATCTGGCAACACTTACAAGACACTCAAGGCAACTCCTGCTGTCTACAATGAGGACGGCTCAGTTAAGTCTGAAGCTGTAATCACTAAGGGCGTAGGCGCTGTTGAACCTCGCTTCGGTGCTTGGGATGGCAACACCCTTTCAAACACAGGCGCTACTAAGTTTACAAAGGCTTCTTGGGATGCTTATGTAAGAGCTCTTGCTGAAGCAGTTAAACTTGCTCAGTACGGTAACGGCGACTACAAGTACAAGAATGCTAACAACTTCAACATTAACGACAGAGCTAACTACGATGCTCAGATTACTCAGGTTTACAGTGTTGATTGTGCTCTCCAGAGAGCTGAACTTGCTCTTACAGAATATCAGTCATACACAGTAACTGTTACTCCTGTTAAGGGCGCAGTTGTTACTATCAACGGCGAACCTTACACAGCTCCTGTATCAGTTGAAACTGGTTCAACAATTTCTGTTAATGTTACAGCTGAGAGCGGTTACACTGTTCTTCCTGAACTTACAGTTAACGGTGACAAGAAGGTATTTGAAGACCTTACTTCATTCCCTTATGACATCTATGTTGACGGTGATGTAACTATCGCTCCTTCTGTTGAATCTAGTGCTCCGTCTACATTTAATGTAACTGCTCCTATCGTTGTTGCAACATCTTCAAAGGGTGCTACAGCTAACAGTGGTGTAACAGGCACATACAATGTAACAGTTTACGATTCTTCTAATGCTGAAGTTCTTAATAAGTCATTTGACTTAACAGCTGATGCTAATGAAATCAGTCTTGACCTTGCTCCTGGCACATACACAGCTACTATTACTTCTGAATTTGCATTAGAGCGCACAGTAACAATCGTTGTCGGTGCTTCTAATGTAACAGGCGTAGCAGTTCCTATGATTGTATGCGACTACAACAAGGACGGTCAAATTACAGGTGCCGATGCTGTAGTTGTTTACAGTAATGCTTCCGGTGCTCAAAATGCTTATTGTGACCTTAACGGTGACGGTCAAGTAACAGGTGCCGATGCTGTAACAGTATATTCTATTGCATCAACTGCTCCTGCACTTCCTGATATTACTATTCAGTAATAACAGCTAAACTAACTTCATATGCTTCTTAGGGGCGAAAGCTCCTAAGAAGCATTGAAATTTATAATTTTTTGTGCTATTATTAGCATATGGGGCATATATTTTTATATGCCCGAGTTTTGATATAATCGGCTTTTGCCGTTTATATACAATGCCCTTATGGGGCGAAAGGGAGGCTAAAGGCAGTCTCGTTTTTGTATTGATTTTCAGTCACTTGTGCTTTTGCCTTTTTGCGGCGTTTGCTTGTTCCCGCTTTTGCGTGGCTTCAACCGAAAGGCGCTTGGCAACTTCACGGCGTTTCTGCTTCTCCCTTTGATTTTCTATCTTACTTACAAGGAGGTAACACCAATGTCAAATGCAATTAATATTAAGCGTGTAGGTGTTATTTTCGGTACACTTGCATTGCTTGCAATTTTTGCAGTATTAGTGTGCCTTCCTCGTACTTCATATGCTGCACCTCTCGGCTCTGAAAAGCCGAACATTTACTGCACATATGTTGATTCAAAAGGTGAAAAATGCGATGGTGACAAGCTGGCTGCAGGTACTTATGATGTTAACTTCTATTTAGAAGGAGTTTCCGAGTTATCGGTAATGCAGCTTACAGCAACATATTCTTCTGATGTAACGGTTAACGGCGATGCCAAAGCCTTACTTTCAGAAAATGTTACCGGCGTTTCATCAATGGGAACTGTTACCGACAATTCAAATTTGGTTTTCGGTTTTGCTTCTGATTCCGACACTTGTTCACCTATCGACAGCGAAGCTACTTTGCTTGCAACATTTTCTGTTACATTTGCAAATGATTGCGACGCCGCCGATGTTATCACGGTTTCAACCAATCCGAACAAAACCTTCCTTTTAACCAATTATGAGGACGGACTTGATAACGAGTACGCTCTCGTTACTGAATTTGAGGGTTATAACGGTTCTTTATATCTTATGACTTGTGATGTTTCACCGTCGACAGGTCATAGCGTAACAGGTTCGCTTGTCATTATGACAAACGGTAGCGGCGAAACTGCCAACACACCTGTTTACGGCGAATATACAGTCAATGTATATTCTGACGAGGCACGCAGTGACCTTGTCGGCACAGTTACATCATCTCTTAAAGACGATGTAAACTCTTTCTCAATCGACTCGTTAAAGGACGGAACCTATTACCTGTCAATTTCATCCACTTATGCAATTACCCGTGCTGATATCACGCTCACGGTAAACGGTGCTGATATCGCAAATGCAGTAATTCCAATGATGGCATGTGATTTTAATGGTGACGGTCAAATTACCGGTGCAGATGCTGTTTCAGTTTATTCCGGTGCTACAGCCGGTTCAAACAGAACATATGACACTAACGGCGATGGTCAAATTACTGGTGCAGATGCTGTTATTGTTTATGCTTGTGCAGCCGGAGCGAATTACTATAACGGTCTTGAGATTAAATAATGAAACATAAAATATAAATAAGGGGATTTCTAAGTGAAAAAGACATTTAGAAAAGCAATAGCTGTTCTTCTTGCAGTTCTTATGGTTGCTTTCTCTGTTCCTTTTTCTGCTTTAGCAGGTACTCCATCTGCACCTGATATGTTTGGTGCTGATGATTACACTGTTACTCACAACAGAAAATGGTGGGTTGACGACGGTGTTGATGTTTCACTCGACAAACTTCAGTCAACACCGGAGTATTACGGCTATAATAGCGGCGAAGATTACGATGCTGATGCTGTATCTTGGTCTTTAGATTTTGGTGCTAGGGTTGAAGACTTTAGTAATACCGGATACGAAGACCACCGTAACGACTGGAAACCTGTAGTTGCTGCTACAGTATCTTCACAGGGTTCTAATGATGAAGCTAAAGCCGCAGTTTCTGGCGGTAAATTATCTGCTTATTCAAAGAAGTATTACAACAACTACTATGCACAGAGTGCTACTAAGACTTATGAAGCAGTTAAGGCAGCCGGCAATATTCTTAACCCTGCTCAGCTTAAAGCTGGTCAGCGTATTGCTGTTACCGTTGAATTTGGTGGCGTAGACATTATGGAAAACGGCCAGTTCAAGGGTAAGTATAATAAGGAATACCTTAAGGCTGCTTATTATAAAGGTGCATTAAGAAAAGCTGATACTTGGACAGAAGCTGAAACAGGTTCAACAGCTTGTATCGGTAAAGGTTCTGCAATATATGCAGCTGCTCTTAACTTTGCAGGCGCAAATGTAAATGTTGAAAACGGTACATTCTACGGTGCTGTTACAGGTAATGCTGCAGTAGATGGCGATGCAAACACATCTAACTATATTGGTGTAAATTCTGATGGCACAAAGCCATTCGGTAAGTATGGTATTGCTTCATTTACTTACAGCTTTGAAGTTCTTCAAGACTGTGACCTTTCTGAAGTATTCAAATTTGATACCGATATCGCAGGTACTGAATTTGAACCATACTATAGAGATTCATTACAAGGTTATCAGAACCCTGAACTTTTCCTTATCACTCATGATGATACTAAGTCAACATTCGCTTGTTGGACTCCAATCTACACTGATTATGAAAAAGCTTCAGCTCCTGAAACTAAGGAATACACAATCACATTCAAAAATGCTGCAGGCACTGTAGTTGATACTCAGAAAGTTAAGGAAGGCGAAACTCCTACAGCTCCTTCAACTAACACAGCTGCAACAAAGAATGTTTCAGACGGTGCAGGTCACCACTCACATACTGAGTATTCATGGCCTGAAGTTTCAGCAGCTACTGCTGACAAAAACTACGACGAAGTTGCTACAGTTGTAAAAGTTGACTGTCCGTACACTTATTCTGTTGTAACTCCTGCTACATATAAAGAAACAGGTCTTGGCAGATACACTTGTACAGACACTGACTGCGGTTACTCATATGATGTAACAATCGATAAGCTTGTTTGTGACCACGCTGACACTAAGGTTGTAAACGCTAAGGCTGCTACAATCGTTGCTAACGGTTACACAGGCGACACAGTATGTAACACTTGCGGCGAAACAATCGCTACAGGTCATGCAACTGATAAGCTCAACGGTACAGATTACTATGCTGCACTCAAGGCTGCTCAGGATGTTGACTCTTCTAAGTATACAGAAGCTTCTTATGCTAAGGTAACTGCTGCTCTTAAAGCTAATGCTCAGGTTACAGTTGAAGCATACACAGATCAGGCTGATGTTGACGCTGCTACTGCTGCTCTCAAAGCTGCTGTTTCAGGTCTTGAAGCACTTCCAACAACTGATACTTACACATACACATTTATCAACAAAACTACTCAGGATGTAATTGTTGATAAGGGTGCAACTCCTACCGCTCCTACTAATACACCTGCTAAGGCTCCTGTAGAAAACGGCAACGGTACTCATACAACAACATCTTACACTTGGTCAAAGACCGGCGACTTCACATTTGCTGAAGTAGCTAACGATGCTGTTGAAAAATGTACTTACAAGTCAGAAGTAGTTACTCAGCCTACATATTCTGAAATGGGTACTACTAAGTACACATGTACAGTTTGCGGCTACAGCTACACTGCAAAGGATATTGATAAGCTCGTTTGTGACCACGCAGACACTAAGGTTGTAAACGCTCAGCCTGCTACACTTGTAAAGAACGGTTACACAGGCGACACAGTATGTAACACTTGCGGCGAAACAATCGCTAAAGGTCATGCAACTGATAAGCTCAACGGTACAGCTTACTATGCTGCACTCAAGGCTGCTCAGGCTGTAAATGCTGACAACTACACAGACGAATCTGTTGCTGCTGTAACAGCTGCTGTAAAGGCTAACGCTCAGGCAACTGTTGAAGCTTACACAGACCAGGCTAAGGTTGATTCTGCTGCTGCTGCTCTTGAAGCTGCTGTTGCAGGTCTTGTAAAGGCTGTAACTGTTGAAGTTGCTGCTACTGATCTTGGTTCAACAACTCTTAACGGCGAAGCTAAGGCTACTGCTAAGGTTGCTGTTAACGGTGAAGTAACTCTTACAGCTACTCCTGTTGAAGGCGCTGAATTCGTTGGTTGGAAGGTTAACAATACTCTCGTTTCAACTGATGCTGATTACACAACAACAGTAGTTGCTAACACAACATTCGTTCCTGTATTTAAGGAAACTGCTGCTGACACATTTACAGTAGTATTTGTTGACAGCTATGGTAATGTTATTGACTCAACTCAGTATACAAAGGGTCAGACAGTAGTTGCTCCTACAGCTCCTGCTCGTCCTGGTTATACATTTGCAGGTTGGTCACTTTCTGACGATGCAATCGCTGCTCTTCAGGAAGGTGCTACAATCGTAGCTCAGTACACTAAGGACGAAGTTAAGACATACACAGTTAAGGCTGACGGTGCTACAATCACAACAGCTAAGGCTTCTGAAGTTGGTGTTCTTGACGGCGTAACTTATGATACAAAGGTAACTGTTACTAAGGCTGGTACAAAGGCTTGGACAGTTAACGGTGCAACTGTTGCTTATGGCGACACTTACACATTCTTCTGCGGTTCTGACATTGAACTTACAGCTGTAGCTG
Organism: uncultured Eubacteriales bacterium; assembly: GCA_900540235.1. Lineage (GTDB taxonomy): Bacteria > Bacillota > Clostridia > Oscillospirales > Acutalibacteraceae > Eubacterium_R. The sequence goes on from UQEY01000009.1 coordinate 33,130, forward strand.
ACACAACCGAAACAGCTTCTACAAAGGTTGGTATGGTTGATGCAAGCTTAATCAGCGGCTCAACATACAAGGTAGCATTCCTTGCAACTCGTACAATCGCTCCTACTGACACAATCGTTAAGCAGGGCTTCGTTTACGGTGTTGATATGGCTGCTTCTGACCTTGTTCTTGAAAATGTAGGTAAGACTGCAGGTTCAGCTAACAAGACAGTTAAGGTTGCTTATGCTGACAATTCATATGAACAAACATCACTTGTTTATGGTGTTGGCGGTAACAACGCTGGCCATTCAGCAAACGCTGTTGCTTTCGTAACAGTAAAGGCTGCTGACGGTAGCATCAATACTGTTTACTCAGCTATGGGAAGTTACAATTATTAATTAGTTTTACAATTCATTAAGCAAAGCATATCTTTGTTTAATGCAAGGGTAAGCTTTGTAAAGATTAGGAGGGCGTATAATGAAAGAACTTTATACAAAGCCAGTGTCTCAGATCGATGAGTTTAAGACTACTGATGTTGTAACAACATCCATCGGTGCTGTAGAAGGCGGCGAAGATATTATGTAACCCGGTTACATAATATTCATAATATAAATCTTTAAACAAAAGGGAAAAGCGCAGTGTTAACTGGCTTTTCCTTTTTTTTTGCGTTTTTTACTAAATAGATATTTGTTTTAAAAATTTTTAAGGGGAGCTGTCAACTTGTTGACTGAGGAATGATAGCCTTATCATTTTAGATTATTAAAACAATTTTGAGCGGGCGAATGATATTCGCCCCTACGGTCGTTCTCATAATTTAAACATCCTAAAATGACAAGATAATCGTAGGGGCGAACTGTGTTCGCCTGCAATATCATCATCAAATTGCCATGAAAACACAACACAAATTATAATCTTTCAAATTAATACACATTACCATTAATTGTACATTGACAAAATATTCACAATCAGCTAAAATCAAATTGTTAGGTAAATATTCTTATTGGAAATATATTTTTAAGAGGGAGAATGTTGATGTCAAATAAGGAGTATGAATATAAATTTGACCCGTCAAAAGTACCGAGCGACAGAGTGTACGATGACAGGGTTATGCACTATTATGAAAACCATTCAAACGAGCCGGTTCGCCCGCTTATTATCGCTCTCGGCAAGCACATTACCGACCGTGTTTTGTACAAAATGCCGTGGCTTCCAAAGGTAGGCAAAGAGCTTACGACTAACGACCCCGAGTATTGGGGTCTCGCTTCGCTCGTTACCGATGATATGGCAGAGGTTGCGCTTAAAATGAAAGTGCACCACGGTATGAAAATGGCTGAAATTGAAAAGGCAACGGGCAAAAAGGCGGCTTACCTTGAACCGCTTTTAAAGGATATGGCAAATATCGGTCTTGTTGAATATAACTGGGAAAACCCACAGCACGAAAAGCAGTATGTGCTTCCTATGTTCGTTCCGGGTTCTGCCGAGTTTTTCAATATGAAGTGGGACCAACTTTGCGAGCATCCTCAAGTGGCAAATTTCTTTGAGCGTATGACACAGCTTCCGCTCGAAGCTATCACACCTATGGTTCCTCCGGGAGGTGCAGGCATAGGTATGCATGTTATTCCGGTTGAAAAAGCAATCAGTATGGAAAATCAGTCGGCTGATGTTGAACATATTTCGCATTGGCTTGATAAATACGACGGCAAGTATGCGGCAGGTCCGTGCTCTTGTCGTTACAGCCGTGCAATGTGCGGCGAGGGTTGCGCCGATGACCCTGAAGATTGGTGTATCGGTGTCGGCGATATGGCAGACTACCTTGTTGAAACAAATAAGGGTCACTATATCAGTCGTGAAAAAGTTATGGAGATTCTTCAGCGTGCTGAGGATAACGGCTTCGTTCACCAAATAACAAATATCGACGGCGAAAACAAAATTTTTGCAATTTGTAACTGCCAGGTTAAGGTTTGTAACGCACTTCGTACCTCTCAGCTTTTCAATACTCCTAATATGTCACGCTCCGCTTATGTTGCCAAGGTTGATTCCAAAGATTGCGTTGCGTGCGGTCGCTGCGTTGAATATTGCCCTGCCGGTGCGGTTAAGCTCGGTCAAAAGCTTTGCAAAAAAGACGGCTCAAGCGTTACATATCCAAAGCAGGAACTTCCTGACGCTGTTAAATGGGGCAAGGATAAATGGTCGCCCGACTATCGTGATAAAAACAGAATTAACTGTTACGATACCGGTACCGCTCCGTGTAAAACCGCTTGCCCTGCTCATATCGCAGTTCAGGGTTATATAAAAATGGCGGCTTTGGGCAGGTATACCGACGCTCTCGCTCTTATTAAAAAGGAAAATCCGTTTCCTGCAGTCTGCGGTCGAGTTTGTAACAGAAGATGCGAGGACGCTTGTACTCGTGGCACTATTGATAAGGCAGTTTCCATTGATGAAATTAAGCGTTTCATCGCTCAAAAAGATTTGGATGCAAAAACTCGCTATATCCCTGAAAAGGTAATTCCGTCAAACCGTGGCGAATTCAGTAATAAAATCGCTGTTATCGGCGGCGGTCCTGCAGGCCTTTCATGCGCATATTACCTTGCAACAACAGGTTATCGCCCAACTGTTTTTGAAAAGAATGAAAAGCCGGGCGGTATGCTCACTTACGGTATACCGTCATATAAGCTTGAAAAAGATGTGGTTGACGCTGAAATTGATGTTATCCGTCAGCTTGGCGTTGAAATCAAATGCGGCGTTGAAGTAGGCAAGGATGTAACTCTTGACGAACTCAGAGCGCAGGGTTATGAAGCGTTTTATATCGCTATCGGCTGCCAAGGCTCTCGCAAGCCTAACCTTGAGGGTGAGGATGCGAAGGGTGTTATGAGCGCTGTTGACATTCTTCATAAAATTGCCGAAAATCACGACCTTGACCTTAAAGGTAACAAGACTGTTGTTATCGGCGGCGGTAATGTTGCTGTCGATGTTGCTCGTTCAACTAAGCGTTGCGGCGCTGATGTTCTCGGTATGTTTTGCCTTGAAAGCAGGGAGGAAATGCCGGCGTCAAGCGATGAAATTTTTGAAACAGAGGATGAGGGCATCAAAATTAACAACGGCTGGGGCGTTAAACAGATTTTAACTGAAAACAATAAAGTTTCGGGCGTTGTGTTTAAAAAATGTGTGTCTGTTTTTGATGAAAACGGCAGATTTAACCCTCAGTTTGATGAAAATGATACAAAGACCGTCGCTTGTGACCATCTCTATTTTTCAATCGGTCAGTCGATTGAATGGGGCGATATGCTAAAGGGTGAAGCGGTTGAACTCGGCAGGGGCAATGCTCCTCAAGCTGACAGCTTAACTTATCAGACTGCGCAAAAGGATATCTTTGTCGGCGGTGATGTCTATACCGGTCCTCGCTTTGCGATTGACGCTATTGCGGCAGGCAAAGAGGGCGCAGAGTCTATCCACCGTTTCGTTCACTTTAATGCAAGCCTTACAATCGGCAGAAACAGGAGAGATTTCATTTCTCTTGACAAGGATGATATCAAAGTTGAAACTTATGATAATTCTTCTCGCCAAGTGCCTGCAATGAACAAGAATATTAACGCTAAAACTTCATTTTCCGATGCACATCTTCCGCTCACAGAGGAGCAGGTTAAGATTGAAACTTCCCGTTGCCTCGGCTGCGGCGCAAGCGTAGTTGACGAAAATAAGTGTATCGGTTGCGGCATTTGTACAACCAAGTGTGAATTTGACGCAATTCATCTTCACCGTGAGCACCCTGAGTGCAGTACGATGGTCAACTCTAATGACAAGATGAAAGCTATTTTGCCATATATGATTAAGCGTAATTTTAAAATTAAAAAAGCGGCTAAGGCTAAAAAGGACTGATTATGCACGAACTTGGTATAGTTTTTCATATCATTGACGAGATTGAAGATGTAGGCAGGCAAAATGCGCTTACAACCGTGTCAAGCGTTACGGTTGAAGTCGGCGAAGTGTCGGGTGTTTTGCACGATTATCTTGATGATTGCTGGCAATGGGCTTGTGCAAAAAGCGAGCTTATGAACGGCGCAAAGCTTAATATCGAGGTTATCCCGGCAGTCACTTTTTGCGAGGACTGCAAGGGTGAATACAAAACGGTAGAGTACGGCAAAACTTGCCCGTATTGCCAAAGTGAGCGCACCTACCTTCTTCACGGCAATGAAATTATGATTAAGGAAATTGAGGCAAAATAGGCTCTCTTGTAAAGAGAGCTGTCAGCTATTAAGGCGAACGCAGTTCGCCCCTACGAAAGTCTGTATAATTTAGATTTATCGTAGGGGCTAACACTGTTAGCCCGAAAACCCTTTTGCCTTAATTATATATTTTTATTCATTTTATTAGGGGAGGGAATGACAATGTTATTCCAAATTTACGGCGCCACAGCCGGTTGGCAACTTCTCGGTTGGGTTATGGTCTTTGCAGGCCTCGTCGTTATGAACGAAATTGCAAGGCGAACAAAAGCAGGCGGTATCTTCTGCTTTCTCGTTTTACCGGCAGCACTTACGGTATACTTCATTGCAATTTACATAGGTGCGGCAAAGGGTGCCGAATGGGCGCTCACTAACGATACATATGTTCATATGAACAGCTGGTTCCACTACGCAAAACTGTATGCGGCAACAGCAGGTTGTATCGGCTTTATGATGCTTAAATATAAATGGAGCATCGGCAAAAAAGAATGGTTCAAAGTTTTTCCGTTCGTAATTGTTGCTATCAACATTCTTATCGCAGTCGGTTCAGACTTTGAGTCTGCTGTAAAAGGCGGTATTTCAGGCGGTTGGTGGCTTTCATCAGAAAATGTTTGGCTTTACGGCGGCTGGTGGAACTGGGTTAACGGTATCGCCGGTATAATCAACATCTTCTGTATGACAGGCTGGTGGGGTATTTACTCATCAAAGGACAAAAAGGATATGCTTTGGCCTGATATGACTTGGTGCTATATCCTCGCTTATGACCTTTGGAACTTTGAGTACACCTACAACAATCTTCCTACCCACTCTTGGTACTGCGGTCTTGCTCTCCTTCTTGCTCCTACATTTGCCAATGCATTTTGGAACAAAGGCGGTTGGATTCAAAACAGAGCCAACACCCTCGCACTCTGGTGTATGTTTGCTCAGGTATTCCCGCTCTTCCAGGACAACAGCCGTTTCTCTGTAATCACTTCAGTTTATGCAGACGGCTTTATGGACCCGAGCATCCATCCGACTTCTGCCGACCCAACAATGCAGGGCGTTGTTGCAATCGTTGCTCTTATCGCTAATGTTTGTGTACTTACCGCTATCATCAAGCGCTCGGTTGAACAGAAGAAGAATCCGTACAAAAACGAAATCTTTACCGACCAAAAAGATTACAAGCTCGCTCTTGAAAGAGCAGCCCAAGCAGCTCGCAAAGCAGCATAAGTTTTTGGTTGATATAAAAAACAAGCCATCGGAAAAACCGGTGGCTTTGTTGATTTGAATTTGATTATTATGTATAATTGTTTCGGATAAGGAAAACTACCAAAACGGTCGGCGGTTAAATCTTGCCTCCACTCAATGAATGGAGGTGATGTTATGGAATATCTTGTTATTATGGCAATAATAATTGTTCTTTCAACAGGCTACATAATTGAAATAAAAAAGAAGTAATCGCCTCTACTCCACATAGTTCGATTACTTCTTTTTCTATCGACTAAGGAGGTTAACCGCTGACGGCAAGCTCCTTATCTGTTTTTATTATATATTATCTTTTCAAAATTGTCAACATTATATGTTTAAACAAGGCGATTATAATAGACAAACGCATTTTGCTTACGGTCGTTGCCTTAATTTAGATAGCCTAAAATGATAAGACTATCGTAGGGGCGGATATCATCCGCCTTCATTAATATCGTGCTTATAAAAACAATTTAAAATAGAAAAATATTGTGGGGGCGAACTGCGTTCGCCTTTCTCTCCTTTCGTCAGCATAGCTGACACTTTCCTCAACAGCACGGAAAAACAACAGGGCTCTTTTAAGGGTCAAAGATTCTACGAAACAGTTCCCCGAACTGTTTCTCCCAAATTTGTTGCTCCTTAGGTCGCCAAATTTGGAATTCGGGGTCCCCAAAAAGCGTAAGCTTTTTGGGGAAAAGGAGAAAGGAATGAAGTGTTTATTATGAATTTTCAAAGAATAATTGCTTATAAGAAAATTTATTCAAACACGAAATTCCTTTGGACGGGTCACAGGTTCGAGCCTACCAACGCATTACATAAAAAAATAAAGGATACCGAAAAGGTATCCTTTATTTTTTGGTGGAAACAACAGGGCTCGAACCTGTGACCCTCTGCTTGTAAGGCAGATGCTCTCCCAGCTGAGCTATGCTTCCGTCAGCGATATTAAGTATACACTATTGAATTAAGAATGTCAAGAGTTAATTTTAGAAAAAAGAAATTTTATTCTGTCAGTTTCCTCGTTTAAATACAAATAGCCGAAAAGCGCTTCAACTCCCGTTGCGCAGTGGTACTCGTTTTCGCTTGCACTTTTTGGGCAGTGACCCACTTTGGCATTTCTTCCACGCTTATATATCGCAAGTTCTTCTTCGCTTAGTTCATCTTTAATCTTTTCAAAAGCGGCGGTTTGAGCCTTGGCTGAAACATACTTGACGCTTTCCTTGTGCAAATCATTCACTGGGCGATTAGCGTCGAGTACAAGCGTTTCACGAACAAGAATTTCATAAATGCAGTCGCCTATAAATGCAAGATTTAACGGGCTTAACTGCTTTGGTTTAACATCTTTGTCAACAAATCTCATATCATTAAGGCACATATTCAAACTCTATGTCATAGAGCGAAACAATGTCACCCTCCTCAATTCCTCTTTCTCTAAGCGCATTGAAAATGCCGCTTTTTTCAAGCACTCTTTGCATATACTGAAGCGCTTCGTAGTCCTCAATATCAATGCCTTTGAGCACTTTTGGAAACCAATTAGCCTCAACAAGGAAGTAGTGCGGCTCAACTTCGGTAATTTTGAAGCTGTTTTCGTCCTCTTTAACAAGTGCTTCAAGCGGGATAGGCTCACTTTCGTATTCCTTGATAGGCGGAAGCGTTTGAAGCTTGTTCCAAACTGCGTTCATAAGCTCCTTTGTGCCCTCCATAATCGGCGCACAAATTGAGTAGTATTCATATCCCTTTTCTTCCACATAAGCCTTAAACTTTTCAATCTGCTCCGGCTCAGCCATATCAATCTTGTTGCCGGCTACTATTTGAAGTCTTTTTGCAAGGTCCGGGTTAAATTTAACAAGTTCTTCGTTAATTTTTTCAAAATCTTCTATCGCTTCCCTGCCCTCACTGCCGCTGACATCGACAATGTGAACGAGAAGCCTGCACCTTTCAACATGGCGCAAAAATTCGTGACCCAAGCCGATACCTTCGCTCGCACCCTCAATAAGACCCGGAATATCGGCAATGACAAACGAGTTGCCCTCACCCATAGACACAACGCCGAGATTAGGCACAAGGGTGGTGAAGTGATAGTCGCCAATCTTTGGCTTAGCCTGACTTACAACAGAAATAAGGCTCGACTTTCCGACAGACGGATAGCCTAAAAGACCGACATCGGCAAGGAGTTTAAGCTCAAGCGAAACCTCCCATTCCTCGCCGGGAACACCCGGCTTTGCAAATCTCGGCACTTGACGGGTAGGTGTTGCAAAATGAATGTTGCCCCAGCCGCCTTTACCGCCTTTTGCCGCAACAAATCGGTCGGTTTTGCTCATATCAGCCATAACCGCACCTGAGTTTGCTTCCCTGATTATTGTACCTCTCGGAACTTTAATTTCAAGGTCGGGCGCTTTTTTGCCGTATTGACGGCAACCACGACCGTTTTCGCCGTTTTTTGCTACATATTTTCTTTTGTATCTAAAGTCGGCAAGCGTTGCAAGATTGTCATCAACAACAAACACAACATCGCCGCCTTTTCCTCCGTCACCGCCGTCAGGTCCGCCTGCGGCAACATATTTTTCTCGGTGAAAAGCAACGGCACCTGCTCCGCCGTCACCCGCTTTTATTTTAATTTTTGCTATATCTACAAACATAATGTCATTCCTTTGTTTTTATTATTATAAATTTTAACAAATTTTAATAAGAATTGCAATATAAATAATATTAAAGGACTGCAATCATTTGACTGCAGTCCTTAAATTAAGCCTTTTTCTTTTTGCCTGTAAAAATTGAAATTCCGAAAATTGCCAAAAGAAGTATACACGCAAAGCACATCCAAAAGATGAGCAAACCCGTGCCCTTATCCTTGAATGTATCGTAATAACCTTTAAGATAAATAATTGTTACGATGATCGGCAAAATATATTGCATATAAAATCTTATCCACTGCGGGAATTTGATACCCTCGCCCTCGTTTGCTTCTTTGAGGAAGTTTTCAAAACCCCAGCCGTTTTTCCTAACGCAGAACATTACAAAAACGAGTGAACCGAGCGGCAAAAGGTTGGATGAAACAAGGAAATCTTCAACATCCATAATCGTGCTGCCGTCGCCGAGCGGCTGAATATTTGAAAGAAGATTGAAGCCTAAAATCGCAGGCATCGAAAGAACGGTGATAAGAACAAAGTTAACACCGACAGATTTTTTTCTGCTCCAGCCAGACATATCCATAAACATTGCAACAATATTTTCAAACACTGCAATGATAGTCGAAAGCGCCGCAAACGACATAAAGATGAAGAAAAGAGTGCCCCAAATTCTGCCGCCTTTCATACTGTTAAACAAATTAGGAAGCGTGATAAAAAGAAGCGACGGACCCGAATCGGGTTGAACGCCAAACGAGAAGCACGCAGGAATAATAATAAAGCCTGCCATAAGCGCAACAAATGTGTCGAGCAAAACGATATTTACCGCCTCACCCGTAATTCTCTTTTTCCTGTCAAGATAACTGCCGAAAATTTCCATAGCGCCGATACCGAGGCTGAGCGTAAAGAACGCCTGGCTCATTGCGGCAAAAACGGCGTTACCTATGCCGGCTTCGGCTATTGATTTAAAATTCGGTACAAGATAAAACTTGATGCCTTCGCTCGCATTTGGAAGAAAGACAGAGTTGACCGCAAGTGCCATCATCAAAACAAGAAGCAAAAGCATCATCACTTTTGTAACTTTTTCAACACCTTTTTGAACTCCGAAAGCGCATGCACCAAAAGAAATGACTATTGCAACAACTGCCCACAGCGCCATGGTTTGCGGCGATGAAAGCATATTGCTAAATGCGTTTGCAACTTCGTCACCGCTCAAGCCCGACAGTTTGCCGGTTGCTTCCATATAAGCGTAGTTAAGCATCCAGCCGCCTACCATTGTGTAAAACATCATCAAAAGGAAACTGCCCAAAATGCTTATCCATTTTAAATGATGCCATTTTGTCCCCTTAGGTTCAAGCTTTTCAAACGCTCTGCCCATACCCATTTGGCTTCCACGACCTACCGTAAATTCACAAACCATAATAGGTAAACCTAAAACCACCAAAAACGCAAGGTACATCAATATGAATGCCGCACCGCCGTACATACCGGTAATGTAAGGAAATTTCCAAACATTGCCTATTCCTATCGCACACCCTGCCGAAACTAAAATAAATCCGAGCCTTGAGCCGAATTTTTCTCTGCTTGCCATAACATTCCCCTCTCTTACAGAGTAAATAATATACTGATTTTATCATATGGATAAAATCTTTTCAATACAACGCTTTTAAGTGGTAAAGTGTAAATGCAAATTATAATTTATCTGACAAACAGCAAATGAAAAATTTTAACATATTAGGTAAAATTTCACATTGCAATTTTTATTTCAATATGATACTATTCGCTTAGCGGTAGAAATACTGCTTGAACCTTGACAATTTAACAATGCGTAATGCGGCATAGCTTTTCTTTATAGCGCCATGTGCCCGAAATATCGGGACGACGAGGAAAAAGAGTTATCGAAAATTCGGCGGATGCTCTTTCGCATCACCTTAATGCGTACAAAAGCACAAAAACAGACGGCAACGGCTGAACAAAAGCTTGAGATAAGGTAATAATTTAAAAATCAGGTCATAATAAATAATATAAAGAAAAATATTATAAAGTAAATGGAGAAAAGTTATGTGTGGTATTATAGGTTACATCGGATATGATGAAGCAACGGGAATATTAATCAAAGGGCTTAAAGCGCTTGAATATCGTGGATATGACAGTGCGGGAATTGCGACAATTTGCAAAGGTGAAAGAAAAACGCAAATTACAAAATGCAAAGGCAGAGTAGAAAAGCTTGAGGAAAAGTGCAAAGGGATAAGTGCGTATGCAGGCATAGGACACACACGCTGGGCAACCCACGGAAGGGTTACTGATGAAAATTCGCACCCTCATAAATACGGAAGCATCACCCTTGTTCACAACGGAATTGTGGAAAATTACGAAGCGCTTGCAAAATCGCTTTGCGTTGAGGATAAGTTAAAATCGCAAACGGACAGCGAGGTGATAGCTGCGCTTATTGACGCTCAGTATAAAAAGAGCGGCGACTGTGAAACGGCGATAATTGAAAGCGTAAAAATGCTTCAGGGTACTTTTGCGCTTGCTGTTATTTTTGACGGTAAAAGTGACGAAATATATGCGGTAAGAAATGTAAGCCCCATTGTTTGCGCAAAGGGTGAAAAGGGTTCTTTTATTGCGTCGGACATTATTGCGATAGGAGAATACAGCAGCGACTATTTTGTTTTGCCTGAAATGACGATTGCAAAAATAACGAAAGACGATATAAAAGTTATCGATTTTGCCAAAAATGAAGTTGAACCAAAAATGTTGAAACTCGACTGGGATATAAACCAAAACGGCAAAATGGGTTATCCGTTTTATATGGAAAAGGAAATTTGCGAGCAACCGAAAGTTGTTAAAAACACGATTGATTTAAGGGTAAAAAACGGTTTGCCCGATTTTGGCGCAGATAAAATTGACGAAAATCTGCTTGAAAATTGCACCGATATAAGCATAATTGCGTGCGGAACGGCTATGCACGCAGGCTTGGCAGGCAAATATCTTTTTGAAAATATTTGCGAAATTCCGACAAATGTTTATATGGCAAGCGAATTTATTTATTCAAACCCGATTATAAATAAAAACACGCTTGTTATTTGCGTTTCGCAAAGCGGCGAAACGATTGATACACTTGAAGCGCTCAAATACGCTCAAAAAAAGGGAGCAAAAAGCCTTGCAATAGTAAATGTTAAAGGTTCGTCAATCGCAAGGCAAAGTGATTTTGTTATCTATACCGAAGCGGGATTTGAAATTGCGGTAGCGTCAACAAAGGCGTACACCACTCAGCTTGCCGTGTTTTACCTTTTAGCCGCAAAGACGGCATATATAAGAGGTAAAATGAATTACGAGGGAGTAAAAAAATTTGTTGCCGAGCTTCAAAAACTGCCGAGTGCGCTTCAAAGCATTATTGACGAAAAAGATAAAATTCATCTTCTGTCTTCAAAGCTCCTTTCAAGCGAGCACGCATTTATGATTGGCAGAGGGTTTGATTATCCTGCGCTTCTTGAAGCTTCGCTGAAATTAAAAGAGATTTCGTATATCCACTGCGAAGCGTTTGCTTCGGGTGAACTCAAGCACGGAACGATTGCGCTTATCAGCAAAGGTACGCCGGTCGTTGCGCTTATGACGCAGCGTATGCTTGCGCAAAAACAAATTTCAAATATTAAAGAGGTTATGTCACGAAAAGCGAGTGTAATCACATTTATTAAAAAATCGCTCGTCACTTCAGCCGTTCATTGCGATTTTGAACTGCCCGACCTTGACGATGATTTTATGATTATGCCGAGCGTGGTTGCGCTTCAACTTTTGGCTTATTATGTTTCAAGCGACAAGGGACTTGATGTTGATAAGCCGAGAAACCTTGCAAAAGTTGTTACTGTAGAGTAAAATAAAAAAAGCTGTGCCGATACGCATTGTTAAATTTAAGGATATTAAAGAGGAAAAATTATGCCATATTTATTTGCGCATTTCAGAGAAAAGCTAACCCCCGACGGTGAACAGGTACATTTTGCAAAAAGCAAAAACGGTTACGACTGGGAAAAAGTAAACGACGGCAAGCCTGTAATCACCTGCACAAACGGTGAAAAAGGTTGCCGTGATATTGATATTATTAAAACCAAAGAGGGCAAATATGTTATTATCGCCACCGACCTTTGCATTGTCAGACGAATGGACGATGAACACAATGTTGATTGGAACGATATTTCGTCAAACGGCAGCAGGTATATTTCTTTTTGGGAAAGTGAAGATTTGATTCATTTTTCAAAACAAAAACTTCTCTATTTCGATAGGGATGATTTCGGATGTATTTGGGCGCCCGAGATTTTCTTCGATGAGCAAAGCGGGGAGTATATTATCCATTTCAGTGCAACGGTTGAGGCGGATAATTATTCCCATATGGCAATTTATTATACCAAAACGAAAGATTTTAAGTCGTTTACACGCCCAAAACTTTTCTTTGAAAAGGAGTGCGCAGTGTTTGATTCGCATTTAGTTAAAATTGACGGCATATATCATCTTTTTTATAAAACTTCTGCTGAACCGCTTATGAATATGCACGCAACTTCAAGCGAGCTTTTCGGAGAATACAAACACGATTTGGAATTTCAAAATTATATGTCAAACCTTTATCGCCCCGGTTCATTTGAGGCGGCGACTACATACATTTTACCTGACGGTAAGTGGTGCTTGATGCTCGATTTCTTTGGCTGCAGTAAGGACAAAATGGGCTATGTACCGTTTATTAGCGAAAAGGCGGGCGATGCGCATTTTCATCAGGTAAATCAGCTTTTTACTTTCCCTTACGGCTTTAAACACGGCAAGGTTATTGATATTGATGATGAATTTTATAATAAATTATAATAAACCTCAAAATGATTTTGCTATACTGTATACCGACCTGTAATAAAAAGCAATTTCAAACATTGTTAAAAATTTAACTATAACCGCTGTCTAATTTTAACTGTTTTTGTATAAAGTGTAAAAATTGCAATTTTCTCTTGATTAATGGGGACAAACAGTATAAAATAAATAGTGCATAAAAGCAATAAAACTTTAAATTATATTCGGAGGTAAATTCCAATGGTAAAAGTTGCTATTAATGGTTTCGGCCGTATCGGTCGTCTTGCTTTCCGTCAGATGTTTGGCGCAGAAGGCTACGAAGTAGTTGCTATCAACGATCTTACAAGTGCAAAGATGCTTGCTCATCTTCTCAAGTACGACTCATCACAGGGTAACTATGTTGCTCAGGGTCACACTGTTGACTTCCACGAAGGTGAAGGCGAAGACAACTACATCGTTGTTGACGGCAAGAAGATTGTTATTTACAAAATGCCTAACGCTGCTGACCTTCCTTGGGGCGAACTTGGCGTAGATGTTGTTCTTGAATGCACAGGTTTCTACACTTCAAAGGAAAAGGCTTCAGCTCATATCCAGGCTGGTGCTCGTAAGGTAGTTATTTCTGCTCCTGCAGGTAATGACCTTCCTACTATCGTTTACAATGTAAACCACGACACACTTACAGCTGATGATACAGTTATTTCTGCTGCATCTTGCACAACTAACTGCCTTGCTCCTATGGCTAAGGCTCTTAACGATTTCGCTCCTATCCAGAGCGGTATCATGTGCACAATTCACGCTTACACAGGCGATCAGATGATTCTTGACGGTCCTCAGAGAAAAGGTGACCTTCGCCGTGCTCGTGCAGGTGCTGTTAACATCGTTCCTAACTCAACAGGTGCTGCAAAGGCTATCGGTCTTGTAATTCCTGAACTTAACGGCAAGCTTATCGGCTCTGCTCAGAGAGTTCCTACTCCAACCGGTTCAACAACTATCCTTACTGCAGTTATCAAGACTGACAAGGAAGTTACTGTTGACGCTATCAACGCAGCTATGAAGGCTGAAGAAACTGAATCATTCGGTTACAACGAAGACCTTATCGTTTCTTCTGATATCGTTGGTATGAGATACGGTTCACTCTTCGATTCAACTCAGACTATGGTTCTCCCAATCGGTGACAACACATACGAAGTTCAGGTTGTTTCTTGGTATGATAACGAAAACTCATACACTTCACAGATGGTTAGAACAATCAAGTACTTCTCAGAACTTGGCTAATCTGACATTTTGTTGATTTAAAATTAAAAGAGCTTTCCGAAAGGAAGGCTCTTTTTTTGTATAAATTATAGTTTATCTTAACATAGGTTTCTCTCCTATCGACGGCGATGCCGCCACTTCCCTCGTCAGAGGGAAGCAAGAACTTGGCTCCCTCTGACGAGGGAGCTGTCAACTTTGTTGACTGAGGGAGAGAAAAACTATAATGTGGCTGAAAGCCGTCAACCGATTGCAAACTATAATTTATCAATTTCCATTTTTATATACTCGCAATACATTTTAATAATATCAATATCGGTTTTGGCATAAACCATTCGTGCGCCGACGGTGTCCTCGATTTCGTTAAAAATCAGTTTGCCGCCGTCGTAAAGAAAGTCGATTCCTGCATAGTCGATATCAAAAAGGTCGATGACTTTTTGTACTTGCTTTTTTTCTTTATCGTTGAGATTATACGGTGTTGCCCTGCCGCCGAGGCAGAAGTTTGAGCGAAAATCGGTATCACTTTCACGCAAAATCGAAGTAATAATCTTGCCGCCGATTACCCAAATGCGTAAATCTTTGCCGAGTGTATCGCAAGGCTTTTGGTAAACGAACCCTTTTTCAAATTTTTCCGCTTTTTGGAGCATAACGACTCCTTGACCGCCGTGACCGTCTATCGGCTTTTTTACTGCGGGAATACCGGTGTAGTTAATCGGCAAAATTTCAATGCCGTTTTTTTGCACAAATTCGTAGCAAGCCTGCTTGTCGTTTGCAAGGCGTGAAAGGGCAGAATTGTTGAAAACACGAATACCCCTTTGCTCAAATTTTTGCGCAATGTTGAAGTCGTTAGTCCTGTTAATCACAAAGTCTGCCGTGCCGTCATAAGTTTCGTCAACAAGGTTTATATCAAGATTTTGTTTAAATTTTTCTATTGCAAAAGCGTTACGCTTCGCTTCCTTTTCAGTATAAATAAGTATGCCTGCCATCATATTTTCCTTTTTATTGCGTTAAAAATCAGCGGTGCAATATCAACGCCGGTTGAATTCATAATGTTGATAATGTGCGCATTTGAGTTAACTTCGCAAACACTGCCGTCGTCAAGAATGTCAACCCCGCCGAAGGTTAAGCCAAGCGTTTCGCAAGCCTTGATTGCCGTACCGATTTCATACTCACTCGGTGTACACATTTCCATTTTTCCGCCGTTTGTTACATTCGAGCGAAAATCACTCTTGTTAACCCTTCGTGCGCAGGCTACAACCTTAGAGTCTACAACTTCAAGCCTTTTGTCGCAACCCGAACTTTCGGCTATAAATTCCTGCAAAATGAACGGTTTGTCCGTTATGCGAGAAAAAATATCGGCAGGGGTGTTGCAAAGGTAAACTTGAAAACCGTACGAGCCGAAACACTCTTTAAACACCATCGGAAAGCCTAAAATTTCTATCGCTTTATTTACAAATTCATCTAAATCAACTTCAAAATAGCACTTTGGCGAAATTAAAGTTTTTGGCTGTTTTACGATGTTTTCAAGCTCAATGTAAGTCAGCGCTTTGTCGTCGCATTTTCTGATTGCTTCTGATGAATTGAAAACAGGTATGCCTGCTTTCTCAATTCTTCTTGCAAGGTTAATGTCCTTGTCCCAAAAAAGAACAAAATCACCTTGCACTTTTTCGCTTGCAAGTTCCAAATTCGTTTTGATTTTTAAATTTATATCGCATTTTTTCGCACTTTTAAGCAAATGAGAGTGAAGTTCTTTGTATTTTTCACCGTTTAAAAAGTGATTTGTTACTAAAATTGCATTCATTTTTTATCACCACGGCTTTATTGTATCATTGTGTCTTGCTTTTTTCAATGTAATGGTATAAAATATTATATCTAATATTTTAAATGAGCTGTCGGAGAAAAAATATTGTTTTTCTCTCCTATCGACGGCAAAGCCGCCACCTTCTACGGAAGCCGTCCCTTTTGTCACTGCGTGACATTTCCCCA
>UQEY01000010.1 GCA_900540235.1 uncultured Eubacteriales bacterium
CAACGCCCGAAAATCATACCCCTTTATCCTGCTTTAAAATCGACGGCTTGAAATCTGCTTCAAAATCGACTCAAAAGAGCCGAAATTTCATTCAAAACTGCATCAAAAATCAATTCAAAAAACTCAAAAGAAAAACCGCTGTTTTTTTCGATTTTAGGCTTTTAGATTATTTGTCATCAACTCTTACAGTGGGGTACACTATATTTGATGAACTGTGTAGATATTACTTTGCTGTGCGTTTTCAAAAAATCTTTGAGTGATATCTATGTAACCTTTTTCTTCGAGTGACTTGAGTGTGTTTCTGCAAGTGGTCGGACACATATTACACTTCTTAGTATGCTTACAAAGCATGAGGAGGGATGTTATTGAAAACAACAGATGATAAAACAGAAATCGTATTAGCACAATGGCAAACTTGTGTTGAAATGGCAAATTCAGTTAGTCAACGAAGAGATACGATGAACAACATTTTTGTAACATTGAATTTAGCTATTATAGCAGCTGTTTCAATTAACTGGGACATAAAATCATTATTTATCCTTGCTGCAGGAATAGTTGTTTGTGTTATATGGTTATTATTCATTCACAATTACAAATTACTTAATGCAGAGAAATTCAATGTAATCAACGAAATTGAGAAGAAGTTACCTGTTAAGCCATTCAACGACGAATGGAAGAAATTAGAAAGAAATAAAAAATACAAAGATAGTACTAAATTGGAAAAAACGCTTCCAATAATATTTATTGTATTATATTTAATAGCAATAATCACTATCGTTGCTATTAAATTCCGTACACAAGGAGGAACACAATGACTTACAATTTATTTATTAGCCACTCATGGACATATGGTGATGCATATGACAAATTAACGAATATGCTTAGAGCGAAGCCATATTTTGATTATCGTGATTATTCTGTACCAAAGAACGATCCAATTCACAATGCTCCAAATACATATCAGCTAAAAGAAGCCATTAGAAGGCAAATGCAACCGGCGAGTTGTGTGCTTATAATGGCAGGTGTTTACTCTACATATAGCAAATGGATAAACATTGAAATTGAGCTTGCAAGATCAATGAACAAGAAAATAATTGCTATTGAGCCATGGGGTTCTGAAAGAACATCTATTGTTGTTAAAAATGCTGCTGATAAAATCGTGAAATGGAATACGGATTCAATAGTTAGTGCGATTAGAGGCTATTAGTTTCTCTCCTACCGCCTCGGTACTTGAGCATAAGAAAACGACCACACAGGAGTATTCCTACTCTTGTATGGTCGTTATTGTTAAGGATCAGCTTGAAGTTTTGGGACAGATGTTCCACAACTTTAACAGCAATGATTATTTTAATGGAACTCCAAAGGAACAGCTGAATTGTTTGAATAGAGCAGTTGAGTATGTTCAGCTCTCTGAGGAATTAGAAACCAGATTTATGGCTGCTGTGAAGCGAATGAAACAGGCGTTTAATCTTTGCAGTTCCAGCGATAAAATTTCTGATCTCGATAAGGATTATATCCATTTCTATTGTGCTGTTCGCTCCATTCTCTTTAAGCTAACAAAGGGCGATGCACCTGATATTGCCCAGATGAATGCCCATGTAAGAGAAATGCTGGAAGGTGCGATTCAGTCCGATGGAATTGAAGAATTATTTGAAACCGGAAAGCATATATCGGTAGATATTTTTAGCGATGAATATATGGATAAGATAAATGCTATTCAGTTGCCGAATACGAAAATCAAGATACTTCAAAGACTTCTTTCTCAGGCGATTGACGAGTATAAGAAAGTTAATAAGATTATGGGTGTGGAATTTGCTGACAGACTCAAGAAAGTTGTTGATGAGTATAATAACCGACGTCGTGATGAAGCGTATGCCAACGAAGTCCTTGATGATGTTGCGGAGCAGCTTGCACAGTTGTTGTCTGAGCTGAAAACAGAAAAAAACTCCTTCAAGAATATGGGAATAGATTATGAAGAAAAGGCTTTCTATGATATTTTGAAAGCAGTTTCCAAGAAATTTGAGTTTGAATATCCGGACGATAAAATGATTGAATTATCCAAGAGGATAAAGCTGATTGTTGACGATAAATCACGTTATACCGATTGGTCTGCCCGTGATGATATTAAGGCAAACTTGCAAGTGGATTTGATATTGCTGCTTGATGAGTTCGGCTACCCGCCAGCAACCATTGATGATGTTTACAAGGAAGTTCTTGAGCAAGCAGAGAATTTCAAGAAGTATGCACAGTAAAGAAAAACTATTTCAATTATGTTTTATGATAACTATAAATGAACATTTTTATTCATCAAAACAGATTTGCCCTGAAGTTTGGGCAAACCTGTTTTGCTTCTGCTCATAAATTTGTTTAATAAGTTGAGTGCTTATACTAATCATTAAGTTGAATCTTAATCAAAAAATGTTATAATAAACACATAAATCTTATGAGAAATTTTAGTTTTAGAGGTGCAATATGGCACTTGAAAATATCGATAAAATGCCTAAAATAAGTTTCAAGGCTGAAGAATTATAAGATTCATACCGAAAGGGCTTTACTATTATTTGTCACTGCCTTTTATAGTGGGGTGCATTATATTTGAGTTATGATACTTCTCAATTTTCAAGAGCATCAAAAAAGCATCAATTTTCAGCAAAAACTATAAAGACAAAAACGAACAGCACTTTCAAATCCTGAAAGTGCTGTTTTTATGCGGAATTTTAGGGGGACTGTATTTTAACACGCGGCTTAACTGAAAGCGTGCTTTTCGCTCTGTTTTTGCCGAAGAGTTAACTCAATCTTTTATATTAATTTTGGAGCAAACCTGTTTTGCTGGATAAGATAAATATTTCTAAGCTAATACATCCTCGGGCCAAGATTTTCTTAGCGCCGCATAGGAAATTAAAAAGTTGGCAAGCCAGCCAGCCGGTACAGCAAGCCAAACAAAGGCAATACCGAAATGCGGTGCAAAAATCAATGCTACGGACAATCGAATTGCAAGGTTGACCATATTCGCAATTAGAAAAGGACGCATATTTCCAAGCCCACGAAGCACGCCGTCTGTTGCCATTTTTATGCCCATAAATATGAAAAAGTAGCCAAGCCATTTCATATAATCACCGGAAACTTGATATGCTAAAGTCGTTCCGTCTTTTCCTAAGAAAAGCGAAGAAATTTGAGTGTGCATTGTTTCGATGATTACAAATGCAAGAACGGCAAAGCATACATCCAACAGTAATGCGGCACGGTAACCTTTCTTAATGCGGCTGATTTTTCCGGCACCGAGATTTTGTGAAACAAAGGGTGACACAGCATTCCCGATAGATACAAATATCAGTGAAAAAACATTTTCAACTCTCATCGTTGCCGCATAGCCTGCGAGTGCCTGAGTGCCGAAAGGATTTACAACCGCTTGCACAATCATCATACCGATTGATACTGTTGATTGTTGAAGAACAGACGGAACAGCAATTTTTAGCATGGAACTCAGTTCTCTTTTGTCAAACCAAGAAAACGGGCTTGCGTATTTTCGCATACGATAAAGAAAAATCAATAGGGAAAGTACGGCAGAGATGCCCTGCGCAATAAGAGTGGCAAGAGCCGCACCAAATACACCGAGTTTAAGACCGCCTACCATCCAAAGGTCCATAATTATGTTCAAAACTGATGAAAATATTAAAAGCCATAACGGAATTTTCGATTCACCGATGGAAGTAAACATAGTTGACAGAATATTATACATAAATAAAAACGGAAAGCCTGCAAAATAAATGCGCAAATACAGCACTGCTTCTTCCATTATATCTGCCGGTGTTTGCAGTATGCTCATCATCCAATGAGAACTGCATAATCCAAACACACCGAGAAATATACTTAAAAGCAAAAAACTGATTAATGAAGTAGAAACGATTGTTTTCATTTTACCATAATTTTGAGCGCCAAAATAACGGCTGACCAGTACACCGGCGCCTACGCCTGCACCAAGTGCTATGCAAATAAAAACATTTGTTAGTGCAGCACAGGCTCCGACGGCTGCTAGTGCAGAAGAACCGACAAATTGGCCGACGATGATTGAATCAGCCATATTATATACTTGTTGAAAAAAGCTGCCTAAAATCATTGGCATTGCAAAAACAGTCAACGCCTTGAGTGGCGAATCTGTTATTAAATATTCGTCCTTTGTCACTTTTATATTCTCCTGAAATTTGATTGAGTTATTTTCTACTCCGTTTTCTGAAAATCGCATCACAAAACAATTATATGTTCAAAAAGCCAAACAAGATACAGATATCTCAGTCCGCACCTGTTCGGCTTTTGTTTTACTGAACAATCGCTCACTGAGCGAACATATGAAGTATAGCATTGTCAAAAATAATTGTCAATGAGTTTTAATCATTAAATTATAAATCATTACAGAAATGGCATTACTATTATTTGTTACTCATTATTGCAGAGGGAAGTATTAATATCTAACATTTTTCTTGAAGATTCTATTTTATTATGTTAAACTTAACTATATAAATAATACGGAGTGATGAGTATGTCGCAGGTTACAAAAAGGGCGCTTGAGGCTTCGCTTAAAAATTTGCTTTTAAAGAAGTCGTTGAACAAGATAACCATAAATGATATTGCAGAAGACTGCGGAATAAACCGAATGACTTTTTACTATCATTTTCAGGATATTTATGACCTTATTGAGTGGGCGTGCCTTGAAGACGCAAAAAAGGCTATCGAAAACCAAAAAACACACGACACTTGGCAACAAGGACTTGTTTCGCTACTTTATGCCGTAAAGGAAAACAAGCCATTCATCGTCAATGTTTATAACTGCGTTGATAAGGCGCAAGTTGAAAAATATCTCAAACCGCTTGCAGACGACTTGCTTTTGGGTGTTGTTGAGGAAGAGTCTGTAAACATAAGCGTTCGTGAAGAGGACAAGAAATTCATTGCTCAAATTTATTCTTATTGCTTTGTCGGCATTATGCTTGATTGGGTTAAAGATGATATGAAAGAAAAGCCTGAAGATTTGGTTGAAAGACTTGCACTCGTTTTAGACGGTGACATAAGCTCGGCTTTAAAACGCTTTAATTTATCAAAACCACAAGAATGATTAAAAAAACTACAATTTTTGCACTGTGATAAAATTCTTATCACGGTGCTTTTTTTGATTATTGTTAAAAATATTTGGATATAATATAATGAAATTACAAAATAATTTAGGAGGTTTTGTTATGTATTATTCATCAGGAACTTATGAAGCATTTGCACATCCGGAAAAGCCAAAGGATGTTGACAAAAAATCTGCTTATATTATCGGTACAGGTTTGGCAGGACTTGCCGCAGCATTCTATCTTGTTCGTGACGGACAAATGAAGGGCGAGCATATTCACTTGCTCGAAAAACTTGAGCTGGCAGGCGGTAGCTGTGACGGCAAAAAAGATGTAACAAAAGGCTTCTATATGCGTGGCGGCAGAGAAATGGACAACCATTTTGAAGTTATGTGGGATATGTTCAGAGATGTGCCGTCAATAGAAACACTGGGCGTATCTGTGCTCGATGAATACTATTGGCTTAACAAACACGACCCTAACTATTCTCTTTGCCGTGCGTCAATCAATAGAGGTCAGGATGCCCACACCGACAAAAAGTTTAAACTTGACAAAGAATCTGCAATGGCACTTTCAACTCTTTTCATCACACCTGAAAAAGAGCTTGAGGGCAAAAAAATTTCGGATGTTTTGCCTGATTCATTCTGGTCAACAAATTTCTGGCTTTATTGGCAAACTATGTTTGCTTTTCAGCGTTGGTCAAGCGCTCTTGAAATGAAAAGATATTTGTGCCGTTATGTTCATCATATTGACGGCTTACCTGATTTCAGCGCACTTCGTTTTACCAAATCCAATCAATACGAAAGTATGATTTTGCCACTTGTAAAATATCTTGAATCACACGGGGTTAAAATCGAATTTGGTATGGATGTCAAAAATGTTGTGATTGAAGACAAGGGCAGCAAAAAGATTGCAAAGCAAATTATCTATGTTAAAGACGGCAAAGAGCAAAGCATTGATTTGATTGAGGATGACCTTGTATTTATCACAAACGGTTGTTGCACAGACACATCTTGCTATGGTGACCAAAATACTGCTCCCGATTTGTCAGGTATCAAAAACGGCTGCGGTGAATCTTGGGATATGTGGAAAAACATTGCAAAGCAAGCTAAACACGGTGAATATGGTAATCCTGACGCATTTTGCAATGATGTTGAAGCAACAAACTGGATGAGTGCAACTGTTCAAACATCTGATGAAGAGATAATTCAGCACATCATCAATGTTTGCAAGCGTGACCCTCGTGAGGGCAAAGTAACAACCGGCGGTATCGTAACTGTTAAAGACAGCACGGAAAATTGGTATCTTTCTTGGACAATTAACCGTCAGCCTCAATTTAAAGCACAGGACAAAAACACCGTTCTTGTTTGGCTTTATGCTCTTAACACAAACAAAGAGGGCAATTATGTTAAAAAAGCTATCAGAAATTGCACGGGCGAAGAAATTTGCCGTGAATGGCTTTATCACATCGGCATTGACGAAAAGAAAATTGATGACCTTGCAAAAAATGCCTGCAACACAACCACTTGCTATATGCCATATATCAACGCTTTCTTCCAGCCTAGAAAAGAGAGCGACAGACCAAAGGTTGTGCCTGACGGAGCAGTTAACTTTGCATTCATCGGTCAGTTTGCAGAAACACCGAGAGATACAATTTTCACAACCGAATACTCAATCAGAACAGGTATGGAAAGCGTGTATACACTTCTTGATGTTGACCGTGGCGTACCTGAAGTTTGGGGCAGTAAATACGATGTGAGAGAGCTTTTGCGTGCTTGCTATTATGCTATAGACAAAAAACCGATTGACGAAGCACCTCTTTCGTTTAAGGAAAAATTCCTGCTCAAAACAGTGCTGAAAAAAGTAAAAGGTACAGATGTGGAACTGCTTTTGAAAGAAAGCGGATTAATTAAATAATCAATATACGGGAGACAGTTTAAAACGGACTGTCTCCTTTTAAATTCTTATTAAAGTTCTATAAATAGTACGATAAACAATTTAAACTAAATTACTCAATGAAAACCGAATATTGAATAAATACCTAAAAGCCTATTGACAACATAGGCATTATGTTTTATAATTCACTTATAAGTTTAATTTACTACAGAATTTAGGTGATTATTTGAAACAGTTATTATGCTTCGGAGATTCAAATACTTGGGGTTTGATTCCAAAAACGAATGACAGGTATCCGTGGGGTGAAAGGTGGACGAGTATACTTCAGGAAATGTTAAAGCAAAGCGATATCAGAGTTTTGGAAGAAGGCTTATGCGGCAGAACTACTATTTACGATGACGCTTATCGTAAAAATCGTAACGGACTTAAATCACTTCCTGAAATTCTTGAATCAAGTTATCCGATTGACGGTGCCGTTATAATGCTCGGAACTAATGACTGCAAGTCATATTATAATTCAAATGCATACAAAATCGCCAAGGGACTCGGTTTGTGTGTGGATGAACTTTCAAAATATATTTCTGCCGATAAAATATTGGTGATTTCACCCATATTTCTCGGAAATGAAGTGTGGAAAGAGGAATACGATCCCGAATTTGATACGAATTCCGTTGAGGTTTCACGGCAACTTTTCGGTGAA
The DNA here is from genome assembly GCA_900540235.1 of uncultured Eubacteriales bacterium. GTDB lineage: Bacteria > Bacillota > Clostridia > Oscillospirales > Acutalibacteraceae > Eubacterium_R. The sequence continues at coordinate 7,702 of UQEY01000010.1, forward strand.
TATGAAAAGGTTGCAAAATGTAGGGGTGCCAATATAATTTCTGCCTCTGACTATGTTTCGCCGAGTGATACTGACCAGGAACATTTAACAAAAGAGGGTCACAAAGTTCTTGCAAAAGTTGTATATAACACACTGTTAAGTACAAAAATTATTTAAAAAGCATTCTTGCTATTCGCAGTTGCGATAAAGCGTTAATAATAAATTTTCAAATTTAAATTTGTAGATATTTTAAGCGGAGCATTGCTTCGCTTTATTTATTATATTAGTAATAATTGACATTTTAAGCATATTATTGTAATATTTTATTATTAAATGTCGAGGAGATATTATGAAAACTAAAGATAAAATAAAAAGCAAGAAGGTTAATATTTTGAAAATTGTGCTAATAGTTGTTGTTGCGATTATTATAATTGCAATAGCTTTTGTTAATTTGACCACTTTGCCTAAATATGACGATGATAAAAATGTTATATATGTCGGTTCAATGCTTAAATCGGACAGCGTTAATTACTCGGATGAAAGCGGAAAAGGCATAATCAAAAACCCTGTGGTTAAAATAATGCAAATGGTTTGGCGATTTTGTGACAGTGGTGACAAAAAGAAGCACGCAAAACAAAAACCACCGAAAAATATTGAAATAATTAAGGATATCAACTATCTTGATGATAATAATCTTTATCATACACTTGATATTATGTATCCTGAAAATATCGGAAAAAATCAAAAATTGCCGGTGATTATTGATATTCACGGCGGCGGTTGGATGTACGCAACTAAAGATTTGAATGAAAACTATTGCCGTTCACTTTGCGATAGGGGGTATGTTGTGTTTAATATCAGCTACCGTTTAGTACCTGATGTTAATGTTAACGAGCAAATTAAAGATGTTATGTCTGCGCTGAAATGGATAAGCGAAAATATAAACGACTACCCTTGCGACAGTGATAATATTATGCTTACGGGCGATTCTGCCGGTGGTATGCTTTCGGCATATGCAACTGTTCTTTTGCAAAGCAGTGAACTTAGAAATGTTTTTAATACAGTTGATGCAAAACTTAACATTAATACACTTGTTTTAACTTCTCCGGTAGCATTTATGAAATCTGCAGGTTTATTCAGCCTTTATACAAAACCACTTTGGGGCAAAGATTATAAAAACAGCGAAACTTATAATTATATGGACTTTGATGAAATATTGTCTTATGCAGATAATATGCCTCCTACATATCTTATCACAAGCAGCGGTGATACTTTGGCTCAAAAACAAACGCTCAGGCTTTATGAACTCTTAGATAAAAACGGTGTTGAGTGCGAACTTGCAAATTACGGAGAAGAATACGGCAAAAGTTTAGCTCATGTTTTCAGTGTTCTTGAGCCTTTTGACAAGGCGGGAAAAGATGCTATTGACGGCGCTTTAAACTTTTTTTGAAGAAAATATGAAAAGTAAAGTTAACAGTTAGAATAAAGCGGTACTCTCAAATTGTGAAAGTACCGTTTTTAAGTAAACTTTTTTCTTTTTGTAATATAACTTCGGTTGTGTCCTTTCTTAAAACATATCATATTAAAAGTTTATGCAAATTCTAACGAGTATGTTATAATGGTTCTATATTGATTATCAGAGGAAACATATATGCAAAAATATAAAATACTCAATTCTAATGAATTAAAGCTTGTTGCAATAATCGCAATGACTGTTGACCATATTGCTTGGGCGATGTTTGACGGCTATCCGACTGCGCCTTTGCCTGTTTTTATGCACATAATCGGTAGGCTCACTTGTCCAATAATGTGCTACTTTATTGCTGAAGGGTATCATTATACCAAAAATATAAATAAGTATACTTTCAGGCTTTTTGCTTTTGCGTTTGTTTCGCATTTTGCATATATTTTTGCATCAAACGCTTTTGTCGATTTTAAGTCGTTTATTCCGTTTTACTATGGTGATTTTCTTAACCAAACAAGTGTTATGTGGTCGCTTGCCTGGGGTCTTGTAATGCTGAGAATTGCAGATAGTAAAAAAATCAAATTAATTTGTAAAGTTTTATTAGTGATATTAATTTGTATTATAACGCTCCCGAGTGATTGGAGTTGTATTGCGTCACTTTGTATCATGGCAATCGGAACGAACAGGGGCAATTTTAAAAAGCAAATGGCTTGGATGATTTTTTATGTAGCCTTGTATTCTTTGGTTTATTTTTTTGCGATAGACAAAGTTTACGGTGTTTTGCAAATGGGGGTTATCCTTTCAATTCCTATTATTGCAATGTATAACGGAAGTAGGGGAAAGAATGAAAAAATCAACAAGTTTATGAAATGGTTTTTCTATATATTTTACCCGGCTCATTTATTTGTTATCGGTTTAATTAATTATTTGGGATAAAAAAACGGTGTATGCAAAATCATACACCGTCATTTTTATTAAAGCTGTGAAGCTTCGTAAGAAACTCCGAGGAGCGCAGCATCGTTTCTGAGCTGTGACCTTACAATATTAACATCTTTGAAATTATCCATAAGAAGATTGTAAATCTTTCTGTCAATAAGGTCTATAACATAATCTTCGTTCATAATTCCTCCGCCGAGAACTATAAGAGGCGGGTTGAAAATATAGATGATGTTTATTAAACCTATTATCATTTCATCTATCCATTTGTCAATAACCGACCTTATTTCAGGCTTACTGAAATTTTCTTTTTCAAATATTTCAAAGGCATTAAGGTTGGTTGAATTTGCTTTGTTAACTGCTTCAATAAGGGCTTTGGCAGAGGCATAACATTCGTAGCAGCCCTCACCGCCGCAAGTGCACTGCTTTCCTCCTGCGTGAGTAATCATATGACCGAATTCACCGGCTGAAGAAGTGCTGCCTTTATAAAGTTTATTATTAAGAAATAATGCGCCGCCGATACCCGTGCCGTATGTAAGAGTAAGGAAATCACTCTTGCCTTTACCTGCACCGAATCTTGCTTCACCGAGTGCAAATGCATTAACATCATTTTCAACAAAGGTTGGAATACCGGTTTTGTTTTCAATGATTTTTTTGACCATCATTCCGGTATAGTAAGGAATGTTGTCTGTTGAATAAACAACAATACCATTTTCGCTGTCAACCTGACCTGCTGTTGAAATTGCAATTCTGTCAATATCTTTATAACTTTCGATTATACGAATTATTTTTAATACAAGTTCCTGACCGCCTTTTTGCGCTTCTGTAGGTACGGTGTGCCTGTCGGTAAGTTCAAAATTTTCATTGCAAAGGGCATACTTTATGTTTGTGCCGCCTATGTCAAATGCTAATATTTTCATAAGTTCCTCCATTGAATCTTATTTATAATTATATTATATCAACTCAATAAGATAAATTCAATAGTTATTGAAAATGATTGAAAATTATGTTATAATTCTAAAAAAAGGTAAAGGAGTATAGCTGTGGAAGAAGAAATTAAAGAAGAAAAGCTTGACAGCCCTTTAGTTGTACATAAAAAAAGTGACGCTTCATATCAGGAAGCTCAAACTGAAGTTGAAATGCAAACAACTCATATTGATGAAGATTCGGATGCGCCTACCCTTGAAAGGCATAGATTTAAAAAGGTGAAGAAAAAGAAAAAATGGCCGTATGTTTTGGCTGTTTTAATAGTTGCATTAATCGTGGTACTTGCTGTTATGTTTAATAACGGTACAATTAAATTGCCGCAACACCAAACTACAAGCGAAACTAAAAAGTCATATACAACCGAAGTGCCTAATTCTTTTGCTGATACAATCACCGTTAAAGGTACATATCTTTTTTATGAAGGTAACGAACTTGACGATATCGGTGCTCTTGAGCGTGAAATTAAGTATCAGGATGAAAATAAAACATTTACGGTTCAGGATGAGCATGCTGACAGTAATTTCTTAAATAAAGAAGTTTTGCCGCTTCTCACAAAATACAATATGAAATATAATGTTACTTATATTGAATCATCCGGCTTAATCTCAAAGTATGAAACCACCGCAGCGCCGGCAGTTACCGAAGCTGCTCCTACCGAAGCACCGGCAGAAACCCAAGCGCCTGAAGAACCGCAACAATAATTATGGATATTAATTTATTAGTTGATGAAATCAAACTTAATAATAAATTAAAAAGCGAAGTGCTTAGCCTTGTCAAAAAAGACAGGGCTAAGCTTATTTCTTTATGTGAAAAATGCAGTAAAGATAATTTTAAATCTGCTTTTTTAAAAAATGATTTAGCTAAGCTTGCCATAGCACTTTTGTACTCAGTAAATTACACCTACCCTAAGTATCAAAAAATGGGCATAAGTGATGATATCTATTTTGCCACTATGAAGGATATTTCTATTTGGTGCGAAAATAACGGAAATAAAGGTTTGAAAAACATAGCTTGGATAAAAAATCATTTGAATACGGAGCTTTTTAAACTCGGCAGACTTCAGTTTCAGCTTTACACTTGTAACGATATTAAACTTGATTACAGTATGTTGCCGTTTGATAAAGGCGAAAAAATGCTTTATGTTCATATTCCGCAAGGGGAAAAGCTGATTTATGCCGATTGCGTAAATTCATTCATTGAGGCTAAAGAATTTTTTGCAAAGTTTTTTCCTGATTATAAATATAATTTCTTTTTCTGCGAAAGCTGGCTTTTGTATGGTGAAAATTGGCAGTTTATGGACAGCTCAAGCAATATTTTACAGTTTTCAACTCTCTTTGATTTGGTTTGCTCATTTGATAATGACAAGCAGGCGATAGAAAGAATATTTGGCAAAAGGCAAATTTTTAAGTCAAAATATCAAGAAAAAACCGCCTTGCAAAGAAGTGCAAAAGCATTTATGCAAAGCGGCGGTAAATTAGGTGAGGGGATAGGAATTCTCCACAAAGACGATATTTAAAGATTTTTATAAAAATTTACTGCAAGTTCATCACAGCGTTCATTATAGGGATGACCGTTATGACCTTTTACCCAGTTAAAAGTGACATTGTGCTTTTTTAAAAGCGGCAACAGTTGCTCCCACAAATCTACATTCAAAGCAGGCTTTTTGTCTGCTTTTTTCCATCCGTTTTTTTGCCAAGAATATACCCAACCTTTTGTTACACTGTCACATACATATTTTGAATCTGTAGTAAGATAAACTTCGCAAGGCTCTTTAAGCGCTTTGAGTCCCTCAATAACGGCTGAAAGTTCCATTCTGTTATTTGTAGTTTCTTTGCTTCCGCCTACAAGCTCTTTTTCTTTTTTATTATAAACAAGTATTGCTGCCCAGCCGCCCGGTCCGGGGTTTCCGGAGCAAGCACCGTCTGTATATATTTCAACATTTTTCATATTTTTCACCGTTTTAAAATTTTTATTTATTTTATCATTCTTTTTGTCAATAATCAATATAGACTTTGACTTTCATAAACATTTGATTACTTGACATTCTTTGTCTAATAATATATTATATCTAATGAATAATTTGTTCGGAAAAATATTTATATTTGGAGGTTAAAATTTTAATGGCAAATTTGAATAAAACTTACGGTAAGGTCGCTGACGGAAAACGGAATTCCAAAAAGCGATATGTAACTTATCGTAAGACTAATAAAAGAAAGGCTCAAATACCGCCGCAGGCAAAAGAGTCTGTTAAAATTGCGTTTTTGGGCGGAATTAACGAAATAGGAAAGAATATGACCCTTTATGAATATAAAAACGATATGTTTATTGTTGACTGCGGTCTTGCTTTTCCTGATTCGGAATTACCGGGTGTTGACCTTGTTATACCCGATTTTTCTTATATTGAAAAAAATGCGGATAAAATTAAAGGTGTAATTATTACCCACGGTCACGAGGACCATATCGGCGGTCTTGCATATTTACTTAAAAAGGTTAATATACCTATTTATGCAACAAAACTTACAATCGGTCTTATTAAGGGCAAACTTGAAGAACACAGACTTCTTAATTCTGCAAAGCTTGTTGAAATCAAACCGAGAGATAATATTACGCTCGGTTCATTTAATATAGAGATGATTCATGTTAATCATTCTATTCCTGACGCAGTAGGTCTTGCAATTCGTTGCCCTGCAGGTGTTATTATCCAAACCGGTGACTTTAAGATTGACACCACTCCCGTTGACGGCGATATGATTGATTTAAGCCGTTTTGCAGAATATGGCAGAAAGGGTGTTTTGGCTCTTCTTTCAGACTCCACAAATGCCGAGCGTCCGGGTTATACACCGAGTGAAAAATCAGTCGGTGACAGCTTTGAAAACCTTTTCAGAAAAGCTAATAAAAAGAGAATTGTTGTTGCAACATTTGCATCTAATATTCACAGAGTTCAGCAAATTATTGATGTTGCTGCCGCCCGTCACCGTAAGGTTGCCGTAGTTGGCAGAAGCCTTGAAAACCTTGTTAAAGTCGGAAGTGAACTCGGATATCTCAATATTCCTCAAGGTATTCTTATTGATATTAACACAATTAAAAATTATTCCGACGACCAGCTTGTTATTATTACAACCGGTTCGCAGGGTGAACCTATGTCAGCGCTTACAAAAATTGCTTTCGGTGCGCATACAAAGGTTACTCTTTCGCCAAATGACTATGTAATTATCTCGGCTACTCCGATTCCGGGCAATGAAAAAATGGTTGGCAATGTAGTTAACGAACTTATGCGCCACGGAGTAGAAGTTATTTATGAAAAAATGTATGATGTCCATGTTTCGGGTCACGCTTGCCAGGAAGAACTTAAACTTATGATAGGTCTTGTTAAACCTAAATATTTTATTCCTGTTCACGGCGAGCAAAAGCATCTTCAAAAGCACGCTAAACTTGGCGAAGCTATGGGTATTGATAAAAAGAATATTTATATCGCAAGTATTGGTGAAAAAATCGAACTTAGTGAAGATAAAATTAAACTTGTTGAAAATGTTCCGTCGGGTGAAGTTTATGTTGACGGTATCGGTGTAGGCGATGTTGGTAATATTGTTCTTAATGACAGAAAGCATCTTTCTATGGACGGTATTATTATTGTTGTTGCTACTATTGACAGTTCAACAGGTCAGGTTGTAAGCGGTCCTGATTTAGTTTCAAGAGGTTTCGTTTATGTTAGAGAAAATGAAGCCTTAATGAACAGTGCGAGAGATTTAGCTTGCAGAGTTATTGACGAAAATTATAATGTCAAATTCCATGATTGGAATGCAGTAAAATCATCACTTAGGGATGAACTTTCACGCCTTATGTATGAAAGGACAAAGCGCAGACCTATGATTTTACCTATTTTAATGGAAATATAAGGAGGATAAGAATATGAAAGTTATATTGAAGCAAGATGTTAAGAGCCTTGGCAAAAAAGGCGATTTGGTTAACGCTTCCGACGGCTATGCAAGAAATTTCCTTTTTCCAAAGGGACTTGCAGTTGAAGCTAATTCAAGTGCAATGAATGATTTTAATAACAAAGAAGCTTCTAAAAAATTCCACAAAGCTGAAGAAATCAAAGCCGCTACAGCAGATGCAGAAAAGCTTGAGGGTAAAACATTTAAGCTTACCGCAAAAGCAGGAACTAACGGCAAAATTTTTGGTTCTGTAACTTCTAAGGATGTTTCAAAGAAAATTAAAGATGAACTCGGAATTGATATAGATAAAAGAAAGATTGTTATGCCCGATGTTAAAGCATTCGGTACAGTTCAGGCTGAAATTAAAGTGTATCAGGGCATCAGTGCAAAGGTATTTATTCAGGTATCGGAGGCTTAATTTATGGCTGATACATTAAATGTTGCAAGTGGGGTTAATATGCCGTTTAACCTTGAAGCGGAGCAATCTGTTTTAGGTTCGATATTAATTAAGCCTGAGTGTATCGAGGAAGTTCTTGAGCATATAAATGCAGATTCTTTCTACCTTCCTCAGCATAATGCAATATTCAGCAGTATGATGCTGATGTATACTAATTCTAAGGCTATTGACCCGGTTATAATTGCCGATGCACTCGCAAAGGACGGCAAATATGACGAAGCAGGCGGCAGAGATTATCTTTTGCAGCTTGCGCAGAGCGTTCCGTCAACAGCCAATGTTGAATATTATGCAAAAATTGTTAAAGAGCAATATTATCTTCGTCAGCTTATATCCCTTTCAACTAAGATTATTGAAGATGCCACAAGCGGTGAAGCAGACGCTAAAAGCATACTTGAAAATGCAGAGCAGAGTATTTACAATATCCGTCAAGGCAGGGAGTCTAACGGTCCTGCCAAAGTAAGCGAAGTTATTGTAAATGATGTGTATACAAAACTTGCTCAAATTACCGGCGAAGATAAAGAAAAATATAAGGGTATTCCGTCAGGTTTCGGTATGCTTGATAAAATGCTCACGGGTCTTAATAAGGGTAATCTTATTCTTATCGGTGCCCGTCCTGCTATGGGTAAAACAAGTTTTGCGCTCAACCTTGCTCAAAATATTACTATGGGCGCTAGGAAAAAGTGCATCGTTTTCAGTCTCGAAATGCAGAAAACTGAGCTTGCCGAAAGGCTTTTATCATCTCAGGCAGGTGTAGAATCACAAAAGCTTAAAACGGGTGAGCTTACCGATTCCGAATGGGTAAGGCTTGGCAATGCTGCCGCAGATTATAACGATATAGAACTTTATCTTGATGATACTTCTGCAATTACCGTTCCTGAAATTAAGTCGAGAGTAAGAAGAATGAGAAATGTTGATTGTATTATTATCGACTACTTGGGTCTTATTTCTTCTGCTACTAAAAAAGAAAACAGAGTTCAGGAAGTTTCCGAAATTACAAGAAGCTTAAAAATGATGGCTAAAGACCTGAATATCCCTGTTATATGTTGTGCTCAGCTTTCCAGAGGTACTGAGGGTCACGGCAAAAACCATAAGCCTCAGCTTGCAGACTTGCGTGAATCGGGTTCTATCGAGCAGGATGCCGATATCGTTCTTTTCCTTTACCGTGAGGCTTATTACAGCACAGAGGTCGATGAGGATAAGCAAGACCAAATTGACGCTAATAAAACTGAACTTATTGTTGCCAAAAACCGTCACGGTGCTACCGGTTCTATCGAGTTGACATTCGATAAAGAATATACTCGTTTCAGAGCTGTGGACAAATCAAATTATGAATAATCAAGCAATAAAAACAGTAGAAAAATATAATATGTTGTCAAATGGCGACAGGGTACTAGTCGCTGTTTCCGGCGGCGCAGATTCAATGGCTTTGCTTTGCTTCTTGCTGAGTGTTAAGGATAAATATTCGCTTGATATTTGCGTGGCTCATATTGAACACGGTATTCGCAGTAATGAATCTAAAGCTGACGCTGAGTTTGTTAAGAATTTTTGCAATAAAAACAATTTAAAATTTTACCTTAAAACTATTGATGCCCCTAAACTTGCAAAAAAATTTGGAAAAGGTGTTGAAGAAGTTTCAAGAGAAGAAAGATATAAATTTTTTGACACGATTGAGTGTGATAAAATTGCAACGGCGCATAATCTTACGGATAATATTGAAACTCTTATTTTCAGGCTTGCGAGAGGAACAGGCTTAAAAGGCGCTTGTTCCATTCCGCCGGTAAGGGGTAAAATAATTCGGCCTTTGATTGAGATATCATCGGCGGATATTCGTACTTATTGCAAACAAAATAATATTGAATACAGAATCGACAGTACAAATTTTGACGATACTTATTCAAGAAATCTTATCAGGCTTAATATTTTGCCGCTTTTTGAAAAGCTTAACAGCGATTATCAAAATAATATTACAAACTTTATTTCAAGTATTAATAAAGACAATAGCTTTATCGAAAATCAAGTATTAAGTGTTTATGACGGTGTTGTTACAGATTCCGGTATCGATATTTTAAAAATAATTAATTTTGATGAAGCTGTAAGAAAAAGAATTATTAAACTTTATTTTGAAAAAAACGGTGTTAAAATCGATTGTTTTCACTTAAACGAAATTGAAAAACTTCTCTATTCAAGCGGTAAAGTTCAACTTCTCGGTGACAATTTTGCGGTTAGTGCAAAGGGCAAATTAAGGCTTGCGAACTTGAAAAAATGCACTGATTGCGGCGAATTCGTAACCGAAATTTTAAATATTAATGAATTTAAAGCCAAAAATATTGATTTTTATTGTGACTGTGATAAAATTATCGGCAGTGTAACTGTCAGAAAAAGGAAAGCAGGCGACACGGTTAAGCCTTCGGGCAGGGGTGTTACAAAAACACTGAAAAAGTTATTTAACGAAACTGCTTTTCCCATTGAAAAAAGAGATGATGCCATTATTGTTTGTGATGATGACGGCATTATAGGCGTTATCGGTATTTGTGCCGATGAACGGGTTAAAGTTGACAAAGGCACTAAAAGAGTTTACTCTATCAAACTTCCTTCGGAGGATTAATTAATGAATAATATGTCAAAAAATTGGAAATCAATACTTGTTTATATTTTGATTCCTGTTTTGCTTATCGGTGCGGTAGTTTTCTTCGCAAATCAGCAAACTTCAACAGATTTAAAATATTCTCAGGTCGTTTCTATGTTTAAAAACGGTGAAGTTTCCGAATTCAGTCTTGACCTTTCAAGCGGCAATCTTGTTTATAAAACTTTTGCAAAGCCAAAGGAAGAAAAGAACTACTCGGTGCCGAGTGTTGCTTATTTTCTTGACGACATTAGGGATGATGTTAAAGAATATAACGAAAAGCATCCTGATAAGCCGATTGTTTATGACTACAAAGCAGGCACTTCAAATACTTGGATAGTAAGTATGCTGCCGTCGCTTCTTATGTTTATCGTTCTTATCGGCCTTGGCATTTATGCGTTTAGAAAAATGAGCGGAGCAATGTCAAACGAAACTAACCGAACACTCGGTTTCGGCAAGATAAAGACCAAAACACTTGTTGAAGATGAAAAGCGCAAAACTACATTTAATGATGTTGCAGGCTGTGACGAGGAAAAAGCAGAACTTGAAGAACTTGTTGAATTCCTTAAAAATCCGCAGAGTTTTACCGACCTCGGTGCAAGAATCCCGAGAGGTGTACTTCTTGTAGGCCCTCCGGGTACAGGTAAAACCCTTCTTGCAAGAGCAGTTGCAGGTGAAGCCGGCGCTCCGTTTCTTTCAATTTCCGGCTCGGACTTTGTTGAAATGTATGTAGGTGTCGGTGCTTCAAGAGTAAGAGATTTATTTGAGCAGGCTAAGAAAAAAGCACCTGCCATCGTATTTATTGATGAAATTGATGCCGTAGGCCGTCACAGAGGCGCAGGTACCGGCGGCGGTAATGATGAAAGAGAACAAACACTTAACCAGCTCCTTGTTGAAATGGACGGTTTCGGTACAAACAGCGGTATTATTGTTATTGCAGCTACTAACAGACCCGATGTTCTTGACCCTGCTCTTTTAAGACCGGGCAGATTTGACAGGCAGATTACAGTCAACAGACCCGATGCAAAGGGCAGAGAAGATATACTCAAAGTTCATTCTCGCAATAAACCTCTCGGACCTGATGTTGACCTTAAAGAGGTTGCAAAGGATACAATTGGCTTTACCGGTGCTGACCTTGAAAACCTTTTGAACGAAGCTGCTCTTCTTGCGGTAAGGCGTAAGAAAAAAGCTCTTACTATGGAAGAAATCAGTGACGCTACTTCAAGAGTTGAAATGGGTACTGAAAAGAAATCGCACAAATACAGTGAAAAGGCTAAAAAGCTTACAGCTTATCATGAAGCCGGTCATGCCGTGTCTTCATATTATATTGAAGGTCACGACCCGGTTAAGGAAATTTCAATTATTCCTCGTGGTATGGGTGCGGGCGGCTACACTTGGTATACACCGCAGGAAGAAAATTATAATTCAAAGGCAGATATGCTTAATGATTTAATTTCACTTCTCGGCGGTCGTGTTGCCGAAGCACTTTCTCTCAACGACATTTCAACCGGTGCTTCTAATGACCTTCAGCGTGCTACTTCAATTTGCCGTGATATGGTTTCTAAGTATGGTATGAGTGACGAACTCGGTCCTGTTGTTTACAGCGACGATAATAACGAAGTATTCCTTGGTAAAGATTACGGTCATGTTAATAATTACAGTGAGGCAACTTCGGCTAAGATTGACGCTCAGATTGAAAAGATGATGCGCACAGCTTATGCTCAAACCGAAGATATTCTTAAAACTCATTATGATAAGCTTGAACTTGTTGCCGAGACTCTTATTAAAGATGAAAAAATCACCGGTGACGAGTTTAAACAACTTATGGAAAACGGTTTCATTAAAGAAGAAAAGATTGAGGAAGAAAAAAGCGAAACTTCTGAAAATCAAGCAGTTGAAACCGAGCAAAATGAAACAACTGAAGTTGATGAAAACAACTTTGCAGATAACGAATAATTTTGTAAAAAAGGGTGACAGTACAATTACTGCCACTCTTTTTTACTGATTCTTGACTTTTCTACAAGATATAGTATATAATATTGTAGATTTTGAACTTCGACTTGGAGGGATAGTATTGGCAAAAAAACAAGAATACGGTAACGATAGTATTAAATCGTTAAAGGGTGCTGACAGGGTTAGGTTAAGACCGGCTGTTATTTTCGGTTCTGACGGTCTTGAAGGTTGCGAACATTCGATTTTTGAGATTATGTCTAACTCAATCGATGAAGCAAGAGAGGGTTACGGTAACAAAATTTGCGTTACCCGTTTTCTCGACGGTTCGGTTGAGGTTCAGGACTTCGGTCGTGGTATTCCTGTAGATTACAATAAAAATGAAGATAAATATAACTGGGAGCTTCTTTTCTGCGAAATGTACGCAGGCGGTAAGTATGATAACGGCAGTGATAATTATGAGTTTTCACTCGGTTTGAACGGTCTTGGCTTGTGTGCTACCCAGTATGCTTCGGAATATATGGACGCTGAAATTCACACTGATGGATATAAATATACACTTCACTTTGAAAAAGGCGAAAATGTCGGCGGACTCCATAAAGAAAAGTATGATAAAAAAGATACAGGAACACGCATTAAATGGAAGCCTGATTTGGAAGTATTTACCGATATTAATATACCTCTTGAATATTTTCAGGAAACTATTAAAAGGCAGGCTATTGTTAATGACGGCGTTAAGTTTGTCTTAAAAGACCAAACAAGTGCATCTAAGTTTGAAACATATGAATATTGCTATAACGATGGCATTATGGACTATGTTAAGGAAATTGCAGGTAACGACGCTTTCACAACTCCGCAATATTGGGAATGCGAAAGAAAAGGTAAGGATAGGGAAGACTTGCCTGAATATAAATTAAAAATCAAAGCGGCTATCTGCTTTTCACTCAAAAAACAGCTTAAAGAATACTTTCATAATTCAAGCTTTCTTGAACACGGCGGTGCACCTGAAAAAGCATTTAAAAGTGCATTTGTTAACCAAATTAACGCTTACCTTAAAGCGAATAACAAATATGCAAAAAATGACGGTCAAATTAATATTCAGGATGTTGAGGACTGTATTATATTTGTTGTTTCTTCGTTTTCAACCCAAACTTCTTATGAAAATCAAACCAAGAAGTCTATAACAAATAAATTTATTCAAGATGCTATGACTGATTTCTTCCGAAAGCAGCTTGAAGTATACTTTATTGAAAATAAAATGGACGCAGATAAGATTTGTAATCAGGTTCTTATCAATATGCGTGCAAGAGTTAAGGCTGAAAATACAAGAAAAACTCTTAAAACTTCTCTTCAATCAAAAATGGATATGACAAACCGTATTCAAAAGTTTGTTGATTGTCGCTCAAAGGATGTTAACGAGAGAGAAGTGTTTATAGTAGAGGGCGACTCTGCTCTGGGTGCATGTAAGCAGGCAAGGGACGCTTCATTTCAAGCTATCATGCCGGTTCGAGGCAAAATATTGAACTGCTTAAAGTCTGACTATGACAAGATATTTAAGAGCGAAATTATTACCGATTTAATTAAAGTCCTCGGCTGCGGTGTTGAAGTTAAAAGCAAAGCCGCAAAAGATTTATCATTATTTGATATGGATAATCTTCGTTGGTCAAAGATACTTATTTGTACCGATGCCGATGTTGACGGTTTTCATATTCGTACTCTTATTTTAACTATGATTTACAGGCTTATGCCTAAGATTATTGAGGCGGGTAAGGTCTATATTGCAGAATCTCCGCTTTATGAAGTGACTTGCAAAGACCAGACTTATTTTGCTTATAACGAAAAGGAAATGGACGAGATAAAAGCTGAAATCGGCGACCAAAAGTATACCGTTCAGCGTTCAAAAGGTCTTGGTGAAAATGAAGCCGAAATGATGGCTTTGACCACTATGAATCCAAAAACAAGAAGACTTATCAAAGTTACACCCGACGATGCTCAAAAAACATCTGAAATGTTTGATTTGCTTTTGGGTGATAATCTTGAGGGAAGAAAAGAATATATATCCGATTTCGGTCATCTTTATCTTGATGCCGCAGATGTAAGCTAAGGAGGTAGATTGTCTTGGCTAAAAGGAAATTAAATAAAGACGAAACGAAAAATCAGCCTCTTGCGGATAATGTTCATATTAAGGGTGCGGGTTCTGTTCAGGATGAGGTTATAACAAATACTCTTACCGATAACTTTATGCCTTACGCTATGAGTATTATTCTTTCTCGTGCAATTCCTCAAATTGACGGCTTTAAACCATCGCACAGAAAGCTCCTTTATACTATGTATAATATGGGTCTTTTGCAGGGCGGTACTATTAAAAGTGCAAATATTGTCGGCAGAACAATGCAGCTTAACCCCCACGGTGACGCAGCTATTTACGAAACGATGATTCGTCTTTCCCGTGGTAATGAAACTTTGCTTTATCCTTATGTCGAGTCAAAAGGTAATTTCGGTAAAGCTTACAGTAAAAATATGATGTATGCGGCTTCCCGTTATACAGAGGCTAAGCTTGCGCCTATTTGCCACGAACTTTTTGACGATATTAAATGCGATACTGTAGATTTTGTTGACAACTACGACAATACTATGAAAGAGCCTACGCTTTTGCCGGTTACATTTCCGTCAATTCTTTGTAATGTAACAACCGGTATTGCTGCAGGTATGGCTTCGTCAATAGCTTCTTTTAATCTAAAAGAAATATGTGACACAACAATAGCTTTGATGAAAAACCCGGACCATGAAGTAAGCGATACACTTCTTGCACCTGATTTTGTCGGTGGCGGTTACATTCTTTACGATAAAGCTGAACTTGACAAAATTTACAAAACAGGCAGAGGCTCGGTTAAGGTTCGTGCAAGGTACGGTTATGATAAAAAATATAACTGCATTGATATTACACAGATTCCGCCTACTACCACAAGTGAAGCTATAATTGATAAAGTTATTGAACTTGTTAAAACAAATAAGGTTAAAGAAATCAGCGATATCCGTGACGAAACCGACCTTTCCGGTTTGAAAATCACTATTGATTTAAAGCGTGGAGTTGACCCTGATAAATTTATGGCAAAACTTTATAAGTCAACACCGCTTCAAGACTCATTTAGCTGTAACTTTAATGTGCTTATTAAAGGCAGACCTATGGTTTTGGGAGTTCGTGATATTCTTCTTGAATGGGTAGATTTCAGGCTTGAATGTATAAGAAGAAGAATTACTTTTAATCTTAATAAGAAGAAAAATCAACTTCATTTGTTAAAAGGCCTTTCAAAAATTCTTCTTGATATTGATAAAGCCATTAAAATTGTTCGTGAAACCGAAAGTGAAGCAGAGGTTGTTCCTAACCTTATGATAGGCTTTGGTATTGACGAAATTCAGGCAGAATATGTTGCTGAAATTAAACTTCGTCATTTAAACCGTGAATATATTTTAAAAAGAATTAAAGATATTGAGCAACTTGAAGAAGATATAGTTGAGCTTGAATCTATTCTTGCAAGTAAAAATAAGATGAAGAAAATTATCATCAAAGAGCTTGAAGAAGTTACCAAAAAGTATGACGGTGGACGAAAGAGTGAAATTCTTTATGAAGTTGATGATACCGTTGAAGAAGAAACGGTTGAAGTTGCAGATTATCCCGTTACTTTATTTATTACGGAGCACGGATATTTCAAAAAGATTAAAACCGCAAATCTGCGCATGAGTGGTGAACAGAAGATTAAAGAGGGTGACTCACTTCTTCCTGAAATTGAATGTTCAAACAAAGATGAACTTCTTTTCTTTACAAATCAGTGTCAGGTTTATAAGGCAAAGGTTGATGATTTTGCCGATACAAAGGCTTCTGTTCTCGGTGAATATGTTCCGGGTAAACTTGAAATGGCTGAGGGAGAACAAGTAGTTTATACTGCTGTTGTCAGCGAATATACCGGCTATATGATTTTTGTATTTGAAAACGGTAAGCTTGCAAAGGTTGATATGGCTTCTTATGCAACCAAAACTAACAGAAAGAAGCTTATTAATGCTTATTCAAATAAAGCGCCGCTTGTTCAGGCAATGTATATTAAAGAAGACTGCGAAATTGTACTCTGTTCTTCAAGCGGAAGGATGCTTCTTGTAAATACGGGCGCTATTTTGCCTAAGACCACAAAAGATACTCAAGGTATTGCCGCAATGAAACTCAAGAAAACTCATAAAGTGACATCATTTCATATATATCACGAAGGCGAGTTTGAAAAAGCTTGGCGTTTTCGAGCTAAAAATTTGCCGGCGGCAGGTTCACTTATGAGTGAAAATGATGTTGGCGAGCAAATCACTTTTTAAAATATAAAAAAATACTTGCATTCTTACTCAAAGTGTGTTATACTTCATAAGTAATTTATATAGACGGGGGAGATATTATGCTCTGGTATCATTATGTTTTCGGTGCAGTATTGGTTATTTTTTCAATCGTAATTACTGTTGTTGTACTTATGCAGGAAGGTCGTTCACAGAATCTTTCCGGTGCTATTGCCGGCGGTGCTGAAACTTTTCTCGGCAAGTCAAAAGGCAGAACGATTGAAGCTAAACTTGAAAGAATCACAAAATGGATGATTGTTGTATTCTTTGTAATAGTTCTTGCTGCATTCCTTGTTTTTCTTTTTATAGGATAAGAATTAAAATGATTAACCTTGCGTAATGCAAGGTTAATTTTTTTGTGAGGAAAATATGAATTTTATTATTTTTGATTTAGAGTGGAATAATGCTTACAACTATAAACTAAAGCGTGGAATGAACGAGATTATCGAAATCGGCGCAGTTAAACTTGACAAAAATTTTCAGGTTGTTGACACTTTTAAACAGCTTATTAAACCGCAGGTATCTAAAAAACTAGGCTCAAGATTTAAAAATCTTACCCATATTACTGTAGAGGAAATTAATGAATTCGGTATTGACTTTGAATCTGCTTTTGATGAATTTTCAAAGTGGTGCGGAAAAGGGGACAAGCTTTTTTTGAGCTGGTCTACGAGTGATTTATACACTCTTGTTGCAAATTATAAATATTTTGAGAATACTACTTATGTTGAATTTATGACAAAATATGCAGATGCTCAAAAATATTGTATGAGTTTTATTGACGGTATTGACGGTTCAAACCAAATCAGTTTGTCAAATTGTGCACAAATTTTTAATGTTGATACAGATTCAACCAATTTTCACCGTGCGCTTGAAGATTGTATGATTACGGCTTTTTGTCTTGAAAAAGTTTATGACAGCGAAAAAATAAAAAAATACATTCATACTTGTGATATGTCATTTTTTGAAAGATTGGTTTTTAAACCGTATTTTATTAAAACTCCTAAATATGACAGTTTTAATCTTAATGAAACCGATGTTTTGTGCCCTATATGCTCGGGTAAAATAGAACCTATAAAAAAGTATGAATTTACCAATAATACATTCAAAGGCGCAGGTTTATGCCCAAAATGCAACAGAAAATTTTGGACTTATGTAAGGGCTAAACAAACATACGACGATATTGTTGTTTCAACTCGTGCTGTTGCAATTAACAAAAAAAGAGCAAAGCGTCTTGGTTGATTGTAAAAGTTTACAAATTTTTCTTTATTTATTTTAATTTTTATATTATAATAAATTATATTTTTTGACGGAGGTACTTATATGGCTTCAAACGATTATGATGATTTATTAGAGTCTTTTATGAGTAATTCTACAAAAGCATATAATGAAGATAAAACTTCCAGAGAAAGTGCCGACAGTGTGCCGACATCGTATTCTGTTTCATCAGGCGATGATAAAAAGAATAAGAAAATTCAGCGTGGTCGTGATATCGAAAAAGAGCTTGCTCAAAAAAAACAAAAGAAAATGAAAAAACAGCAAGCTAAGCAAAACAGAACGCCTGCTCAAAAATTTTTTGCAAGTGTCGGTAAAGTTCTCCTTGGTATGATTATGGTTGTTGGCGTTGTGGGCATTGTTTGCTTTTCCGTTCTTGCAATTTACGGCTACAGCGTTGTTTACGGCGACCCTGTATTTGACCTTACAACCGAGGCTAAAGTAGGTCAAAACCAAACTTCGTTCATTTACGGCTATGACGGTGATGATGTTGTTGAAATTACAAGGCTTCACGGTGAGGAAAACCGTATTTGGGTTAACCTTGACGATATGAGTAAATATATTCCGGAAGCGTTTGTTTCAATCGAAGATAAGCGTTTTTATAAGCATCACGGCGTTGACTGGATTAGAACTATAGGTGTATTTTTGAAAAATAACGACCAAGGCGGTTCAACAATTACTCAACAGCTTATTAAAAACCTGACCGATGAAAATAAAGCTACTTATGTTCGTAAATTTAACGAAATTTTGAAAGCTTTGAACCTTGAAAGAAATTATGATAAAGACCAAATTCTTGAAGCTTATCTTAATACAATTTATCTTTCAAACGGTTGCTACGGTGTAAGGACTGCTGCTGAGGTCTACTTCGGTAAAGAGGTCGCTAATCTTAATGCTGCCGAGGCTGCTTGCCTTGCATCAATTACTCAGTATCCAAGTAAGTATGACCCTCTTAATGAGCCTGAAAATAACAGAAAGCGCCAGATTAATGTACTTTATGCTATGAAGGGCAGCGGTTATCTTAATGAAAGCGAATATCAGCAAGCTAAGGCTTACGAAATGGTATTCACTAACAGTAAGAATTATAAGGGTTCTCAAATTAAAGAGGATGAAAGCAGTTCTAAGAAAAACGATATTACCGATTATTATACAGACTATGTAATCACTACCGTTCAGGAAGATTTACAGAAAATGGGTTACACAAGCCGTAAAGCACACGATTTAGTTTACGGCGGTGGCTTGAAGATTTATACGGCTATTGATTTTGATGTTCAAGATTCAATGGAAGATGTATATGAAAACTATAAGCGTATGCCTGATGAAACCGTTCAGGGCGCTATGGTTGTTATGGGTTATGACGGCAGAGTAATGGGTATTGTCGGCGGTACAGGCAAGAAGAAAGCTTCTATGGTTCTTAACCGTGCCACAACTTCTAACAGACCGCCGGGCTCTACAATTAAGCCGTTATCTGTTTACGGTCCTGCTCTTGAAAAAACTAAAGAAGACAGTGAAACCGGCGTTTATTGGTCAACTATTATGCAGGACAGACCTTTTAAAACTGTTGAAGGCAAACCTTGGCCTGTTAACGAAGGTGGTAGTTATTCCGGCAGGAAAGTTACACTTCAATACGGTCTTTCAAGGTCGCTTAATACAATTTCTGCAAGGACCCTTGACAAAATCGGCGTTGATTATTCATATGATTTTATTACAGAGAATTTCCACATAACAAGTCTTGACAGTGTTCGTGATTCCGATTACGGTCCGCTTGCTATCGGTTCTCTTACAAACGGTGCTACAGTTCTTGAACTTACCACTGCGTATGCTTCGTTCGGTAACGGCGGTAATTATTATGAACCGTATTGCTACTATAAAATTCTCGACAGTCAGGGTAACACGCTTATTGAAAAAGACCCTGAAAAAACTAAATCAACTGCGCTCAGTGAAAATACAAGCTGGGTTATGAATAAACTTCTTCAAACAGTTATGACAGAGGGTACCGGTACTACCTATAAACTTTCAGGTATTGAATGTTTCGGTAAAACAGGTACAACTAATGATAACAAAGACCGTTGGTTTATCGGAGGTACTCCTGATTATCTTGCTGGTGTTTGGTATGGTTATGATACTCCTAAAGAAGTATTTTATAATCTTTCGCCAAACCCTTCAGGTACAATTTGGAATACTGTTATGAAAGAAATTTACGCTAAGCTTGATGAAAACAATAAAGATTATGAAACTAAATTCCCTGAATCAGACGGAATAATAAGAAAATCTTATTGTCGCGCTTGCGGTAAGCTTAGAAACGGAACAGGTGCATACGGTTGGTATGATGTTGATAATTTACCGGGTAATTGTACCGGTAATCATTCCGGCGGTGGAGAAAGTTATAATTACAACGATAAATCATACAGCAATTCAACCGATAAAGAAACTACTGCTTCCGATGAAAAGAATGATGCTACGGAAGGCTCAACAGAAGAAACTGTGAGCGGCGAGACAAAGGAAGAAACTCAAAAACAAACTGAGTCTCAAACGCAAGCTCAAATCACTGAAGCTCCTACAACGCAAGCGCCCGCAACAGAGGCTCCTGCTACACAAGTTCCTGCAACTGATACTCCGGTACAGTAAAAATAATTCACTAAGGAAAGGAAGGTCGATTATCGATTTTCCTTTCTTTTAAATATATATTCTTTTGGAGAAAAATATGAAAATAATGTCAGTTGATTACGGCGACGCAAGAACCGGAATTGCTTTTTGTGATAAAAATGAAATTCTTGCCACTGCCTTTACCACTATTAATGAAAGTTATGCACCTAAGCTTGTTTCAAAAATCAAAGAAATTGTTGACGAGCAAAAGCCTGAGGTGATTGTTGTAGGTCTTCCGAGAAATATGGATGGGTCATACGGCTTTAGGTGTGATAAATGTAAGCAACTCGGTAAACTTCTTCAAGAGGAAGTCGGTATTCCTGTTGAATTTGAAGATGAAAGGTTAACAACAGTTATTGCACACGATATTTTATCCGGCAACAATATTAAAAGTAAAAAGCACAAAAATAATGTTGATGCTGTTTCTGCCGTTGTAATACTTCAAAGTTTTATTGATAAAAGAAAATGAATTAATTAATGCTGATTATCGTAGTATTTAACGGTGATTATATGCATTTTTATATTAAAAACTGCAAAATTTGTATTGATTATTTATTTATTCTTGTTCTCAGTTTAGCTGCTCTTTTTAATGCAAATGATATTCTTTTGGTGCTCCTTTTTTCATCGCTTCACGAAATCGGGCATTTTGCGGCACTCATCATTTTTAAAAATTATCCTTATGAGCTTAAATTGTCTTTTTACGGTTTTGCGGTAAAGTATGAAAGTAATATTTCAAGAGTAAAAGAAACTGTAGTTTTATTATCCGGTCCGCTTGTCAATTTCA
This sequence comes from uncultured Eubacteriales bacterium, assembly GCA_900540235.1. Taxonomy (GTDB): domain Bacteria; phylum Bacillota; class Clostridia; order Oscillospirales; family Acutalibacteraceae; genus Eubacterium_R. Next base: position 29,107 of record UQEY01000010.1, read on the forward strand.
TTTTGTATTTAATACTAAAAGATAATGTTAATTTAATTTTGTTTTTGCTTAATGTTTTGCCGATTTACCCGCTTGATTTTGCAAGGGTATTGAGGCTCTATTTTCCGAAAACAGGGACTTATATCAGTCGTATAACATTAATTTTAATTTGCATTTTATGTGTTTATATGTTAGTTTATTATAAGTCGTATTCGTTGCTTTTTGTTGCAACTTATTTGGTGCTTTACGGTATTAACTGTGATTAGCGCCGAAAATAAACCTGAAAGGCTATTTTTTAATGAAAAAAGAAGTTGAAAAACTGCTTCAATATGTTCAAAAGCCGGCAAGATATATCGGCGGAGAACTTAACGCTGTTATTAAAGATAAAGAAAAAATCGATATAAGATATGCTTTCTGCTTTCCCGATACATACGAGATTGGTATGAGCCATCTCGGAATGAAAATTATTTACGGTCTTGTAAATGACAGGCAGGACAGTTGGTGCGAAAGAGTATTTGCTCCCGATAACGATATGGAAGAACAGATGAGAAAAAAAAATGTTCCTCTTTTCGCACTTGAAAGCGGAGATTATATAAAAGATTTTGATATGATTGGCTTTACGCTTATGTATGAACTTTCATATACAAATGTTTTAAATATGCTTAATCTTGCTAAAATACCGCTTAAATCAAGCGAAAGAGAATCACTGACTCCGCTTATTTGCGTCGGTGGTCCTTGCGCCTGCAACCCTGAGCCGATAACAGATTTTGTTGATATAGTTTTCCTCGGTGATGGCGAAGAAAGCACTAATGAAGTTATTGATTTGCTCAAATATGCAAAAGAAAATAATTTGACTAAACACGAATTTTTGCTTAAAGCGAAAGATATTCGTGGCGTATATGTTCCGTCGTTTTATAAAGATTCTTATAATGATGACGGCACGCTGAAAGAACTTAAACCGCTTTTTGGAGCGCCTGAAAAGGTCAAAAAGGCTGTCGTCTCCGATATGAACAGCGTTTATTATCCTAAAGAATTCGTTGTGCCTTATATCAACATTGTTCATGATAGGGCAGTAGAGGAAATTTTTAGAGGATGTATTCGTGGGTGTCGTTTCTGTCAAGCGGGTTTTATTTATCGTCCGATTAGAGAAAAAAGTGTTGAAACAATAAATAAGCAGAGTAAGGCTCTCATTGACTCAACGGGTTATGATGAACTTTCTCTTTGCTCACTTTCCACTTCCGACCACAGCCATGTTAACGAAATGCTTACAACGCTGATTGACTGGACTGTTAAAGATAATATCAATTTGTCTTTACCGTCACTCAGAGTCGATAATTTTTCAGACGAACTTGTTGAACAGTTAAATAAAGTTAGACGAAGCGGACTTACTTTTGCTCCTGAAGCCGGTACTCAAAGGCTTAGGGATGTTATAAATAAAAATGTAACAGAAGATGAAGTTATAAGAACTTGTACAAAAGCGTTTGATAACGGTTGGACTTCTGTTAAACTCTATTTTATGATGGGTCTTCCAACTGAAACCATGGAAGATATTGAAGGTATTGCAAACCTTGGTATGCAGGTTATTCATGCTTTTTACAATAACCCAAACAGGCAAAAAGGTACAGGTGTTCAGGTTTCAATTTCTTGTACGTCGTTTATTCCAAAGCCGTTTACTCCTTTTCAGTGGGAACCGGAGGACAGTATGGAGTCGCTCAAAGCTAAGCAAAAGCATCTTCTTGAATCTATCCCTACTAAAAAAATCAGAGTTTCTTATCACGAAACACCGACTTCACTTCTCGAAGGCGTACTCGCAAGAGGTGACAGGAGGCTCGGCAAGGTTATTCTTCGTGCGTATGAACTCGGTTGTAAATTCGACTCTTGGGACGACCAATTTAATTTTGATGCCTGGATGCAGGCGTTTGAAGATAATGGCATTGACCCTCATTTTTACACTCACAGAAGGCGAGAATTTACGGAAGTTTTACCGTGGGACCATCTTGATTACGGCGTAAGCAGAAAGTTTCTTGAAAATGAGAACAAAAAGGCTCATATGAACCAAACAACACCGCATTGCAGAATAAGATGTGCCGGTTGCGGAGCAAATAAACTTAACGGAGGTCACTGTGATGCGAGAGGTTAGACTTCGTTTTTCAAAAACAGACAGGCTTAAATACATAAGTCATCTTGATATTAACCGTGCTATGGCTCGTGCACTTAAAAGAGCTGAAATACCGCTGTGGTATACAGAGGGTTTTAATCCGCATCCTTATATGAGTTTCTCACTTCCGCTTTCACTCGGAGTTGAAAGCCTTTGCGAAAGCGTCGATTTGCGCATTGTCGGTGATATAACTAATGAAGATATAAAGTCAAGGCTTAATTCTGTTTTACCTGACGGTTTGAAAATTGTTGATATTTACGATGATTTTCGTGATAACAGTGAAATTGTTTATTCAGACTATGTATATAAATTTGAATTTAAAGACAATGAAGCGGCTTATGAAAAAATTAAAGCTGTTCTTGAAAGTGACGAAATACTTGCACTGAAAAAAGGCAAGCAGGGCAGAAAAAGGGTTATGAAAGAAACTAATATCAAATCTTTTATTGATAAATATTCAATTTCAATAAGAGGAGATGTTATTGTCCTTAATATAAGGCTTTTTGCAGGACCTGAAAAAAACCTAAATCCGTCACTTCTTTTTGATACAATTATCAGGCTTATTGATACTGATTTTGAATGGAAAAGCATCAGCCGTATATCACTTCTTGATAAAGACTATAAAGAATTTAAATAAATTAAAAAACTACTTGCATTTTTCTAAACATTATGTTATTATATATCAGCATTTAATCCGTTGTATCTCTTACAACGCGTATAATGTCAGCGTTTAGCATTAAGAAGATGGTCCGCTTTCATCTCATTTTACGGTATGATAAGAACATCTCATAAAATTTAGGAGGAAGAAAAATGGACGCACTCAAGTTAATTGAAAAAGACAGCACAAAAGCAGAACTTCCAAAGTTTAACATCGGTGATACTGTAAAGGTATCTGTTAACATTCGTGAAGGTCAGAGAGAAAGAATTCAGATGTTTGAAGGCACTGTAATCGCTATTAAGGGTTCAGGCATTTCAAAGACATTTACTGTTCGTCGTCTTTCATATGGCGTTGGTGTTGAGAGAGTATTCCCAATGCACTCACCTAATGTTGTTGATGTACAGGTTGTTCGTAACGGTAAAGTTCGTCGTGCTAAGCTTTATTATCTTCGTGACCGTGTTGGTAAGGCAGCAAAGGTTAAAGAAGATATCCAGTAATTTAATAATTACGACTAATACCACAGAATTCGGTTTCTGTGGTATTTTTTATTGAATGAAGTTTGTTTTTATGGTAAAATAAATATATAAAATTTTGAAAGGGTAAATTATGGCTGATTTTCAAAAACAAACGGTTCAGTGGTTCCCCGGTCATATGGCTAAAACAAGAAGGATAATTAAAGAAAGTTTATCTCTTGTTGACGGTGTGGTTGAACTTGTTGATGCTCGAATTCCTTATAGTTCCTCAAATCCTGAACTTGACAGTATTATTAAAAGAAAACCGAGAATTGTTTTACTTAATAAATGTGACATAGCAGACCCAAACGCTACAAAAATATGGATAGATTATTATATGCAAAAGGGTGAATATGCTATTCCTGTTGATTGCAGAACAGGTAAGGGTCTTAACGCTTTTATTCCGACTGTTAATCAGGCGCTTAGCGAAGTTATCGAAAAAAACAAGGCGAGAGGAATGGAAAACAAGCCGCTTAGGCTTATGGTGGTAGGTATTCCTAATACCGGTAAGTCATCTTTTATAAATCGTATGGCAGGTAACAGCAAAGCCAAGGTTGCCGATAAAGCAGGTGTAACAAGGCAGAAGCAGTGGTTTGCGGTAGGCAAGGGAATTGAACTACTTGACACCCCGGGCGTCCTTTGGCCTAAATTTGACGACCCTGAAGTTGGCGACAAGCTTGCTTTTACAGGTGCAGTTAAGGATGAGGTTACCGACTTGGAAACTCTTTCCTGCAGGCTTCTTGAATCTTTGTCAAAAACAAGACCAAAGGCTATTTGTGACAGGTATAAGCTTGACAGTGTTGACAGTTTACAAGGCTGGGAAATGCTTGAAATGATAGGGAAAAAAAGAGGTTTCCTTATTAAAGGCGGGGAGATTGATTATGAACGCACCGCCGTTATGATTTGCGATGAATTTAGGGGAGGAAGGCTCGGCAAAATTACGCTTGAGTTACCGTGATTATGGACTGGCTTGAATATGAAAACAAAGCTTATGAATCGGGTTATAACATTGTTTGCGGAGTAGATGAAGCCGGCAGAGGTCCGCTTGCGGGTGCTGTTTATGCCGCCGCCGTTATACTTCCGAAAGGTTATGTGGTTGACGGAGTTAACGATTCAAAAAAACTCAGCGAAAAAAAGCGTGACGCACTTTTTGATAAAATAGTAAACGAATGTGTTTGCTACAGCATCGGCACGGCAAGCGTAAAGGAAATTGATGAAATTAATATTTTGCAGGCTACATTTTTAGCAATGAAAAGAGCGGTTGACGGTTTAAGTGTTAAGCCGGATATTGCGCTTATTGACGGAAATAAAAAACCGGGGCTTGATATTGTTGAATGGGATATTGTTAAAGGCGACGGAAAAAGCGCCAATATCGCTGCTGCTTCGATTATTGCAAAAGTAAGCCGTGACAGATATATGCTTGAACTTGCTGAAAAATACCCTCAATATCAATTTGAAAAGCATAAGGGTTACGGCACCAAACTTCACTATCAAATGCTTGACGAATACGGTATAAGCGACATTCACAGAAAAAGTTTTTTAAAAAAATATTTGGAAAAGAAAAATGAACAATAAAGGAAAAATTTGGGAGATTGAAGCTTCCAAATATTTAAAAAAGCACAGATATAAGCTTGTCGATGTTAATTACACAACCCGTTTCGGTGAAATTGATTTAATCGTGAAAAATAAGAAATATTTGTGCTTTGTTGAAGTTAAGCAAAGAGATGTCAATTCTATCGCATTGCCGAGGGAATTTGTTACTTATTCAAAACAGCAAAAAATAATTGCTTGTGCAAAGCTTTATTTGGCACATAACGAGTGTAATTTGCAGCCGAGATTTGATATAATCGAAATTTATACCGAGAATAATAAAATAAAATCTATAAAACATCTTGAAAATGCTTTTCAGTTAGTATAAAATATTATAAACCTAAATTTTAAGGTGAAAGGAAATACTATTATGCTTTATACATCAACAAGAGATAATTCAATCAGAGTACCTGCCGCTCAGGCTATTGCTCAGGGTATCAGCGAAGAAGGCGGACTTTTTGTTCCTGTTGAACTTCCTAAGTTTGATATCGACAAAATTGTTTCAATGACTTCTATGAGTTACATTGACAGAGCTAAAACCGTACTTAAAGAATTTTTAACAGATTTCAGCGAGGAAGAACTTGACTACTGTGTAAGCGGTGCTTATGCATCTGAGAAATTTTCTTCTCCTCAAATTGCACCGACTGTTAATGTTGGCGGCAATAAAAATATATTGGAACTTTGGCACGGTCCTACCTGCGCATTTAAGGATATGGCTCTCCAGCTTTTGCCATATCTTATGACAGTATCTGCTAAAAAAACTGCCGACGGAAAAACAATCGTTATTCTTGTAGCTACTTCTGGCGATACAGGTAAGGCTGCTCTTGAAGGCTTTAAGAATGTTAAAAATACAAAGATTTTGGTATTTTATCCTGTTGACGGCGTTTCACCTATGCAGAAACTTCAAATGACTACTCAGGAGGGTGACAATGTTGCTGTTTGTGCCATCAACGGTAACTTTGATGACGCTCAAAGCGCAGTTAAATCAATTTTTACCAATAATGAGATTAAGAATGAACTCGCTAAGAAAAATATGATGTTCTCCTCCGCAAACTCAATCAACTGGGGCAGACTTGTACCTCAAATCGTTTACTATTTTTCAACATATTGCGACCTTATCAATATGGGCAAGATTAAAGCCGGCGACAAGATTAATGTAGTGGTTCCTACAGGAAATTTCGGCAATATTCTTGCAGGTTATTATGCTAAGAAAATGGGTCTTCCTATCAAAACTCTTGTTTGTGCTTCAAACTCAAACAATGTTCTTACCGATTTCTTGAAAACAGGTACTTACGATAAGAACAGAAAATTCTATACAACAACTTCTCCGTCAATGGATATTCTTATTTCGTCTAACCTCGAAAGACTTCTTTACCATATGAGCGACGGCAACGATAAGCTTATCAGCGAACTTATGGGCAAGCTTTCAACTGACGGAAAATATACTGTATCTGATGAACTTATTGCTAAAATTCAAAAGGAATTTGATGCAGGTTATACGGCTGAAGAAAATGTCGACGATACAATCAAGTATCATTTTGATAAATATAACTATCTTTGCGATACTCATACTGCCGTTGCAGTTAAAGTTTATGACGAATATGTAAAGGCAACAGGAGATGATATTCCTACTGTCATCGATTCGACTGCTTCACCTTACAAATTCTCTGCAAGTGTTCTTAATGCAGTTCTTGCCGGCAAAGCTCCGAAACTTGATGAATTCGCTATGGTTGATGAACTTCATAATGTTACGGGTGCAGATGTACCTAAGCCTCTTGCTTCACTTAAAGATAAGAGCGTTCGTTTCAATGAAGTGTGCAATAAAGAAGATATGAGCAAAATGGTATTTAAGCTTCTTGATTTATAATTTGAACATTTAAAGTAAAAACGGCTCTGCCAATACAGAGCCGTTTTTTGCTTAATTAGCGGCAAGAGCAAGAGTCACTGCACTCAAAAGTTTCGCACTTTGTGTCTGTAACGCTTGTTGCATTGCTGTTACCTACTTTAATATGACCTGCGTTGCAGCAGTTTGCTTTATCGTGATATTTGCAGTTTTTTACATCGCAGGAAATACCTTTAATCTCGTTATCCATTATCGTTCACACTCCCTTCAACTTTATTATTTGAAAAATTAATTTATTTATTCAAAAATTAATAAAAAAACTTACCTTTTCAGAAAGGCGATACAGATATATGTCTTTATTTGCAATAGCCGATACTCATTTGTCATTTGGCACAAATAAGCCTATGGACTCTTTTCCGGGTTGGGAAAATTATACAGACAGATTAAAAGAAAATTGGAACAAAATCATTGATAACGATGATTTCGTCGTTATTGCCGGTGATATAAGCTGGGCAATGAACTTTGACGAGCTTAAATCCGATTTTGATTTCATCAATAAATTAAACGGCAAAAAGATTATTCTCAAGGGTAACCACGATTATTGGTGGAACACAATGAGCAAAATGAATAAGTTTATTGAAGAAAATCAATTTGATACAATTACTATTTTGCACAACAGTGCTTTTGATTTTGATGATTTTTCAGTTTGCGGAAGCAGAGGTTGGTTTTTTGACAGCGAAGAAGAACATAATGAGAAAGTTCTTAACCGTGAAGTTATGAGAGTTAAAACATCAATAGAATGTGCAAAAAATGATGAAAAAATCGTTTTTCTTCATTATCCGCCGGTTACCGAAAATCAATGCTGTGACGAAATTCTTAATCTTTTAAAAGAAAAGGGAATAAAAAAATGTTATTATGGGCATCTTCACGGTGGAGCTGCAAAATATGCCTTTGATGATAATTTTGAAGGAATAGATTTTAAATTGATTTCTGCAGACAGGCTTAAATTTGTTCCGTTGCTTATTAAAAAGTTTTAAAAAACAATCTTTTTATAAATAATTCACAATCTGTTTAATATAAATTGAATATAAAAAACTTGATATTATTTAAAATATATGTTATAATGCCACTTCGGTGATTAGAATTATAATTGATAGGAGGTCATTACCATGGCACTTAAATCATCTAATAAAATAGATACAAATGTTTATGAAATTGAAGTAACTGTTGCACCTGAGGTGTTTGCAGATGCTTGTAAGTCTGCATATATGAAGCAGAGAAAGTCAATTCAGCTCCCTGGTTTCCGTAAGGGTAAAGCTACTCAGGGCATGATTGAAAAAGTTTACGGCGAAGGTGCATTTTATGAAGACGCACTTGAAATCGTTTATCCACAGGCTGTAACCGAAGCTATTGAAGAAGCAGGTCTCAGAACTGTTGATACTCCTTATGACCTTGATGTTCCTGTTATGAGCAAGAACGAAGGCGTTGAAATGAAAATGAAAGTTACAGTTTATCCTGAAGTTAAGCTTGGCGATTACAAAGGTCTTAAAGCAACAATGCTTCCAACAGAAGCATCTGATGAAGATGTTGACAAGGAAATCGAAAATATGCGTGACCGTAATTCTCGTCTTGTTTCAGTTGATGACAGAGAAGCTCAGATTGGTGACACCGCTGAAATTGATTTTGAAGGTTTTGTTGACGGTGTCGCTTTTGAAGGCGGCAAGGGTGAAAATTATCCTCTTGAACTCGGTTCGGGTTCATTCATCCCTGGTTTTGAAGAACAGGTTGCAGGTCACAAGTGTGACGAAGAGTTTGATGTTAATGTAACATTCCCTGAAGAATATGCAGAAGAACTTGCCGGCAAGGACGCTGTATTTAAGTGCAAGATTCATGAAATTAAGGCTAAGGAACTTCCTGAACTTGATGATGAATTTGCTAAAGATGTATCTGAATTTGATACACTTGATGAACTCAAGGCTGACCTCAAAAAGCAGATGGATGAAAGAAAAGCTGAAGAAGCTAAAAACGATTTTGAAAATCAGCTTATTGACCAGGTTATTGATAATATGGAATGTGAAGTTCCACAGTGTATGTTTGACAAGCGTGCAGATGAAATGGTTCAAGATTACGCTTACAGACTTCAGATGCAGGGCATTGACCTTGATACATATCTCAAGTATCTCGGTCAGGATAAGGATGCATTTAAGGCAACATTTAAGGATGGCGCTGAAAAGCAGGTTAAGGCTTCTATTGCTCTTGAAGCAATCGTTGACAGCGAAAAGCTTGAAGCAACAGACGAAGAAATTGAAGCTGAAATTGCTAAGCTTGCTGAACAGTATCAAATGGAAGTTGAGCAGATTAAGAATGCTATTCCTACAGACCAACTTGCTTCAGATGTTAAGACTAAGAAAGCAATCGACCTTATTGTTGATTCAGCAGTTAAGGAATAATTTTTATTTAAACTCTGTCCGCTTTTTTAGTGGGCAGAGTAAATTTATATAACGAAAGGTTATGATTAATATGGCATTAGTTCCATATGTACTTGAACAGACAAGCGCCGGCGAACGCTCAATGGACATCTATTCAAGACTTTTAAATGACAGAATTATTGTATTATCCGATGAAGTTAATTCTACTACTGCTTCTCTTGTAGTAGCACAGCTTCTTTTCCTTGAAGGTCAGGATAAAGATAAGGACATCAGCCTTTATATTAACAGCCCCGGCGGTTCAGTTACCGACGGTATGGCTATTTATGATACAATGCAGTATATTAAGTGTGATGTGTCAACAATTTGTATGGGTATGGCTGCATCTATGGGTGCATTTCTTCTTTCAAGCGGCGCAAAGGGTAAGAGAATTTGTCTTCCTAATGCGGAAGTAATGATTCATCAGCCACTCGGCAGAACAGAGGGTCAAGCAACAGAAATTGAAATTGCAGCTAACCACATTTTACAAACTAAGAAAAAGCTTAATTCTATTATGGCTGATAACTGCGGCAGAACACTTGAGGAAATGACTGCTGCCACAGACAGAGATAATTGGCTTACCGCTCAGGAAGCGCTTGACTTCGGTCTTGTTGATAAAGTTATTGATAAAAGATAATTGAAGGGGCAACTATATGATTACCGATGATCCAAATAACGGTGTTGAAAGATGTTCTTTTTGCGGCAAACCCGAAACTATAGTTCATAAGCTTATTGAAGGTCCGGGTGTCTACATTTGCGATGAATGTATTCAACTTTGTTATGATTTAATTCAGCAAACATCATCTGCGGATATTCCTCATACTGCTTCTAAGGCTGAAAGAGTTTTACCTAAGCCGCAGGAGATTAAAGCTAAGCTTGATGAATATGTTATAGGTCAGGATGATGCAAAAATTGCTTTGTCTGTAGCTGTATATAACCATTATAAGCGTATTTATTCTACTAATAACAACAGTGGCGTGGAACTTCAAAAAAGTAATGTAATGCTTTTGGGTCCAACAGGTGTCGGCAAAACAATGCTTGCTCAAACACTTGCTAAGATTCTTGATGTTCCTTTTGCTATTGCAGATGCTACAACTCTTACAGAAGCAGGTTATGTTGGTGAAGATGTTGAAAATATTCTTCTTCGTTTAATTCAAGCTGCAGATTTTGATATTGAAAAGGCAGAAAGGGGAATTATCTATGTTGACGAGATAGATAAAATTTCCCGAAAAAGTGAAAATAGGTCAATTACCCGTGATGTAAGCGGCGAAGGTGTTCAGCAAGCACTTCTTAAGATTCTTGAGGGCACGGTTTCAAATGTTCCTCCGACGGGTGGCAGGAAGCATCCTCAGCAAGAATTTATTCAAATCGATACTTCTAATATCCTCTTTATTTGCGGTGGCGCATTTGACGGAATAGAGAAGATTATTGAAAAAAGAATCGGTGGCAAGTCAATGGGCTTCGGTGCAGATATCGATGCCGAGGAAGTTGACGCCAACGATATAATGAAAAAGGCTGAACAGCACGATTTAGTTAAATACGGTCTTATTCCTGAGCTTATCGGTCGTATACCGGTTATTACAGTTCTTGAAAATCTTGATAAGGACGCACTTGTTAAGATTATGACTGAACCTAAAAATGCTATTGTTAAGCAGTATCAAAAGCTCTTTGAATATGACGGTGTTAAGCTTGAATTTAAGTCTGATGCACTTTCGGCTATCGCTGATATTACATTGGAGCGTAAAACAGGTGCAAGAGGTCTCAGAAGCGTATTTGAATCTGTGCTTCAAGATTTGATGTTTAAAGCACCTACAGATTATACTATTGAGAAGATTATTATTACCGAGGATGCAGTAAAAAACGTTGAAGAACCTATTATTCTTCGTAACCCTAATAAGCATCCTAAAAATATTACAACTTCTCAGCTTAAAAATGCATAATTTATTAAAGAACTCTGATTATTCGGAGTTCTTTTTTGTTTACAATCTTACCTTTTTGTGGTAAATTATATGTGAGGTGATTATATGAAGCGAACATTTAGTATATTTTTATCAATAATTATGTTAATATCTTTTGCTTTTTTAACTTCTTCGGTTGTTTATGCAAAATCAGAAAAACCTAAAGCTACATATATTACGGGTACTTCGTCTGTTGACGGAGGCTTTAAGGTTAAATATAAAACTTACGACAGCGTAGACGGATATCAGATTAGATATTCAACAAAGCATAATTTTGAAAAAGACAAAAAAATTAAGGTTAAAGACAACACAAAGGGTTCAAAAACAGTTAAAGGCTTAAAAGCAAAAACTACATATTATGTTAAAGTAAGAACTTATAAAAAAGACGGTGACAAAACAGTATACTCCTCTTGGTCTGATTCGGAGCCTGTTTATGTTAAAAAATCATCAAATGCTAAGAAAAAGTCAACTTCAAAAAAATCTGCCGCAGTTACATATTATTGGGTTGAAAACGGTGAGGTTTACCATATCAGCAAAGATTGTACGACATTGAAAAGGTCAAAATACATTTCAAGCGGAAAATCTTATCCGTCAGGCAGACGAGCTTGCAAGGTTTGCTCATAAATATTAATTAAAAGGGACTGTTTTGTGCGGTCCTTTTTTAATTTTGCGTACTGTTAAAAATTATGGGTTGCGTTTTTAATTATATTAGTATATAATCTAAATTGATTATTTACTATAAAATAAGTAGGTTTTTAATATATGTCAGATAATAATGAAAATGTAATTATGCTTGAAATGCCGGTTATACCGCTTAGGGGGCTTGTTGTATTTCCTCAAATGGTGCTTCATTTTGATGTCGGCAGAAAAAAGAGTGTAAAAGCGCTTCAAAAGGCAATGGACGAAGACCAAAAAGTTTTTCTTGTTTGCCAAAAGGATGCTTCGGTTGATGAACCGAGTATTGAAGATGTTTACGAAATAGGTGTTGTTTGCAGTATCAGGCAGATGATGCGTATTCCGGGCAGTGAAAATATGAGAGTAGTTGTTGAGGGCGAGCAGAGAGCGGCTCTTTATAACTTTACCGCCGTTAAACCTTATATTGCAGGCTTAATAGAACTTATTGATGAAAGCAAATATGATAATGTTCCTGATGAAGAAAACAGAGCGTATCAAAGGATAGTTAAAAAAGAGTTTGAATATTACGCTTCAATGATGCCTAAAATCAGCAATGAAGTTATTGCCAAAGTTATTTCAATAAAAAACAGCGGTGAACTTGCCGATTTTGTTTGCTCAAACACTTTCCTTGACTATTATGAAAAGCAGGATATTTTGTCCGCAACCGACCCGAATGACAGAATTTGTCAGCTTGTGGTTTATTTAAAGAAAGAAAATAATGCTCTTGAAATTGAAAATGAAATTCAGGAAAAGGTTCAAACTGAAATTGACAAGAGCCAAAGAGAATACTATTTAAGGGAAGAAATGAAAGTTATTTCCGACGCTTTGGGTGAGGGTGACAATCCGCAGGAAGAAGCTGACGAATACAGAAATAAAATAAATTCGCTTAAATGCAGTGACGAAATTAAGGAAAAACTGTTAAAAGAATGCGACAAGCTTTCAAAAATGCCGGGCGGTTCGCACGAGGGAACAGTTGAAAGAAATTATCTTGATAAATGTCTTGAGATTCCGTTTGGTAAATTTACAAAAGATTCAATAAATCTTGAAAAAGCAAGAAAAATTCTTGATAAAGAACACTATGGTTTAGACAAAGTTAAAGAAAGAATTGTTGACTCGCTTGCAGTTTATAAGCGCAACCCTGATTTTAACGGTCAAATTCTTTGCCTTGCAGGTCCACCGGGTGTCGGTAAAACCTCTATAGTTAAATCACTTGCGAAAAGTATGGGCAGGAAATATGTCCGTATTGCGCTCGGCGGTATTCACGATGAAGCTGAAATAAGAGGTCACAGGAAAACCTACATCGGTTCAATGCCGGGGCGTATTGTTGAAGCTGTTATTAAATCGGGAGTTATGAACCCAATTATTTTGCTTGACGAAATTGACAAAATCGGTAATGACTTTAAGGGTGACCCGTCATCAGCTTTGCTTGAAGCGCTTGACCCTGAGCAGAATAATACTTTTGCAGACCACTACATTGAATTCCCTATAGATTTAAGCAAAGTTTTATTTATTACAACCGCTAATGATGTGTCGGCTATTGCTGAACCTCTTTATGACAGAATGGAAGTAATAGAGCTTAATTCGTATACTTCTCTTGAAAAGTTTTATATTGCAAAAAATCATTTGATTAAAAAAGAAATGACAAAACATTCGCTTTCAGCCAGAGAATTTAAAATGACGGACGGCGCAATAAATACTGTTATTGAAAGCTATACAAGAGAAGCAGGAGTTCGTAAGCTTGAAAAAGAAATTGCAACTCTTTGCAGGAAAGCTACCGTTGCACTTGAAAGCGGCGAAAAATCATTTAAAGTAACAGATAAAAATATTGCAAAATATTTAGGCGAAAAGAAATTTACGGCAGATTTAATCAGCAGCGATGACCAAATAGGTACTGTTAACGGACTTGCGTGGACAAGTGTCGGTGGCACAATGCTTCCTATTGAAGTTTCAGCGCTTGACGGTAGCGGTAAAATAGAACTTACCGGTAATCTTGGTGATGTAATGAAAGAAAGTGCTAAAACAGCAGTATCTTTCATTAGGTCGAAATGTAATGAGTATGGTATAGATTCTGACTTTTATAAAACAAAGGATATACATATTCACGCACCTGAAGCCGCTGTTCCGAAGGACGGACCGTCAGCCGGTCTTGCTATTACAACCGCAATAGTGAGCGAACTTACAGGTATTGCAATCAAAGCAAATGTTGCTATGACAGGTGAAATCAGCTTAAAGGGCAAGGCACTTCCTATCGGCGGACTTAAAGAAAAATCTATGGCTGCTTTTAAGGCAGGTTGCGATACGGTGATTATTCCTAAGGATAATGTTAAAGACCTTGCACAAATCAGCGCAGAGGTTAAAAACGCAATCAATTTTGTAAGCGTTTCCTCTTTTGATGAAGTGTTACCTAATGCACTTGTTACAATGCCACAGAAAAAGAAAGAAATTAAAGATAACAGCATTATTATTCCCGACAAAAAGTCTAAGTCGAATGTTGTTACACAATAGGTGAAATATGAATTATAATAAAGCAGTATTTGAAAATGCTTACGGTATTCTGTCTCAGCTTCCTGAGAGCGAAGAGCCGGAAGTCGTTTTTGCAGGCAGGTCAAATGTCGGCAAAAGTTCACTTCTTAATAAGCTTTTCAACCGTAAGAGTCTTGCAAGAGTTAGTTCTGTACCCGGTAAAACAATTACAATAAATTTTTATGATGTTGACAATATTAAATTTGTTGACCTTCCGGGTTACGGCTATGCTAAAATAAGTAAGCAAGAGCTTAAAAGATTCGGCGAGCTTATGGAGGGATATTTTAAAAGTGGGAGAAATATTGCTCTTGTAGTTCTTCTTATAGATATGCGTCATCCGTTAACTAAGGATGATGAGGGTATGATTTATTTCTTGAAAGAGATGAATATTCCGTTTATAATAGTTATGACTAAGGCTGATAAGCTTAAAAAAACAGCGTATAAAGAAAGGCTCGACCTTTCAGGTGAGGAACTTGCTTTTGCAGGCGGTGTTCCTGTAGTTCCGTTTTCGTCCGTAACAGGGCAGGGAATTAACGGAATCAAAAATTATATAGAAAAATCAGTGATGTGATTTAGGAGGATAAATTAATGGCAAAGGTTCCATTTGTATCAAAAGAAAAGGTAGAAGAAATTGCGGCAAAGTATCCGACTCCTTTTCATCTTTATGACGAAAAGGGTATTAGAGAAAATGTGAAAAATCTTAAAAAAGCATTTTCTTGGAATAAAGGCTACAAAGAATATTTTGCCGTAAAAGCTACACCAAACCCATTTTTAATCAATATTCTTCGTGAATACGGTTGCGGTTGTGACTGTTCTTCAAAGACAGAGCTTATGATAGCAAAGACTGTCGGTGCTGTCGGTGATGATATTATGTTTTCATCAAACGACACTCCTATTGATGAATTTAAATATTGTAATGATTTAGGCGGTATTATCAATCTTGATGACATTACCCATATTGAAGCAGTTGAAAAAGCTTGCGGCAAGCTTCCTAAGAAAATGAGTTGCCGTTATAATCCGGGTGGCGTTTTTAAGATTTCTAATGATATTATGGACAACCCCGGTGACGCTAAATATGGTATGACAACCGAGCAGATATACGAAGCGTTCAAAATTCTTAAAGAAAAGGGTGTCGAGGAATTTGGTATTCATTCGTTCCTTTGCTCAAATACAGTAACTAACGAATATTATCCGATGCTTGCGAAACTTCTTTTTGAACTTGCGGCTGACCTCAAGTCTAAGCTTGGTGTTCATATTACATTTATTAACCTTTCGGGCGGTATCGGTATTCCTTACAGACCTGACCAAGAACCAAATGACATTTTTGTTATCGGAGAAGGTGTAAGAAAGGCTTATGAAGAAGTTCTTGTACCGGCAGGTATGGACGATGTTTCAATCTTTACGGAACTTGGCAGATATATGCTTGGCCCTTACGGCGGTCTTGTAACAAAGGCTATTAATCAAAAGCATACTCATAAAGAATATATCGGCGTTGACGCTTGTGCAGTTAATCTTATGCGTCCTGCTATTTACGGCGCATATCACCATATTACTGTTTTAGGCAAGGAAAACGAAGCTTGTGACCACAAATATGATGTAACCGGTTCTCTTTGTGAAAACTGCGATAAATTTGCCGTTGACCGTATGCTCCCTGAAATCGAAATGGGTGACTACCTCTTTATCCACGATGCAGGTGCTCACGGTTTCTCAATGGGCTACAACTATAACGGTAAACTCAAGAGCGCTGAAATTCTTTTGAATGAAGACGGCTCGTTTAAACTTATAAGAAGAGCTGAAACTCCAAAAGATTATTTTGCTACTTTTGATTGTTTCGATTTTTATGATGAACTTATAAAAGAATAATTTTCTATAATCTCCGAATTTTTTACAATTTCGGAGATTTTTCTTTACTTTCACGATTTAGTGTGTTACAATATGATTACTTTAAATTATGATTTGTTAGAAAGGCAATGATAATATGAGCAGAAAATTAAAGGATGATAACATCGACTTTCTTTTTAGGGCGATTCTTGAACTTGAAACTATTGAAGATTGCTATGATTTTTTTGAAGATTTGTGTACAGTTCAGGAACTTAAAACAATCAGTCAAAGAATAGTTGTTGCAAAAATGCTTTCGGAAAAGTGCGTTTATACAGATATTGTTAATGCAACGGGTGCTTCAACCGCTACAATCAGCCGTGTTAATCGTTCGCTTCAATACGGTTGTGACGGATATGATAAAATTTTTGAAAAAATAAAGCTTGAAGACGAAAGCAAAGAAGACGATAATGGCGAGTTATAATATTTTTGCTGAGTTTTACGATGATTTAACTCAAAATGTTGAATATGAAAAAATAGCAAAATATGTTTCTTCATTTTTTAAAAAGTATTATCCGTGCGGTAAAACAGTACTTGATTTAGCTTGCGGTACCGGTACTCTCAGTAAGCTTTTAAATGAAGAGGGCTATAATATTATCGGTATTGACTTGTCTGATGATATGCTTTGTATTGCGTCCTCTAAGGGCGTAGATAACGCATCTTTTATAAAAGGTGATATTACTTCATTCGCTTTGCCTCAAAAGGTTGATTACTGCGTTTGCTCGCTTGACAGCATTAATCATTTGGAAAGCATTGAGCAGGTCGGCGAATGTTTTAATTGCGTTTATAATTCTCTTGATGACGGCGGTATTTTTGTATTTGATGTAAATACAGTTTATAAGCATAAAAATGTTTTGAGCGATAATACATTCGTTTTTGATGAGGAAGATTTTTTTCTGTCTTGGGATAATGAATATTTGGGAAAAAATACAGTCAGAATACTTCTTGATTTTTTCGTGTTTAACGGGGTTAATTATGACAGATTCAGTGAAGAATTTTGCGAAAAGGCCTATGAAATAAGTGAACTTGAAAATAAACTTAACAAATTTAAAATTCTCGGTGTGTATGACGAACTAACTTTATCTGAGCCGAAAAATGACAGTGAAAGAATATATTTTGTATGTAAAAAGGTGAATAATTAAATGGGAAAAATAGTAAGATATATTACAACGGACGGCAGCGCATTTGTAATTGCCGGTGACACAACGGATATGATTAGCAAGGCTGAAAATATTCATAAAACTTCAGCCGTTACAACTGCGGCTCTTGGTAGGCTTATGACTGCAGCTTCAATGATGGGTGTAATGCTTAAAGGTGCTGATGACAGTGTTACATTAAGGCTTAACGGCGGAGGTCCTGCAGGCGTTGTACTTGCAGTATCTGACAGTCAGGGTAATGCAAGAGGCTATGTTGAAAACCCGATTGTTGAGATTCCGCTTAATGATAAAGGCAAGCTTGATGTTAGAGGAGCAGTCGGCACCGACGGCTTTCTTTATGTTATGAAGGATATGGGTCTTAAAGAACCATATGTCGGAAACACTCAAATCGTAAGCGGTGAAATAGCGGAAGACATAACAAATTACTTTGCCGTGTCAGAGCAAACGCCGACTGTTTGTGCCCTCGGTGTGCTTGTTAACCCTGATTTGTCCGTTTCAAAAGCAGGCGGTTTTATGATTCAGCTTCTTCCGGGTTGTCCTGAGGATATAATTGAAAAGATTGAAGCTTCAATAAAAGATATTGATTCTGTTACAACAATGCTTTCAAACGGTATGACGCCTGACGATATTGCTAAGCGTGCTATGCGTGGTATTGAACTTGATAAGCTTGATGAAAGCAAAATTGAGTACAGGTGTAACTGCTCAAAGGCGAAGGTTGAAAATGCTCTTATTTCAACCGGCAGAGAGTCATTGCAGCAAATGATTGACGATGACGAAGATGTAAATGTTGAATGTCATTTCTGCGACAAAAATTATACTTTTACACCTAAAGAAATTCAAAAGTTACTTGAACAAACATCAAAATAAAAAAGTTCAAAAAAGTTGAAAAAAAGTCTTGACTTTTGAACTGAGTTGATGTATTATATAACTCGTCGCAAGTGAGAAAAAACTTCACGACGACATCCGTGGGAGCATAGCTCAGCTGGGAGAGCATCTGCCTTACAAGCAGAGGGTCACAGGTTCGA